>DYDV01000079.1 GCA_020404465.1 Rickettsia endosymbiont of Omalisus fontisbellaquei
AAGCATCTTTACGCTTGCTGGTTATAAGGTACATTGCTATACATCTCCTCATTTATTAGAGTTTAATGAACGAATCGTAATAGCAGGCGAGAAAATCTCAGATAATGAATTATGGCAGGTTTGCGAGCAGGTAAGGGTAGCAAGCGAAAAATTTAATATCGAACCTAGCTTCTTTGAAGGTACTACGGCAGCAGCGTTTCTGGCATTTGCAAATACTAAAGCCGATATACTAATTTTAGAGACGGGTCTTGGCGGACGGTTAGACGCAACAAATATAATAGGGCAGCCATTAATTACTTTAATTACACCTATTTCATATGATCATATGAATATGCTGGGTGATACATTACCTCTAATAGCAGTTGAGAAAGCAGGTATCATGAAACGGTTCGTTCCTTGCGTTATAAGTATGCAGACCTTGGAAGTTTATGAAACATTATTTGCAAAGGCTGAAGAGCTAGAAGTACCTAGTTTCTGTTATGAATATGATTTCGGTATTAAAAAGACGGACAACGGATTTATCTACTCATCACGAAATTTTACCTATGAATTTCCGGCTCCCTCTTTAGCCGGCGATCATCAATTAATCAATGCTGCAAGCGTTATTGCTTTAATAAGTTTGATAAATAAACAATTTAATATAAGTAATGAAATTATCTCTAAGGGACTACAAAATACTATTTGGCCTGCAAGAATTGAAAAAATCGATCCACAAAAATACTCCAAATTAATAGGTGATAATGTTCAAATTTGGGTAGACGCAGCTCATAATAATAGCGGAGCTCAAGTTTTGGCAAATTGGGTTCGTGATAATTTAAAATCACCGATATATTTAATACTTGGTATGACTAAAAATAGGAATGTCGAGGAATTTTGCTCATACTTTAAGGGTTTGACAATTAAAGGTTACGGTGTTAAAGTTTTATCCGAACCATTAAGCTATAGTGCAGAAACAATAAATTTGGAAAGCAGAAAGAGCGGTATTGATTTTAGCGAAAGCGACTCACTCGAAGAAGCGATTAGTGATATAAAGAAGATAAACGGCAATAATAAAGCAAATATTATAATAACCGGATCGCTTTATTTAGCTTCCGATTTTTATAAGTTGCTATCCAATTGTCATCCCGTGGCTTGACCACGGGATCCATAAAAACAACTAAGAATACTAATAAGTTAGTATTCTTAACTGGATACCGCGGTCAAGCCGCGGTATGACACAGTATAAAAACCAATCTAGGAGAAAATAATTATGACCTATTGCAACAAATCTAATCAAACTTCTTATCCGTTTGTCTTACCTGACTTACCTTATGATAAAGAGAGTTTTAAACCGCATTTTACTCACGAGACTTTCGATTATCATCATGGTAAACATCATAATGCTTATGTACAAAATCTAAATAAACTACTTTCAGATAAAGAAGAACTACAAAAGAAAGATTTAGAGGAAATAATCGAATGGTCATCACAAAACTCAAATGCCGCTATTTTTAATAATGCAGCCCAAATATGGAATCATACCTTTTTTTGGCATTCAATAAAGCCGCAGGGCGGAGGTAAGCCAAGCGGTAAAATATTAGAACAAATTAATAAAGATTTCGGTAGCTTTGAAGAATTTTGTGAGCAATTTAAACAAGAGGCAGTAGGGCAGTTCGGTAGTGGCTGGGCATGGCTTGTATATCACGATAATAGGTTACAAATTATAAAAACTGCTAATGCCGGCACTCCTATAGCAAACGGTATGAAGCCGCTTCTTGCATGCGATGTTTGGGAACATGCGTATTATATTGATTATCGTAATAAACGTCCTGATTATGTTGACATATTTATTAAGCATATGATTAACTGGAAGTTTGTAGAAGATAATTTAATTAAGTAAGACTATGGCTGATATAAAGGTAAGAAAGCATCCTATTATTAATAATCTGAAGCAAGAGTCAAAAACTCCTATAGTTAATGAGCAATCTGATATATTGGAGGAATTAGAAGACCTAGAAAAAATTCAAAAATCTTCTAGTAATCAAACAAAAACATTGCAGGAGTTAGAGCAAGCACAGAAAGCTCCTATCGAATATATAGCTTTTAGTGGAGGGGGAGCTAAGGGAGCGATATATTCCGGAGCTTATGAGGCAGCAAAAAAAGCCGGTATTTTAGATAATGTTAAAGCTGTAGCCGGTTCTTCCGCCGGTGCTATTACTGCCGCAGTGGTAGCTCTTGGAACGAAACCGGAGCGATTTGAAGAAATTTCTAAAAATACAAATTTACAAGATTTACTAGGAAAAAAAGGATTTTCTGCCGGCATAGTACAATTAAATAAAGACGGTAAACCTTTATATGATTTATTAGATCTTGTTATTAAAGAAAATATAGGAAATTTTTTACAGAGATCAGATATAGTAAACGTTAAAGGGGATGAAGTTCTTGATGAATTAAGAAAAAGATATCAAGAAAACGGAAAAATATACTTTAAAGATATAGCGTTACTGCGAAAATACGATCCAGTGCAGTATAAAGATTTAGTAATTACGGCAACTCAGCAAGAGACAAGCGAGCTAACTATTTTCAGTAGCGTTGATACCCCTGATGTTGAAATTGCTTTAGCTTGCCGTGCTTCTGCCTCTATCCCTATTGTTTTTGAGCCGGTAGAAATTGACGGTAAAAAATATGTCGACGGCGGATATAGAGATAATATACCAACAAAATATTTTAAAGGCAATGAACCGGAATTTGATACAAAAGAAGTAACTGATGATATGGAGGAGATTACCTTAGCTAAAAAGCAAGGTAGGACTCTAGCTATGGCTTTTGGAGTTGGAATGGAAGCTGATGCTAATATTGCTATATATAGTGCAAAAAAATTTGAAAGCCCAAGTGATATCGTAAAGTTTTTAGCTGATGTACTATTTAAGACGCTTGCAAAAGTAGGAGGAAAATTTAAATATACCGAAACTCTAAAAGAAACTAATGAGCAGTTACGTGAAAATGCTTTAAACACTGTTGTTTTAGATACTGCCGGAATAGATACTTTGGATTTCAAAGATGCACAAAAATATTCTGATTATTTGCATATTAAAGGATATTGCCAAACTAGAGAATATTTAAATAATCATGAACTAGGAAAAAAAACCGATAAAACATTTGACCATCAAAAATTTCTGCTAAATGTTTATGAAGTTTATGATAATAAAAATTTACATAAAACTTTTGGAGCTAAATTATTAGAAATGTTTATTCCGTCAAAGGAAAACAATAATTCTAAATGGCAGGATGGTGTTATTGAAAATCATAATGATAAAGCAAAAATGCTATTATCATTTTGTAAAACCGGAGCATTAAACGAAAAAGAACTGCAAAAGGACCTTAAAGAATATGTAATTATTGCAGCTACTAGTCGTAATAATACGTTAAAAGCCGATACAAACTCATTGAAAGCTTTGCTGCATACATTAAATGATCCTACCGCTTCAAGTAAAATAAAAGATAGTTTCATTGAGGTGCTTGGAATAGATAAAAATAAAGATGCAAGATTTGACAAGACTAAAACCTTTGATGAAAATATTGCTAAGTTTAAATTTACTAAACAAGATTTAGAAAGCTTTATAACCAAAAGTAAAAGCGAAGCACCAAAAATTCAAAACAAACATGAGGTAGCTAGCAGTCAGAGGAGTAGGGGGTGATTAGGTGTTTTTATGTCATTCCCGTTCCCTATGTCATTCCTGCGAAAGCAGGAATCTAAAAAAAGCATAAATACAGTAAATTTTTGAAATTAAAAGCGGAGGTTATCTCGCTTTATGATGGATTCCTGCTTTCGCAGGAATGACATAAAACGAGCCATGCAACAACACCCTTCGCTCCTCGCAATGACGGTTACTAAAAAATGAACATAAGTAAATTTAAACTAGTTGTTTTTGATGAAATAGATAGTACAAGTTCTGAAGCTATGAGAATTGCTAAGAATGGTAAAGTCGAGTCAAATTATGTCGTGCTTGCCAAATCTCAAACTAATGGACGTGGTAGAAGCGGTAAAAACTGGCGATCTAATTCCGGTAATTTACATACAAGTTTACTAATAAAGCCTGATAAAGAGCTAGAATTACTACCGCAATTATCTTTTGTTGTAGCACTTGCCGTTTATGATACTATGTCATCCCGTGGCCCCGCCACTGGATCCAATAAAATAGATCCAGTGGCGGGGCCACGGGATGACAGTGTGAAGCTAAAATGGCCGAATGATGTATTAATTAACGGTCGGAAAATTGCCGGTATACTTCTTGAATCTGTTAAAGTAGAAAATAATTATTACATTATTATCGGTATCGGTATTAATATCACCTATCACCCTGATGATATCGACCAGCCTACTACTAGCTTAATAAGCGAAAATCTACCGCCTATAGAGCCGCAAGCTTTACTTGAAAAATTAATAGAGAATTTTGAAAAATACTATCAAATTTGGGATAATAACGGTTTTTCTTTTATTAGAGAAAAATGGTTAGAACATGCCTATAAGTTACATGAAAATATTACCGTTAAGCATCAAAATGATATAGTAACCGGTCTTTTTAAAGATATCGATAATATCGGTAGAATAATATTACAACTACCTTCCAAAAAAATAATCTCTTTTTCTACTGCCGAACTTTCCTTTTAGCAAAAATATTACTAAATTTAAATTATTGGTTTAACTATTGTTAACCATTACTTAAGCTCTAATTTAACAAGGTAATAAATATATGCCCCAAGAGAATAACGATTCAAGTTATGTGTCTCAAGCGTTTTTACAAAATGCATACGAGCAATTAAAGGAATTTAAAAATCTTTCTTCTGATAATATTCGTACTTTAACACAGGATTTCTTAAAAATTGAAAAAGCTTTTAAATGTGCATTATTTACCGGTAATAATAACGCATCTGAAGGTTTAGTAGAACTATATGACGAAGTAATAAAAAAAATACCTGATTATGAACTGCAAAATATAAATATAACACAATTTAGAGATATTATGGTCTTGGTCGGAAGAGAACTTGAGAATGAAAAATGTATAAATACTTCCTTATTGTCAGGAGATATTAATGCAAAATTTTTAAAACCAAGTGTTGTTACTCACGTAAAAACTATTGAAATATGTCAAAAGCAAAATAGCAACAATCCTTTCGCAGTTAATGAGGATAAAATTATTAAAGAGTTTAATCTTACTCTTAATAACTTCCCATATATATATGTACCAGAAAACTATTCTAAAGACGGAGATGAGGTAATAACCTCAGGAGATAGTTCGTGTAATATATTATAGGGATATGGATTATGAAAGAAACTACTGTTAAAAATTTACAAATTGTAACACTAACCCCTGAATATTTATATGAAGAAGGTATAAAATATTATAATCAAGCCTCATCATTAAAAGAAAAAAATGAACAACAAGAAATATATATAAAATCTATATTATATTTCCAAGGGGCGATGATTTTAGGCAGTAAAGATGCTTGTGAATTCTTAAAAAAATCTTATAACAAAAAAAATAATTTTGAAATTAATGCACCGGATTTAAGTAATTTAATAACTATTGTTCAAAAATATTACATAGAAAATTTAAAGCTAGATAATATTTCTGAGTTCTCAAAATCTACTAATATTACTCTTGTAGCAAACGCTCAAATTATTATAAATACAAAAATAGAATATCTTAATAATACGACTCCTGAATGTTTAGTTCTTAATAATATAAAATGTATGATTGAAGCTATTAATAAGAAAGTTTTACCTAAATATAGATTAATTGCCGATGAAATTGATTTTGAATGTAGAAAAAACCCAATGGAATTTACTAATCTAGAGATTCGGGAATCTATACATCAAAATTCAGAAAATGCCAAGAAATTTGAAAGCGAACAAGTTACGCATATAAAAGTGCCTGAATATCAATATATAAAAAGCTTTCATAATGATGACACGGATATAAAATGTAATAAAATAGATGACTATGACCTAATCAATGCAGCAACAAACTGCACCATATCTTAAAAAAATAAAGGGATAAAAATAATGATGAATAACCAAGATAAAAAATTAACTTCTGATGAAATGTTTAGAGAAGCACAACAACAATATTTAGATGACATCAACCGACCGCTTATTCGATCAGCAAATAATGAATTAATAATAACCGCTAAAAATATAGAGATTATAAGTGGATTATATCAACAATTAAAAGAAGTATTCTTTTGCGGTCAAAGCGGTGCAGCCTATTATTTATCTCAATTTTACTATAACGGCTGGTCAGTTGAAAAAGATGATATTAAGGGAGATTTTATTCTTTCAATAGGAAAAAAATGCGGTGATCAACATTGTATGGTTTCGGATTATAAAAGTGATAATCCTTTACCAGAAAAACTTAGAATTTTGGCTGTAAAATGTACTGAAGTTATTTTAATTTCTAGCTCAAAATATAAATCAGAAATAACCGACACAATAAAAAAGGAAGCTGAATCTGCTATTATTGAATGTATAAAAGATACTGAAATAAAAGACATATTTGGTATTATAGATAATATGTCACAAAACGAATCTAATACTCCGGAACTATTAACGCAGGCTGATACATCGTTAGAATTAAGTGGACCATTAGATAAGCTTAAAAAAAATGATAGTTTAAGCGTGTTAGTGCTGCTTTCTAAAGTAAATGAACAGACAAAATATAATAATACTGATAATAAAGAACCTCCTCCCTTAATCACGCCTACTATGCTTGCTCAATTTCAGCAAACAGAATTTAATACCACACAACAAACAGAAGCTCTTGTGTTAGGTGAAGGTACAGAAAAAAATAATAATTGCTTTGTCAAATGTTTAATTCTATAAAAAACAATAAAATCTTTTATTTATCACCGGTAAATCAATTGCTTAAAGAAGGTTTAAGGCAACAGGAAATGTTTTTTGCCTTTCAAAATAAGTGGCCTTCCTATGCTAAAAAAGCAATTAATTTGCTATTTGAGAATGCAGTAGAAAATTTTACCTGTGCTATGCTGCTTGGTGAAGAAGAGGCAATATTGCCTCTATCTCAGCTCTATTATAGCGGTACTATTTACGATATTTTACCGGATTTAGTTTTTGGTGATTATATTATCTTGATAGGTCAAAAACTTGGATATAAATCATGCCAAAATACTCCTTTAAGAATCATTACTAATACTAAGTGTTTAGAAAAACAGCTAGATAGTCTCGCTATTACTATCACTTCTAATATGTTATTTTATTATCCTAATTTTAAATACGTAGGTGATGATATTAAAAAAAAATTATAAACGATTGCAATGAGCAATTTGATAAAACATGGCATTTTTGTAAATTTGAATATTCTTATTCAACATTATTATCTTTTGAAATGCCGGAAGAAGAAGCCGAAAAACTTGAAGAAGTACCTTTAATAGACATAAACTCTAATGATGATAGTAAATGTTTGATATCTTAATGAAGGAACTAAAGTTATAACTAGGTTACTCTCCTATATGCGGATTGTCTCCCCCTAATACTTCAACCGGAACTACTTTTAAATAGTCATGAGAAGGTACAAAATCATCTGTAATTGCAGATACTTCTTTTATTTCTACTTTCATTATAATATTGTTAGGAAGAATGAGCGTTAATATACTCATATCCTCTATTTTTTTTAGATTTTCTTCTCTTTCTTCAGAAGTAAATATTGATTTATTATTTTTTTCTACAAAAGTTTTTAAATTACGAACATCTTTTAAATGATTGCGGAAAACTTCAGAACTATTATAGTAAATATCTGAAGGCTTTATTGAAATTTTCCAATCTATAAATTTCATTAATCTTGGTTTGTTTATATGTTTGGCCCCGTTATAAATAAAATTCAAATCCCCTTTGCGGCATCCTTCTACCAACTCAAGAAAAAACCATAACTCTGTACCCCCAATTTTCTCGAAAAGAATCCCACTATCCTCATCCATATGATTAAAATTCGCACCGGCAGCGAGAAGCATTTCAGCTATATTTTTATTACCATCTGCACAAACTTTATGCAAAGGCAATCTGCCCTGTACTGAGATATTAGGGTTAGCCCCTTTTTGAAGTAACATCTCAACTATCTTTTCATCTTTCTTTACACAAGCCCAATATAGATTATCAGATACAACTTCAGCTAAGCGGTGGGGATTTGCATCAGTTAAAAGCATTTTAACTGCATTAGCATCCTTGTGCTTAATAGCATTAAATATGGCATTTTTTAAGGGATTAGTTTCTTTAGATTTAGTCATAAAATCTCTCTTATTTTTATTGAGAACAAATAATAATATTTCTTTATATAATAGTCAAATTTAAATTAATAATTTTAATTTTCATTAATTAGAATTAATAAATTATTTCTTTTACTCCCTTAGTGCTAGCATTTTTTCAGTTATATTATCTTAATGCACCCCGTTATCAAGTCAGAGGGTGACAACGGAAAATAGGTAATAAATATATGAAAAAAATAATCTACAGCAATCAAACTTTCGACAATATGGAAATAAAATCCGTAACCGATAATGAGGTAGTAATTATCGGCTATGCGAGTGTTTATAATATTGCCGATCATCATAACGATTTAATTTCTAAAGGAGCTTTTGCAAATGCTTCTCATCACAACGTAAAATTTCTTTGGCAACATGACAGTAAAAAACCTATCGGAATTATTACGCACCTTGCCGAAGATGATCACGGTTTAAAAATGGAAGCGGTGATAAATAATAAGGTCAAAGCAGGAGTGGAGGCGATAGAGCTAATAAAGCAAGGAGCAATAGACGGATTATCTATCGGCTTTTATATAAAAAACTCTGTTTATAATGATGCAAGGCAAAGAGTAATTACCGAAGCAGAGCTTTTAGAGATAAGTATTGTTACTTTTCCTGCTAATCAAAGTGCTAAAATTTTATATATTACTAAAAGTCAAGATGTAAAATATCAAGGTAAAATCAATGAGTTAGAAGAAAAAGTATATAATATACAAAATATTCTCGAAAGGCCGACTAGTATCAATATAGAAGATCAGGAACAAAAAAACTCTTTTATTAATTACGTACGTAAAGGCGAAGATAATGGGCTTATGCAAAAATCATCTCTGAATAGTAGTACTGAAGCAGGAGGCGTTTTAATATTACAGACTTTATATAACAGTATCATTACCGAAATAAATGCTAGATCCCCAATGAGAGGACTAGCTTCAATTGAAACGATTTCTACGAATGCTCTTGATATAATAAGCGAGGACGGTAAATTTAGCAGTGGCTGGATTGGTGAGGTAGAAGCAAGGGAAGAGACTCCGGCAGCGAAGTTAAAGCAGCAGCGTATTTTCGTTCATGAATTATATGCACAGCCTAAAGCTAGCCAGGCATTACTTGATGATGCAACTATTAGAGTTGAAAATTGGTTAGGTGAAAGATTACGTGATAGTTTCGTTAAAATGGAAAATAATGCGTTTATAAACGGTGACGGCATAAAAAAACCTAGAGGTATTTTATCACCTGATCATGATAAAATTGAGAAAGTTAAGATGGGTAATAAAATTACCGCCGATGGGCTGCTTGATTTTATAAACTCCCTTAAGGAAGAATATTTAGCGAACGCAACTTTGCTAATGAATCGTATTACCTTATCGGAAGTACAAAAGCTTAAAGATAATCAGGGGCGTTTTATTTGGCAGCAATCGCTATCAGATTCCTTTAAGCAAACTATATTTGGAGTACCGGTAGTTTGTAGCTCTGATATGCCTCCTATAGATAAAAAGGGAAATAGCATAGCGATAGGTGACTTTAAAGCAGGTTATAAAATAGTAGATAGAAGCGGTATTAATATCATGCGTGATCCTTATACCGAAAAGCCTTTTGTAAAGTTTTATGCCGTAAAAAGAGTAGGGGGTGATGTGGTAAACCAGGAAGCTATTAAGATTGGTGTGTTTGGTTAGATATACTTGTATGTCATTCCTGCGAAAGCAGGAATCCAGCGTAAAGCGAGATAAATCGAGCTTTTAAAAAGCTTTAAAGTAATGGATTCCCGCTTTCGCGGGAATGACATAAAGAACGAGAATGACATCGAGGGCTTAATATGTTCAAAAAAAATAATTTTCAAATTATAAAAACATTTCCGCAAGAAGTGTGGAGTTTAGAGCAGGTGAAAAATTATATGCGGGTGGAAGCAAGTTATGATGACGATTTAATAGTCGGATTAATTGATGCTGCTATAACTGCGGCAGAGAATTTTACTAAGCTAAATTTTATCTCAAAACAAATAAAGTTTATTTGTAATATCTCAGGAAAAGGGAAGTTTTCATTAAAATATAATCCTATATTTAAAATATTAAAAATAACAAAAAAATTTAAAAATCGAGAAAATGATTTAACGGCGGATGATTATATGATTGAGCAGGATATTTTTACTCTAAATAAAGCATTAAATAATGAAGAGCTGACGGTAGAATATATAAGCGGTTACGATAAAAACAATATCCCGCATGCTATAAAACACGGAATAATGCTACATATAGCCGAGATGTATGATCGTCAAGCTACGAATTGTATCGGTCTATCAAAAGAGGTAAAAAATTTATATTTGCCTTATAGGAGCATACATATTTAGGAAATACGGCATTCATTGTCATTCCTGCGTAGATCGTCATTGCGAGCAGGCATTGTTGCGTGGATATAAAAAAGCGCTCAGTGTCATACCGTGGCTTGACCACGGTATCCATAAAAACAACTTAAAATACTAATAATTTAGTATTTTAAACTGGATCCCGCGATCAAGTCGCGGGATGACAAAGGGAGAATCGATCCACGCAACGATGCTTTGCGAGCAGCCGTAGGCTGCGTGGCAATCTCATGAGATTGCTTCGTCAAAATTTTCAATTTTTCCTCGCAATGACGGAAATAATTTAAAAGGTAAAAACATGCAAAAAACAATCGTGAAAAATTTTCAGCATCAAATTAAGTTTTTAGAAAATATTGCAGGAGAGGGAATGGAGGAAGATAGATGGGTAGAAAAATTGACAAGTTATGCTGAAATTAAACCGCTATGTGACAGTAAATTTCTTGCTTTAGAAAATATAAACTTTGGACATATAATAACGGAAGGATATTTTTTATTTAGAATAAGATTTATAAAAAATATCACTACTAAAATGCGTATTTTATTTAAAGAGCGAGAATTTGAAATTAAACGAACCATTAACGTTGAAGAAAAGAGTAAATTTTTAAATATAATAGCGTTGGAAATATATGTATCATGATTTTATCTATAATTTTCAGCTAAGTTTGTATAAATTACTTATAAACGATAATGAAATAAAAACTAAAATTAACAAAATATATTTTTTCGTTGTTCAGGATGCAAAATATCCGTTCTTACTTGTTAATATATTGAATGTTAATAATATATCGACTAATGTACAAAATATAATGCAGCTGGAGTTTGAAATATGTATTTTTACTAATGATAAAAACCGTAATATTGCTCTGAACCTTGCTAGTAAAATAAGCGATAAAATAGAGCATCACTCATTTGAAAATGTTGCCGGTATAAAAGCAAATAAAATAGAGTTTCAAACTAGCAAAGACTTAGTCAGTACAAAACTGGTAATGAATTATCAAACATTATTGAAAGGCTCTCTCTGTCATACCGTGGCTTGACCACGGTATCCAGGAAAATTTAAAAAGACTAGACCCCGTGGTCAAGCCACGGGGTGACATTTAAAGCAAAAAATAGGAGTATAAAATGCATTTAATTGAAGGATTAGATATAAGTAGTTTGTTAAAATCTTGCAATAAATTTGAGGAGTTTCGTAAACATTTAGATACTGAGCAGAATAAAGCAGGTAGTATTCAAGCTTTTGAATTTTGTTATGAAGCGGCTTGGAAGACAATGAAACGTTTTTGCGAGAAAGCAGGTAAAACACCTTATACTTTAAAAGAAATATTTCGAGAAGCCGCTATTAGCGGTTTAATTTCTGATCCAAAAAAGTGGTTTAGATTTATTGAGATTCGTAATATTACCGTTCATACTTATAATGAAAAAAATGTAGAGTTAGTAATTAGTATTTTTGATGATTTTTCTGATGCTTTAAGTGATCTTGTAAAGAATTTAGAAAAACAATGTCATTCCCGCGAAAGCGGGAATCCAGCATAAAGCGAGATAAATCGAGCTTTTAATTTTAAAAATTTGCTGTATTTGTGTTTATTTTTCTTGGATTCCCGCCTACGCGGGAATGACATCACACATGTAATTTTAGGTATCTTATGAATTTTCACGATATACGCATGCCGGAATTTATTGAAAGTTTTGCGATTGGAAAGCCGGAATTTTCTACTTCTCATGCTATAACTAAATCAGGTAGAGAAGCAAGACATTTAGATCGCAACTATGGCTGTCAAAAATATTTGATAAAAAACGCAAGGTTAAGTAATACGGAATTTGAGCAATTTAATAGCTTTTTTAAAGCAAGACGTGGAAGTAACTTTATTTTTAGGTTTAGGGATTATGCGGATTATAAAGGAATTAGCGAAATTATTGCTAAAGGTGACGGTAATTTAAATAAATTTCAGTTAAAGAAGATATATAGCGATGCTATTGCTCCTTATGAACGAGTGATTACCAAACCTGTTAATAATAGCGTTACGTTATATATTAATAACGTAAGGACTATGGGTATAATTGATTACAATGACGGCACTATAACACTTCCGAATTCTTTAGGACAAGATGCAACTTTAACTGCTGATTTTACTTTTGACGTAGCTGTTAGATTTAGCATAGATAGCTTTGAATATTCATATTGCAGTGATGGTTCTATAGCGTTATCCGATATAGAATTAATTGAGGTGATTATATGAGTATTACCATTGAAGAAGTAATTACAAAGCTCACGAATTTTGTTTATTGTTTCCAAATTAAGCTAGCAAGTGGTGAGGAATTAAATTTAACAAATAGCGATCATATTATAAAAAATGAAGATATAGTTTTTTTACCGAATTCAGGTTTAGATTTAAAAGAAGCGAAATTTAACGATTCTGCACAAAATCATATAATTATTGAAGGTATTTTTGAGGAGAAAGGCATTACGACGGCGATAGATTTAAATAATGCTATTGTTAAACTAATAATATATAGTGAAGGTGTTTTTGAGCATTTTATCACATATTATTGCACTTTATATACAAAATATGACTTAAGTTTTAAAATACATTTAAAACCTGAAACGGTAAAATATAATCAAACCGTAATTAATCGATATAGTAAAACCTGTAGAGTGGCTTTCGGAGATAGTAAATGTAAAATAGATAAAAATTTATATAGCGGGATATATAAGGTTAAAGAAATACTCAAAGAAAGTTTAAGAATACTAGATTTAGATAAAGAAAACGGCTATTATAACGGCGGTCAAATTATATTCGGTGACAATCGTTTTAGCAGTAAAGTTCTAAGTAATTTCGGCGATTTGATTATATTAGAGGATATTATACCAGATTATGCTAAAGATGCCGAGGAAGTAAAAATTACTGCCGGATGTGATAAAAATTTTATAACCTGTTGCAATAAATTTAATAATGCTATAAATTTTAGGGGCGAACCGCTGATACCAAAAAAAGATTTTATAAATTTAGTATAATCAATGAAACAAAATTTTATAAAACTAGTATATGCAGAGCTAAAGAATATAATAAATATGAAAAGCTCCAAACAACAGCAAAAAAAAGAAACGCAATTAATTGATTATTTTAAAATAGTTGAAAGTAATATATTGTATACATTTCAAAAAATAAAAAAGGAATATGAAAGAGACTAAACGTTTTTTTAACAAAAATAATAGATTAAATAAAGGTTATGCTAAGACTTTTAGTGTAAACGAGTCTGATAATAATTTTTACCGTAAAAAATTTGAACATATATTACCGCCAATTGATTTAATCAGTGAGTATGAGAATATTTATCCCGGTACTTTACAAGAATTAATGAATATGGCACAAAAAGAACAAGCTCATAAACATGCTATAGATCTAAAAAACTTGAAAACGCAGGAAAGAATCGCTAAATTAACACGAATCTGTTTATTAATATTTGGAATTTGCCTCGTAGTTTCAATTTTTTTTTAAAACTTTCTAAATAAAATTAAAGATAAAATATTTTATTTACTTGTAATTTTAAATAAAATAAGTTAAATGCAATATATATTTATTTATAAACATAATACGGAGAAATTTTATTTCTAAAAATAATTTTCCTAAGGCTAATAGAGAAATCAGAGCTAGAGAAGTTCGTCTAGTAGGCGAAAACGGTGAAATGCACGGCGTCGTAAATATTAGAGAAGCACTTGACATGGCTGACAAAGCCGGTCTTGATTTAGTCGAAATATCACCGAATGCCGAACCTCCTGTATGTAAAATCTTAGATTTCGGTAAGTTTAAGTATGAAAGCAAAAAGCGTTTGCATGAGGCACGCAAAAAGCAAAAAATCGTCGTACTTAAAGAAATGAAATTTAAACCTAATATTAGTATAGGTGATTTTGAAACTAAACTAAGAAAAATAAAAGAATTTTTAAAAGACGGCGATAAAGTAAAAATTTCTTTATGGTTTAAAGGTAGAGAGATTCTTCATAAAGAAGTCGGGCAAGAATTATTTAAACGTATAGAAGTAGCGTTAGAAGGACTCGTTAAAATCGATCAGCATGCTAAAATGGAAGGTAAGCAGATGATAATGATAGTTAGCCCTGATATTAAGGTGCAATAGCTGCTTAAATCGTCATTGCGAGGAGCGAAGGGCGTTGTTGCATGGCTCGTTTATGTCATTCCCGCGTAGGCGGGAATCCAAAAAAAAATTATAAATACAGCAAATTTTTGAAATTAAAAGCTCGACTTATCTCGCTTTATACTGGATTCCTGCTTTCGCAGGAATGACATAAATTACCGTTAAATAACAACCAATAAAATAACAAATCTAAATATATTATGCCGATTAAAATTTTAATGCCTGCTTTATCTCCAACTATGACTGAAGGAAATCTAGCTAGGTGGTTAAAAAAAGAAGGGGATAAAGTTAATCCTGGGGAAGTAATTGCCGAAATTGAAACCGATAAAGCAACGATGGAAGTAGAGGCAGTAGACGAGGGGATACTTGCCAAAATAGTTATCCCGCAAAATAGCCAAAATGTACCTGTTAACTCTTTAATTGCCGTGTTAAGCGAAGAGGGAGAAGACATAGCCAATATTGATGCGTTCATTGCAAAAAATAGTAGTGTATCACTATCACCAAAAGCAGATGCTAACCTTCCAAAATCCTCCGAGAATATAGCTGTACAACACTCTAATATAGAACAGCAGTTACCAGTTACAAATCATGATAAAAGTAAAATATTCGCCTCACCTCTTGCGAAAAGACTTGCAAAAATAGGGAATATTAAGCTTGAGAGCGTAAAAGGTAGCGGACCGCACGGTAGAATAGTCAAACAAGATATCTTATCATATACTCCTAGCACTGTTCATAATAAAATAGTTAGTAGAAATCCTGAAGAATATCGTTTAGTACTGAATAATAACATCCGCAAGATTATAGCCAAGCGTCTGCTTGAATCTAAACAAACAGTTCCACATTTTTATTTATCTATAGAATGTAATGTTGATAAATTGTTAGATATGAGAGAAGATATCAATAAATCTTTTGCAGAAGATAAATCATCAAGAATATCAGTTAACGATTTTATTATTTTAGCAGTAGCCAAGGCTCTGCAAGAAGTGCCAAGTGCTAATGCTAGTTGGGGGGAAGATGCGATTAGATATTACAATAATGTTGACATTTCAGTAGCGGTAGCAATTGAAAATGGGCTTGTTACGCCGATAGTTAAAAATGCTAATCAAAAAAATATTATAGAGCTATCCCGTGAGATGAAAGAATTAATAAAGAAAGCAAAAGATAATAAATTAACCCCTGAAGAGTTTCAAGGCGGAGGGTTTACCATTTCTAACCTCGGTATGTATGGAATTAAGAATTTCAATGCTATAATTAACCCGCCGCAAAGTTGTATAATGGGCGTCGGTAGCAGCTCAAAACGCACTATAATCAAGAATGATCAAATAGCTATAGCAACAATTATGGACGTAACTCTTTCTGCCGATCACCGAGTAGTGGACGGAGCTGTCGGTGCTGAATTTTTAGCAGCATTTAAGAAATTTATAGAGAGTCCCGCTTTGATGTTGTTGTATACTCGATGAACTTCAAAAATTGGCTACGTCGTTTTATAAGTTCAAGAATGCTCACGTATTATATATACGCTCCGCTTCTTGACTTATAAACTCCTTACTCTTTTTGAAGTTGATCTTCGTCTACCAACTCTTTATTTTACAGAAAGGCACAATAATATTATATCTTATCCCCTAATCAAATCAAAAATAACATGAGTTTTTCAGATAATTTAACAAAAATTTTAGATAAATATGAAGATCTAAGCAAAAGACTATCTTCCGGCGTTATGGGAGACGAGTTCGTTAAAGCATCTAAAGAATATGCAGAACTTGAAGTGGTTGTAGCAAAAATTAAAGAATATAATAAAGCTAAATCCGAACTTGAAGAAGCAAATAATTTTAAGCTAGAAGTAGGGCTTGATAATGCCACTTTAGAAATGATTGAAGACGAAATACATACTCTTGAAAATTCACTACCGAAACTTGAGCGAGCCGTAAAAATTGCTTTATTACCGAAAGATGATGCGGATAGTAAAAGTGCTATTATTGAAGTTAGAGCAGGAAGCGGCGGTGAAGAAGCCGCACTTTTTGCTGCTGTACTTTTCAATATGTATCAGCGATATGCTGAGTTAAAAGGATGGCGTTTCGAGATATTAGCGATTTCCGATACAGGTATAGGCGGTTATAAAGAAGCATCGGCGTCAATAAAAGGCAAAGATGTATTCTCTAAGCTCAAATTTGAGTCAGGCGTTCATAGAGTGCAACGAATACCTGAAACTGAATCGAACGGACGTATTCATACTTCTGCGGCGACTGTTGCAGTACTTCCTGAGGCTGAGGAGGTTGATATTAAGATTGAAGATAAAGACTTAAGAATCGATACTTATAGAGCTTCCGGAGCAGGTGGGCAGCACGTGAACACTACCGACTCTGCCGTCCGGATAACTCATATACCTACCGGTATTGTAGTAGCTCTGCAAGATGAAAAATCACAGCATAAAAATAAAGCTAAAGCATTAAAGATTTTGCGGGCTAGAGTTTATGAAGAAGAACGTCGTAAAAAGGATCAAGAAAGAGCCGATAGTAGACGAGGGCAGGTAGGTTCGGGAGATCGTTCCGAGCGTATTCGTACTTATAATTTCCCGCAAGGACGAGTATCAGATCACCGAATAAACCTAACACTTTATAAGATAGAGGAAGTAGTTAAGAACGGACAATTAGATGAATTTGTTGAAGCTTTAATTGCAGATGATGAGGCTAAAAAACTTTCAGAGATATAAATTTAGCTCGGTGTCATACCGCGACTTGATCGCGGTATCCAAAAAATAATTCAAAAGATACCGCGATCAAGTCGCGGTATGACAATGTAAAATGAAACCACAAGTATCTATAAACGGTAAAATATGGCAACAAAAACTAATTAACGAGGATATAGTTACAGAATTATGTCGAAGTTTTAAAATTAGTGATTTACTTGCTAGAATAGTATCATTAAGAGTAAATAATTTAGAAGAAGTAGAAAATTTTTTAGTACCGAAAATCAAAAATTTACTACCTGATCCTTTTCATTTACTTGATATGGATAAAGCAGTAGATAGAACTGTTAAAGCTATTTTAAATAACCAAAAAATATGTATTTTTGCCGATTATGATGTAGACGGGGCTACTTCAGCCGCTTTACTTAAAAATGTTTTCAGGGACTTAAACATAATATGTGATATTTATGTTCCCGACCGTATAGCTGAAGGATACGGTCCGACTCCTTTTGCTATGCAAAAAATTAAAGATAGCTTCGTTGAATTATTAATTACAGTTGACTGTGGTGCTATGGCACATGAAGCTCTAAAATACGCAAAAGACGTTAGTCTTGATGTTATAGTTATCGATCATCATATAGCTGCAGATATATTACCGGATGCAGTAGCTATAGTGAATCCAAATCGTATTGATGAAAAAAGTGAATATAAACATTTGGCAGCCGTAGGAGTTGCTTTCTTATTTGCAACTGCCATATTATCGAACTTAAAGAAGCAGAATTATTTTACAAAAATTCCTCAGCCTAATTTAATGAAATATCTAGATTTGGTAGCTCTTGGTACTGTTTGCGATATGATGAAATTAACAGGCTTAAATCGTGCATTTGTAGCGAGCGGTTTAAAGGTAATGCAACAAAGACAAAATATAGGGATTAAAACATTATACGATATGGCAGGGCTTAATGAAATACCGAAATGTTATCATTTAGGTTTTGTTTTGGGTCCACGTATCAATGCAGGCGGTAGAGTAGGGAAGTCAAGTTTAGGTGCTAATCTATTGTCTACTAGCTGCATTAGTGAAGCAAATAAATTAGCACTGGAGCTTGAAAAGCATAATAATGAGCGTAAAGTAATCGAGCTATTAATGATAGAAGAAGCGATGGAAATTGCTTTGACACAAGAAAATAGTAGTTTATTATTTATTGTAAAAGAAGGATGGCATCCCGGAGTTATAGGAATCGTTGCAGGAAGACTCAAAGAAAAATTTGATAAGCCGGTAGCGGTTATAGCTTTGAATGACGGAATCGGCAAAGCTTCATGCCGTTCTATTGTAGGTATTGATTTTGGAGCTGAGATTATTAATGCTAAAAGCAAGGATCTACTAATATCCGGTGGTGGGCATGCTATGGCAGCAGGGTTTACCGTAACTGCTGAAAAATTACAAGAATTACAGAATTTTTTAAATAATGCTTTTAAAATTAAAACAAATAAACTAGAAAATTATAAGCAAGCAGAATATGAGCTTAATTTAACGGCAAGTAGCATTAATTTTCCTTTAATGGATGAATTAGGTATTTTAGAACCTTTTGGTCAAGGTAATCATGAGCCTATATTTAAATTCGATAACTTATTTGTATTAAAAGCAGATATTGTTGGAAGTAAACATATTAGATGTTTACTTGCTCCAAATAAGCAAGCGTTTGGCAATAAAGCTATACCTGCCATTGCATTTAATTCGGTAGGTACTTCATTTGAAGAGGTTCTATTAAGTCCTAAGGCAAAAAATATTTCAGCAATAGGAACGTTAAAAACAAATAATTGGCAAGATAATTATACTATTCAGTTAATTATAAAAGATATAATAATAACTTAAAAATAATAATTTATGAGCGATTCAAAGAAAACAAAAATTTCTAAAGACTTAGAGGAAGTACAAGAGCATTATCAAGATTATCCTTATCCTTTCAGAGACCCAAATCAAGAAAAAGAACGTTTGCTTGCTATTTGCGGTGAATTCCTAGGAGAATTAAACCATTTTCTATATAAAGGAAAAGAAAATTTCAATAACGGGTTTAGATGCTTAATAGCCGGCGGTGGCACGGGTGATTCAACTATTTATCTTGCTGAACAATTAAAAGATAAAAATGCCGAAATAATATATCTAGATTTCAGTAAGCCTAGCATGGAAGTAGCACAAAAACGTGCTGAAGTACGAGGTCTTAAAAATATTAAATGGATTAATGATTCTATATTAAATATACCTAATCTAAAACTTGGAAAATTTGATTATATAAATTGTACCGGAGTACTTCATCATTTAGCAAATCCCGATGAAGGTTTAAAAAATCTAAAAGATTCTTTAAAGCCAACCGGTGGTATGGGTTTAATGGTATATGCTAAATATGGACGTACCGGTGTTTATCAAATTCAAGATTTAATGAAAATGATAAATAAAGATACTAAAAACCGTGTCGAAGAAGTAATGAACGGGAAGTTAATTCTAGATAACTTACCTGCTACTAACTGGTATAAAAGAGGTTGGGAGTTATTTTCAGATTATCAAAATTTCGGTGATGTCGGGGTTTACGATATGTTCTTGCATAAGCAAGATAGAGCTTACTCCATTCCTGAATTACATGAATTTGTAGAAAAAGCAGACTTACATTTTGTTGATTATCTTGATCCTTTAGAAAAAATTTTACTCAGACCCGAAAATTATATAAAAGATTTCTCGCTTCTACAAAAAATTAAGAAGATGGATAAAGTAACTCAAGAATCAATTTGCGAGATACTCACCGGTAATATAATTAAACATTCATTTTACGTATCAAATCAAAAAGATAGTGTAGCATCGTTTAATGATCTTGATAATATACCGTACTTCCATAATATTGCCAATTTTGCTAAACAAATTTATGAACATTTGGAGTCTAACCATTCAGCAGTAAATAGTGCTATTAATTTTACTATTAATAATGGAGTGTTAAATAATGTTAATATCTCAATGTCAATATTTAGAAGTACTAAATATATCTTTAAATATATGGCAGAAGAGAAAAGTTTAAGAGAAATATTTGATGCAGTACGCAGTGAATTAAATCAAGAAATAAGCAATGAAGCGTTATTAAACGAAGTTAAAAACGTATTCACTCCGTTACTTAATACAAATGTATTATTATTAAGGTCGAAGAATTTATAGAGTTACGTGGATTGGTTATCCGTCATTGCGAGCGACTATAAGGAGTGCGGCAATCTCATGAAGCAGCACAAAATTCCTGAGATTGCCGCGTCAAGGCTTCGCCTTTCCTCGCAATGACGATTTACCGATTACCTGTTTGCAATGACGATTTAGGTTGACAACAGGCTGTTACATTGTTAATATGCTCTTACATACATAAACAGCTTTTAAAGCTAACAAAATAAATAATTCTTCAAACCGCAAGAATAAATAAAATTTTCTAAAAATCTAATTTGATTCCTGATTTAAATAAGTATATTACTTCCTTTAATTAAGGTAATTAAAGTTTTGCTAACTCAACTCTTTCAATATAATCTATTAATAATAAAATAATGAACACAACTAATAAAGAATCCACAGAAGAACTTAACAATTCCGAATCCAATAACAATCATAATAATCTTGCAGAAAACGGTAGTATTATTAATTTAAAACAATTAAAACGTAAATTACCTGAAGAACTACAAGCTCAAGCAGAGGAATTAAAAATTGAAAATATTAATTCATTACTTAAACAAGAATTAGTTTTTGCAATTTTAAAAAAATCCGTAGAGCAGGGAGGTTTAATAGTTGGTGAGGGAGTACTTGAGGTATTACCTGACGGATTTGGTTTTTTACGTTCGCCGGAAGTAAATTATTTAGCAGGTCCTGATGATATTTATATTTCTCCTAGTCAGATTCGTCGCTTTGGTCTGCGTACCGGTGATACGGTAGAAGGTCAGATCAGAGCCCCAAAAGCCGGAGAGCGTTATTTTGCTTTACTAAAAGTAAATAAAGTAAATTTTGAAGACCCATCCAAAGCTTATCATCGTGTTCATTTTGATAATTTAACTCCATTATATCCTGATGAGAAACTAGGATTAGAGCTTGAAGATAATAGTAAAGATTTCAGTACACGTGTTATTGAACTAGTAGCTCCTATGGGTAAAGGACAGCGTGCATTAATAGTAGCACCGCCTCGTACAGGTAAAACCGTATTATTACAAAATATTGCACATGCTATTACTACTAATAATCCGGAAGTATTTTTAATAGTGCTGCTAATAGACGAAAGACCTGAAGAAGTAACCGATATGCAACGTTCCGTACGTGGTGAGGTTGTTAGCTCTACTTTCGATGAACCTGCAAGTAGACACGTACAGCTTGCGGAAATGGTTATTGAAAAAGCAAAGCGTTTAGTAGAACATAAAAAAGACGTAGTAATTTTAGTAGATGCGATAACACGTTTAGCTCGTGCTTATAATACCGTAGTGCCGTCATCAGGAAAAGTATTAACAGGCGGTGTTGATGCTAATGCACTACAAAGACCGAAAAGATTCTTTGGAGCGGCAAGAAATATTGAAAACGGCGGCTCGCTTACTATAATTGGTACGGCTTTAATTGAGACCGGCTCCCGTATGGATGAAGTAATTTTTGAAGAATTCAAAGGTACAGGTAACTCTGAAATAGTCTTAGATCGTAAAATTGCTGATAAGCGTATTTATCCGGCAATTGATATAACCAGATCAGGAACTAGAAAAGAAGAGCTATTAGTTGATAAAATAATATTAAATAAAATGTGGGTTCTTCGTCGTATTATCGATCCAATGGGTAGCAGTGAAGCAATAGAATTTTTACTCAAAAAACTTGAAAATACTAAAACCAACAGTGAGTTTTTTGAGATGATGAAGAGTCCTGAACGTCCTAAAAACGGTTTGTAGTCGTATCGTCATTGCGAGCAGGCCATTGCCCGTGTGGACCGGTAAAGTCACTGTGTCACCCCGTGGCTTGACCACGGGGTCCATAAAAACAATAAAAAATACTAAATTAGTATTTTTAACTAGATACCGTGGTCAAGCCACGGTATGACACCGAGTGCTTTTTTATATCCACACAACAATAATGACATAAAGAGCATTTACCGATCCACGTGGGAATGACATCGAATTTACAAGGTCTTGGATAACTATAAAAACATAAAGTATCACGAGTATGACGCCTGATTATTTAATTGAAAGAAGACAAATAAAATCTCGTCTATTAATTTGGAAGTTTGCGGCTATTATTTTAATTGCTATTGTATTATTACTAGTCGGTAAAAACTTTGCTCCAAAAGATGTTTTACCTATTAATAGTAATGAGGATTATATAGCTTCAGTATTAATAGATGAAATAATTCTTGAGGATGAAAAGCGTGACAAGAAGCTTAAAAAAATAATCGATGATTCTCATATTAAAGCATTAATAGTTAATGTAAATTCTCCTGGCGGTACAGTAGTCGGCTCTGAAAAAATTTATAATATTCTACGTAAAATATCCGAGAAAAAGCCCGTAGTAATAGTTATGGGAACAATGGCTGCAAGCGGCGGTTATTTAATTTCTCTCGGGGGTGATTATATTGTTAGCCATAACGGAACTATTACGGGTTCAATTGGTGTAATATTACAAACAGCTGAGGTAACAGAACTTGCTCAAAAATTAGGAATTAAGTTTAACAATTTTAAATCAGGTGAATTAAAAGCTGTTCCAAATCCTACCGAAAAACTGACCGAAGAAGTACGAGTAGCTATTATGGAAAATATAGAAGATACTTATAATTTTTTCCTTGAGCTTGTTTCAGAGAGGCGTAATCTTCCTATAGAAGAAGTAAAAAAGCTTGCAGACGGACGACTATATTCAGGTCGTCAGGCTTTAAAGTTAAAGCTTGTCGATGCTATAGGCTCGGAAGATACAGCATTAAAATGGCTACAGGAAGTTAAGAAAGTTAATGTTAATCTAACTGTAAAAGATTATCAATTAAAACCAAAACCAAAATTAATGGACATAATACTTGAAGATTTTGATAGTATAACACCTAGTTTTTTTAAAAATAGTTTTAACGGAATCAAAGCGATTTTTTAATAATGGTTACTAAGAATTATTTAATAGATAAAATACATAATGAGCTGAATTATCTTTCTAAAGAAGATGTTAAAGATTCAGTAAATTTAATTTTAGATTATTTAAGTCAGTCTCTTAAAGAACAAGAACGTATCGAAATCAGAAATTTCGGTAATTTCTCCATACGCAATCGCAAATTCCCTGAAAGTAATAAATTCTATAATACGATTTACTATCGAATGCCTAAAAATTTATTTAAGGAATGACATAAAAGTGTTAAACTACCCTGTAAATCAACTATTTTTAGGTAATACCAGTAATAAGGCATTGCCTAGAAAAAGTTGTTTTATGTTGTAGTTTGGTCTTCCGGTGTCATTCCCGCGAAAGCGGGAATCCAGGGTAAAGCGAGATAAATCGAGCTTTTAAAAAGCTTTAAAGTACTGGATTCCCGCTTTCGCGGGAAGACATTGTTGCGTGGATCAATTTCACCGCTGTCGTCCCGTGATTTATTCACGGGATCCAGTAAAAATACTAATATTATTAGTATTTTTTATTATTTTCTGGATACCATGGTCAAGCCACGGTATGACACCGAGTGCTTTTTTATATCCACGCAACAATGCTGAGCTAGGAATGACATCAAAACTTTAGATCAACCGTTTTTAGGCAATGCCAGTAATAAAATTTTTCTCTTACTTGACATTATAATAATAGGCAACTATCTTAAGTATAAAATTAAAATAGGGTATTTATGATAAGATATTTAATAATTTTATTTGCTTCTGTAGCTTTAATTGGCTGTGCCGGTAAAACCACGAAATCAAAAGAAGTAGTAGAACTTGACGGTGATCCAAGCTATGCGATTATGAAAACAATCGATAATACTAACAGAAATATTGCTAACACTACTTCATCTCTTCCGAGTACTCCGGCTAGATAGAAATGCTTGTTATTATTTCTTCTGCTAAAACTCTTAATTTTGAGAAGTTAGCTCATGAGTTAGAGCTAACTTCTCTTGTCTTCCCTAAACTAACAAATCAGTTACTTTCTATACTCCAAGGCTATTCTGAGAATCAATTATCGGAAATAATGAATATAAGTGCAAAGCTTGCACATATAAATAAGGATAGATTTAAAAATTTTGATGATCAAGAGAGTAAAGCAGCTATTTTTGCTTATGCAGGAGATGTTTTTAATAATATACATATAGAAAAACTAACTAATCATGAACTAAATTTCCTACAATCACATCTGCTTATTATATCAGGGCTTTACGGAGTTCTAAAACCGCTAGATGCTATTAAGCCGTATAGATTAGAAATGGCAACAAAGCTAAATGAACTAAATTTAACAAGCTTTTGGCAAGATGAAATCACGGATTATATTAATAAAATTCTTGCTAAGCATGAAAATAAATATTTACTAAATTTAGCATCACAAGAATATTCAGCTGTAATAAATCCAAATAACCTCAAATATCAATTAGTTAACGTTCATTTTAAAGAAAATAGAAACGGTAAATTATCAACAATCGGCATAAATGCTAAAAAGGCCCGTGGAAACATGGTTAATGTTATCGCCAATAATCTAATTGATTCACCTAAGCTACTTAAAGATTTCTCATATTTAGGGTATGAATTTAGTACCGAGTACTCGTCCGATAGTGAATTAGTTTTTATTAAGAATTAACAGAAAATTAATTTTGTACTACATTACTTTCGATTAATTTTTTGAGTAATAAAAATGACTAAAAGAACTGTGATATTAATTCAAGGACCAGAACTTTCTAAAGAAAAACGTGAGCAAGATTTAAAAAAGCAAATAACTATTATGGAGGGAAGTAACGAAACCATCCAAGAGATATTTTAGATTTTGTAGAAGAATTAAATAATACAGAATTAACAAGTAATTTCATTCATCAGTCAGAATTAAGTCTAAGTTCTAGTTAATTTGTTATTTTGAGGTATTTTTTAGCAAAAATAACCTACATTTTAAATCCTTATATTTCAATTGAATTAACAAATATTAATTAAATTTAAAATTAAATTTTTCTCTAGACAATAGCCTATGAGTTCAGCTATTTAATAGTATATAAGCTCAAATAATACAGGAATTTCATGACTAAAAATATAAAAAATACTCATATACAAAACTCTAGAGAATATGAAGATTATATAGACAAAAAAACAAATTATTTTGAAGATCGAAAACCGATTGATATTTCTTATTTAGATAAGGTTTTTTACCCTGGTACTCTAGCGGCAGTTCTTAATAAAGTTGTAGATAACAATCAAATATTAAACTCTGTTAAGCTTTTTAATTACAATACCCCAGCAGTTGGTAGAGTGAAGTTTCCCGCTTTTCCTATAGATTGGAAGCTTGTAAAATACAATAATGTAGTAGCAGTGAATCTTGCATTACAAATTAATAAGCTTTTAGGGGCGTACAAACATCCTATTAATAAAAAGCTATCTTCTGAACAAATTGATGCAGTTATAAATTATTTAAAATCTAACCCTAAAATTAATTTAAATGACTTAACTCCTCAAGAAAAAGCAATTTTAATTGACGAAGCTAGACAGCTTAATAATCTATTAGATTTTTCTATAATAGTTGAAAAAAATCCTCAAATTTATAAGCTCGTTGAACAAATAAACAATAATGAAGCATTAAATTATAAGCTTTTAAATCCTAATAAAATGTACACAAAAACTAAGGATGATATTTTAAAAGAAGAACCAACTCTAGGCAAACTAGATTTTTCCTCTTATTCTCCAATAATTAGCGTTGCAGACCTTGAAATAATTGCAGCGTTGTTAGAAGCTCAACAAGAAGATAGAAATATAATAGAAATACCACAATACGATAACGATTTTGTCAGACCGAATTGCAGTAAGCCTGAAAATAGCTGGAAGTTAACAAAAATGCAGCAGGAAGCTAAAAACTTATATAAATTATTAAAAGAGCTTAATCTTATTAAGCCACCAATAGAAGAAGCTGATACAGTAATAAAAGAAGGTAGCAATTGGGATGAGTTAGAAAAAAACTGGAAAATGTTAGTAAATGAAGGTAAGGCTGAAAACTTAAAATATTTATTAGAAGATTACTCTGGTAATAAACCAACAGAGACAGAAGATGTAGCATATAGAGCTAATGAGCCAAGCTTGCTTCATAACGCTCAAGGCGATACTCTAAATCCTTCTAATCCCGCTATAGGTGATGATACTTCAGATAATAATTCATTACTCTTAGATTTTGTAGGGTTCATTATAGGAGGGGCTGCATTAATAACTTTAATAGGTTATATTTATAAGCGATATAATGAAAATTCTAAGCACTCTCAAGATAATTCTAATAGTTGGGATACTACTTTTTTACTAGAGAAAGAGAATAAGGACACTAGCTTATTAGGAGGACATCAAGAGACATCAAAGGTTCTGAGTGATGGTGCAGAATAACATGAAAATAAAGAATGGTGGGTGATAGTGGACTCGAACCACCGACCTTTACGATGTCAACGTAATGCTCTAACCAACTGAGCTAATCACCCTTAGAGCCTATCAGTAAATAAATTTTAATTAGTAATTAAAGAGCTTTTTTAGCAAAAATTTATAAGATTTTTGTAGGAATAGTTATTCATATTTCAAAAAAATCTTATAATTTGCAGCAAAAAAGAATTAAATTATCGGTTAAAATTTATTTACTGATAGGCTCTAATAATTTTAAATTCTATATTTATTGCATAATGTACTAGATTTCAAGCTTTATTTACACTATTTATAATATTTTATTATTTAATCTATAATTTTATGGTGGATTTAAAAACTAAAGCCTTTGATGTTTCTCAAAATTTTACTATTTCTCTTGATGGTCCTGCTGCTTCAGGTAAAGGGACTATCGGTTTAATACTGGCTGAGAAATTTTCTCTTAAATATTTTCAGTCAAGTATTGTTTATAGGCAGCTTGCTTTTGACTGTATTAGTCAAAAAATAAATGTCACAAATATAGATGCAGTCATTGCTTTATCTAAAGAATTAAAACTCGATAATAATCTTGACTTAGAGAACGAGAATATTGGAGATATAGCATCGCAAATTGCTATAATAGGTGAGGTTAGAAATAATCTAAATAAATATCTGATTAATCTAGTAAAAACAACGCCAAGAATTATTATGGAGGGTAGGGATATAGGTACTGTTGTTGCACCTGATGCCGATTTGAAGATTTTTATAACTGCAAATCCTTATGTTAGGGCTGAAAGACGATATAAGCAGTTGCAAGCAAAAGGAAAAGCATGTATACTCGATGAGATTTTACAGCAAATAATTTTGCGAGATAAAAGAGATAAAGAGCGAAAAGTTGCACCGTTATTACCGGCTTCAGATGCTTTAATTATCGATACTTCAGAGCTTTCGGCTATGGAAGTCGTAGAAGAAGTAATAAATTACATTAAAGAATAAAATAACTTGAAATAAGTGCTAGGTTATTTTATTCGATTTTATGGCGTTGTTGCATGGCTAGTATGTCATTCCCGCGTAGGCGGGAATCCAGTAATAAAAAAGTACAAATATTTTGAATTTTTAGAACTAAAAGCTCGATTTATCTCGCTTTACACTTGATTCCCGCCTCCGCGGGAATGACAAGAACGCTTTTTTTTAACCATGCAATGGCATCCAATTTTATTAACCCTTTAAAAAACCTTATTAGCCTAAGCACTTTAGCTAATATTACGAGAAAAATATGTCAATAAAACTAAAACAACGATTTGTTCCACAACTTGCAGCAATTAATCACGAATTTGAAGAAGATTTTTCTAAAATGCTTGAAACCGTTGATACAAGCCATATAAAAGAAAAAACGGTAGTTAAAGGTCAAGTAATCGAAATAAAAAACGATATGATTATTGTTGACGTTGGATTAAAAAACGAAGGTAGAATACCTAAGTCTGAATTTTTATCTTTACCTGAAGTTGGGGACGTAGTTGAAGTTTTCATCGAGAAAATTGAGGGACGTAACGGTAGAACGATATTGAGCCGTGAAAAAGCAATTAAAGAAGAATTATGGGGACAACTGGAGATCATGTGTTCCAAGGGCGAATTTGTCGACGGTACGATTTTCGGTCGTGTAAAAGGAGGCTTTACCGTAGATTTATCAGGCGTAGTAGCATTCTTACCTGGAAGTCAAGTTGATGTCAGACCTATTAAAGATCCTACTTCTATAATGAATATCAAGCAACCGTTTAAAATTTTAAGCATGGATAAAAAGCTTGGTAATATAGTAGTTTCTAGAAGAGCTATCTTAGAAGAATCACGTTCCGAAGCTAGAGACGAGATGCTATCCAAAATTAAAGAAGGAATGGTGTTAGAAGGAACAGTAAAAAATATTACTGATTACGGTGCGTTTATCGATCTTGGAAGCGTTGATGGTTTATTACATTTAACCGATATTTCTTGGGGTAGAGTTAACCATCCTTCAGAAGTGCTAGAATTTAACCAAAAGGTTAAAGTAATGGTTATTAAGTTTGATGAAAAAACCAAAAGAATATCACTTGGTATAAAACAACTTGATTCTAACCCATGGGAAAAAATTAAAGAAGAATTCCCCGTCGGTAAAAAAATGATCGGGAAAGTTACAAATTTTGCTGATTACGGCGTATTTATAGAATTAAAAGACGGACTTGAGGGACTTGTTCATTCAAGTGAAATCAGTTGGTTAAAATCTAATCAGAATCCTAGAAAAACGCTAACTATCGGTCAAGAAATAGAATTCGTAGTTTTAGAGGTTGATACTGAAAAGCATCGTGTTTCTTTAAGTATTAAACAATGCCAAGAAAATCCTTTGATAAAGTTCGCTGAAAATAATCCTGTCGGTACTATAATTAAAGCACCAATTAGAAATATTACGGATTTCGGTATTTTTGTTGCACTCGGTAATAATATGGACGGTATGATTCATGAAGGTGATATTAGCTGGGAGGATAAGGGAACAGAACTTCTAAAATCGTATAAAAAAGGTGACGAAATAGAATGCAAAGTTTTAGCCATTAATATTGAAAAAGAACAAGTCAGTTTAGGTATAAAACAATTATCACCGAATCCATATCAAGAAATCAGTGACGAATATAAAAAAGGCACAATAGTTAAAGCCCTTATAACAGAAGTTAAAGATGATGGACTCGAAGTACTATTAAACAATAAAGTAGCAGGTTTTATTAAAAGAACTGAACTATCGGATGAAAAAGACGAACAGAAACCTGAAATGTTTAAAGTAGACGAAGAAATAGAAGCTAAAGTTGCTTCTATTGAGAAATCAACCGGTAGAATTTTATTATCGGTAAAAGCTCATAAAATAGCAGAACGTCAAAAAGCTCTCAAAGAATACGGGTCTAGTGAGAATACTACCAATATGGGAGATATACTTGCGAATGCTTTAGAAGATAAGAAGTAGAAGTTTTATTACAGGCTTACTTGCGTGGGTCGACCTTCTGATTGTCATCCCGCGACTTGATCGCGGGATCCAGTTAAAAATACTAATAATTTTAGTATTTTTTATTGTTTTTTAGATACCGTGGTCAAACCACGGTATGACATCTTAATTAATCAAATTTCAGGAGAAAATATTAATGTCGTACGTACCGATAGTAATCGAACAAACATCACGCGGTGAGCGTGCTTATGATATATATTCAAGATTGTTAAAAGAGCGTATAATCTTTGTATGTAGTACTGTTGAAGACCACATGGCAAACTTAATCGTTGCACAGTTATTGTTTCTTGAAGCAGAAAGTCCCGAAAAAGATATATATATGTATATAAATTCCCCTGGAGGAGTTGTAACCGCAGGTCTTGCAATTTATGATACAATGCAATATATAAAGCCTAAAGTGGCTACATTATGTATAGGTCAAGCTTGTTCTATGGGGGCATTTTTACTTTGCGGAGGTGAAAAAGGAATGCGTTATAGTTTACCTAATAGCCGTATTATGATCCATCAACCGTCAGGAGGTTACCAAGGACAGGCTACTGATATAGAAATTCATGCTCAAGAAACTATGAAAATCAAAAGGTTAATTAACGGGTTATATAGTAAGCATACCGGTCAAGATATAAAATATGTAGAAAAAAGTATGGAACGCGATAATTTCATGTCACCGGAAGAAGCAAAAAAATTTGGATTAGTAGATAATATAATTTCTTCTAGAGATGCTATGACACTGTTAACAAAATAAATGATTGGTATTGCTAACTAAATATAGATTCGTCATTGAGAAGCCACGAAGTGACTGTGGCAATCCAGAAAAATAATAAAAAGTGCTAACTTTAACATTTTCTTACTGGATTGCTTCGTCAAAATTTTTAATTTTTCCGTAACTCAGACGTTAATTTCTAATTAATCTATACTTAGTTAGCAATGCTTAAAGAATTTTACAAAAAATCTTATAGATTTAATTTGATTATTATAGTATAAGGAAATTAATTTGTTATAGTCAATTCAGTGGGATTTGCATACAAAAAACGAGAAGTGAAGCCTATAACTAATAGGAGAGCGACGAGTAACGATGTAAGCGAGTCCAAATCAATTGACTATATCGGGGTCATAGCTCAGTTGGTAGAGTGCTTGAATGGCATTCAAGAGGTCGAGGGTTCGATTCCCTCTGGCTCCACCAATCAAAAATTTTCGATAAATTTATAAATACAGCTAAATTCACAGAGCTTTCTACAAGGTAAACTTAGCTAGTTATTAATATTTTTCCAAACACGCCAAACATCTTCACGCTTAACATCCACTAAGTTAATTAAGGGGCTATAAAATGAATAAAGTAATTATACAATTATCAGAAATTAAATTAGTTGGTATTACAGCTCGTACCTCAAACACAGCAGAAATGAACGCTGATACTGCAAAAATAGAAGCAACAATGCACCGATTTTTTGCAGACAAATTACAAGACAAAATCCTAAATAGAAAAACTCCAGAAAAAGTTTTTGCAGTTTATACAAATTATGAGAGTGATGCTACCGGGGAATATACTTATTTTCTTGGAGTAGAAGTTACTTCTTTTGAGAATATAGATAAAGAGTTTTCAACTCTTACTATTCCAATGCAAACTTATGCAAAATTTACATCCACTCCTGATCAAATGCCTAAAGTCGTTATTGATATGTGGCAAAAAATATGGAAGATGGATACAGCAATGTTAGAAGGAGAAAGAGCTTACGTAGCTGACTTTGAAATATATGACGAAAGAAGTAGTGATTCAAATAATGCTGTAATTGATATTTATATTGGTATACTCGATGCCCCCCCAAAATTGGCTGAGTCGTCTTTGTAAGTCCTCAGATGCTGAACGTTTATTATACGCTCCGCTCCTCGGCTTACAGACCGATTACTCTTTTCCAAGTTGATTTTCGTATACTGACTCTTTATTTCACAAGAGTATATTAAAAATAATTAACCTAGTCTATATACTTTATCGGCAAGCTTTAAAAATAACTCATTTTCTATTCCATCCTCAAGATTCCAACAGATAGCAAGCATAAGCTGGACAAAATACCAGCTTCTAACCTCTTGTAATTTAAAATCAAAATAATTTGTTACAAATTCGGTATCTTTCTCTATATCCATAATAAATGCCCATACTTCATTTATAGGATATCCAATTACTCCTTTAGGGTCAATTACTAACCATTGCTTGCCATTTTGTAGTATATTCTCATGATGTAAATCACCATGAAGTAAAATTTGAGGTTCAGAATTTTGAAGAAGCTCATCTCTCAATTTTCTTGCCTTTTGTAAATAAGTTTTAGGCAAATCCCATTCTTTATCTAAAGCTTTTAGCTGATCCTTGATATTAGGGAATTGATGAATTTTTGGTATAGATGCTCTATGAAGCTTGCTCATAACAGAGCAAGCTATAGCAATTTTATTATCTAATGAATAGGATTTTAAAGAAATACCAGGTACTGCTCTCTCAAGTAATAAAGCATTATCTTTTTGTACTAAAATAGTTGCAGCACCAAAACCTGCAAAAGCTTTTAAAGCTTCCGCTTCATTTACTAAGTCTTTAGCAGCAAAACTTAGTTTCAGTATAATAGGTTTATTATTTTGATACCCTGATAGAACATAATTGAAAGACAAATTATCTATAGGTCTAAGGTTAGACAAATTCCATTCTTTAGCTAATTCTGCTACAATTTCAGGTAACTTTTCAAGCCAAATTTCTCCTTGCTCTTTATATATACTAATTATATTGTTTTTGAATCTATCCATACTATAGATTATATATATGAATATCCATTTTGAAAAAGCTAATTTAACTCATAAAGAAATTATTTTTAGCTGGCTTGAGGAACTGCATATAAAAGAGTTTTGGGATAATAGCAAAGAGCATAAAGAGGATATCTTAAACTTTATTACCGGTAAAAAACAGCATTATTTTTATGGAACAACTAATTACTGGGTTGGCTTTATAAATAGTGAACCGGTTTGTTTTCTCTTATCGGATATTCTTCAAAAGGAACAGGATTTATCAGAGATTCAAAGAAAATATTTATCTAAATCAGGTCATACGATAACTCTTGATTTCGGCATAGGTAATAAAAACTTCTTAGGCTGTAGAAGGGCAGTTAATTGAAAAAATTAAACCCAAAGCTAATAAATATCGCTTTAGAATGGTATAATGCTGCTATATGAACATAAGCTTTACCCCGCTTTCTACTTCTCATTTTTTATTTCTTTTAAAATGGTTAGGAATGTCGCATATGAAGCTTATTAATAAACTTGACAAGATATTAGTACGAATTGTACAATATAGTTATAATTAACAATATAGGTATATATGTCTAATATTACTACTTCAATTGCTAGGGAGCATTTTTCAGAAATAATAAATCGTAGTAGTTATGGAAAAGAAAGAATAGTTTTAAGCCGTAGAGGTAAAGACTTAGCCGCAGTAGTGCCTATAGAAGATTTGAAACTAATAGAAATGATTGAAAATAAATTAGATTTACGAGAAGCTACGGAAGCTATTAAAGAAGCAAAGCTAACAGGTACTATTTCTTTAGAAGAATTTAAAAAAGAAATATTATAAATATGCAAACTGAATATAGAATTGAGCTTGCCCCAAATGCTCAAAGGCAACTCAAAAAATTACCTAAATAATTACAGCTCACTATAACCCAAAAACTAGAAGATTTAAGAACTACTCCTTTACCTGTAGGGATAAAAAAACTATCCGGTATAGATAATTTATACCGTTTAAGAATAGAAAATTATCGAATAATTTATCAAGTAGAACATAAAATATTATTAATTTTAGTACTAAAAATAGGTGGCCGCAAAGAAATTTACGAAAACTTAAAATCCTTATCCACTAATTCCCTTAATAAACTTTAATATGAATATAAGCTTTACTTCGCTTTCTACTTCTCATTTTTTGCTTCTTTTAAAATGGTTAGAAACGCCGCATGTGAAGCTATGGTGGGATGAGGATATAAAATGGAGTTTAGAATTGATCGAACAAAAATACTCAAGTTATATCAGAGGGTATAAGCTAGAAAATAATGAGCTTAAAAATATACAAGCTTATATTATAGAAAAAGAACATACTCCTATAGGATACATCCAAATTTATAATGCTTACGATTTTGAGCACTCAAGCCCATTAATCAATTTACCTTCAAAGTTAGCAGCAATTGATTTCTTTTTAGGTGAGCCTGAATATTTAAATAAAGGGGTAGGGCTACTTACTCTAAGAACTTTTTTAGAAAATTTTATAGATAAGCAATATACTCATGTTTTAGTTGATCCAGACAGAAAAAACATTGCTGCTATTAAGACTTATGAAAAAGCAGGATTTAAAATAATTCAAGAGAATAACGACGTGCTAATGCTTAAAGAATTAAAGCAATAATTCTAACTTTGGCAATATATCTTATAATTTGTATATTTCTTAAAGCCTAATTTTTCAGCAAGCGAAGTTGCCATCGGTGAAGTTTGAATTATTGCCTTATCTATTCCCATTTCTTTTAATATTTTAAACCTAGCCTTATATAAATCACTTGCAATACCACGATTTCTATATTCCGGCATCGTTGAGCCGTTATAAAAACCTGCTATGCCGTTTGCAAAAATTATAGAGGCGGTTGCAACAATCTTATTTTCTTCATATGCTGCAAGCGGAATAAATGTTTTATTATCTCCAATAAATTTTGATAATTTATCAAAATAAAGATTATAAACATCATCACTAAATCCAAATGACTTCATTAATACTTGAATCCATTTTTTATACTCTTCTATTTCAGTAATAATTTTAATATTTTTATTATCTATAGTTTGTTCATGATAATCTTTAAGCTCATAAACCATTCCGGGTATATTACCAAAATCAGTATATTTACCGTTTTGGAAACGCTCAAACATTTCAGAAGATAGATTCTTTTCGTCAACCCACCAAGCAAACGGTAAATTCTTAAGTTTAAATACTCCTTCCATTTTATCCATTTGAGCTGTATTTACTTTATCAGGCAATACAATCATATTCCATAAAGGATGATTACACCCTGTATGTATTAAATAATAATTTACCTTATCTATTTGCATTTCTTGCAATCCAAAATATCCAAATGCTCCTATCAAACTTTGATTTATTAACTCAGCATTATTACTCATAAATTTATCTAAGTGTATTAATTATATACTAAAAGTTATAATAAGAATTAGAAAATAGTAAAGAAATATATTTTGCAAAGCTAGAAATATTGTTATAGATTATCCATAAAGCAGAATTAGTAAGAAAATGCCAAAAAACCAAAATTTAGACATAGAAAGAAAGCAAGACCATATTGAAATTAATCTTACAAAAAACGTTGAATCTACACTTAAAAGCGGTTTTGAATCTATTCAATTTATTCATAACGCATTACCGGAAATTAACTACGATAGCATAGATACTACTACTACTTTTCTTGGAAAATCTTTGCAAGCACCTATCCTAATTTCTAGTATGACCGGAGGTACGACTAGAGCTAGAGATATTAACTATCGACTTGCACAAGCCGCCCAAAAAGCCGGTATTGCTATGGGGCTTGGCTCTATGCGGGTTCTGCTAACAAAGCCGGATACGATTAAAACATTTGCCGTAAGACATATAGCTCCCGATATCCCATTACTCGCCAATATCGGGGCAGTGCAGCTTAATTACGGAGTAACGCCAAAAGAATGTCAGTATTTAGTTGATATTACCAAAGCCGATGCTTTAATTTTACACCTGAATGTATTGCAGGAACTGACTCAGCCGGAAGGTAATAGAAACTGGGAAAATCTTTTACCTAAGATAAGAGAGGTGGTTAATTACCTCTCTGTCCCGGTAATCGTTAAAGAAGTAGGATACGGTTTATCTAAAAAAGTTGCTGAGAGTCTTATAAGGGCAGGGGTTAAGGTTCTTGATATTGCAGGGAGCGGTGGAACATCGTGGAGTCAAGTTGAGGCTTATCGTGCTACAAATTCATTACAAAATCGTATAGCTAGTAGCTTTATTAACTGGGGCATTCCGACTTTAGATTCTCTAAAAATGATGCGGGAAGTTTCAAAAGATATCCCGATTATTGCTAGTGGCGGGTTAAAATCAGGAATTGACGGTGCAAAAGCAATTCGTATGGGAGCTAATATTTTTGGACTTGCCGGTCAATTTTTAAAAGCGGCTGATACATCAGAAAGCTTGCTTTCCGAAGAGATACAATTAATAATCGAGCAGCTTAAAATTACCATGCTATGCACCGGCTCACGTACTTTAAAGGATTTAACAGAAGCAGAGATAAGATTATAGTGTTTATTCATAATATATCGGTATCAAACTCAAATATAACTCTTTCAGCTTTATAGCCATTCTTTTGAACAAGCTTAATTTCTTGAAGGTAATTACCTTTTGTAAACTTGTTTATGGTATTACGCCAAAATAGTAATGCGGGTTTATTTTCAGGAATAACTGAAACCTCCCAAAGTCCTTGGTGCATTTGCCAAATTTGCTGTGCTACTTGATACCCTACACCTTTACCTTGAAATCTAGCTATAATAAAAAATTCCCCTATATTCCAATCGATTTTATCATGCGTTCCAACTTTATTAAGCAATACAAAACCTGCTATTTCCTCATTTACTTTAACTAAGTAAGCTTTTCGATCTGCTTCTGTAAAATATTTTTTAAAATCATTAGCTTCATATAAACCATCTTGTGGCAATGTCCAACCATATTCATCTGAGGTAAAACCACAATAACGTGATATATCATATATATAAAACCGTGCCATGTTTTGGATTAGAGGATAATCGGTAAGTGCAGCGGGGATTAACGTAATATTATTTTCAATCATCTTTTTATAAAACCGTTACTTGTCACATACATCATTCCGTCAACGGTATGATCACCTAAATAATATTCAATAGGTGGATATCCAATACTCCAATCACTAGCATCAAGCGTAATAGGGACAAGAATTTTTTTGAAAGAAATTTTAGAAAAATCTTCGACTTCTACAGGTGAAAAAGGAGAATTGAACTCCTGAATACTATAATTATCTCCTTGAACTACTCCGCAACTTTGACATGTGGACATAAAATATCGTGCATTTACTGTAGCAGAGTAATTTATAGCATAATTATTAGTATATTTTAATATTTCTGAATAAGCAGACGAAGAAATATCTTGTATATAGGAAATAATTGAAACATAATCCATACAATCAAATACCAGTTTACTTACCTTATTACTATCTTCTGCTATTTCACTTTCTTCATCATTTAATACTTCAAAATCTTCAGGCAATACAATAGCATTAATTTTAGTATTTTTACCGCACTTAAAACATTGACGTTGTGTTTGTGCTAAGTAAAAATATGGAGCTTTTAAGTTAAATAATGATGTGAGAGGTAACCATCTTGCAAAAAAATCTATATTTACACCGCTAGGTACAAACCAGCACTTCTTTGCCGAATCCCATTTAGCCCCCAAGCGTTTTGCTTGGTCTTTTTCATGATAAGGAACATTTAAATATGTTTTTTGATTAGAAGTTAGAATTTTACTTTTTTTAAATAATCTTTCACAACATTTTATAAATATTTTACCTAAAAAATTTAAAAACTTTATAAGCAAAAAGCAGAACTTAGCCAAGAGTTCTATTATAGTCATCATAATATATATTTTAATAATTTCAGTATTTTACGTTGTATACTATTCTTAAAATATATTCAATTATTAATTACTGTTGTTAGGATTTATAATTAAGGGAAAAAATATTCTTGAAATATTTTTTACATTCATAACTCTTTTCTTAAATATAATTTAGCCATTTCTCCGGAATTATGATAACCTAGCATTTCATAAAATATATGTGTTCTATCCTTAGCACGCCGATAACCAGAAGTAAGATCAACGATTACAGGGCTATATTTTTTTGCTATTTCTTCTAAATATTCCATAAGCTTTTTACCTATTTGCTTCCCACGATAATTTTCATCAACAATTAATGCTTCAATATGAATTCTAGTTTTATCTAAAACAAAAAGCATTGATTTAGACCAAGCAATAAGCCCAACTATTTTATTATCTAAACTAGCTATGGCAACACCATACCCATCGCTATTTATAAAATTCTTAAAACGTGCTGTTAATTCTTCTGAACTAGAAGAATAGCCAAGCTGAGCCATCAAAGGTAAAATATTTGTAATATTATCAAGAGTTGCCTTATGAATATTTATATTGTTCATAGTTTATTTTTTTTATTAATATTAACTATATGCTCTAAAATTCTTTCAGCTACGGCACTTGCCGTTAGATCACTAACATCTATTTCTAACAAACGAGGATGCGTTATATTAATTAACTCCGCATTACCTTTAACCCTTAGAGATTTATAACGCAAAGCTCTTTCAGGATTACATATGCGTTTCTTGTTTTCTTCTAATGTCATTCCCGCGGAAGCGGGAATCCAAAAAAAAGTATAAATACAGCAAATTTTTGAAATTAAAAGCTCGATTTATCTCGCTTTATGCTGGATTCCTGCTTTCGCAGGAATGACATTGAAGTCATATAATAAAACTAACAGTGCAAAAATAGGCTTATTAATTAACTGATTATCACATATAACATAACCGCTTTTGCTAAGCTCTTTCGCTATAGTATATTTACCTGTCCCAGGCTTTCCTATTAAATAGATTATGGTTGTCATATAAATTTTATTATTTAAATTCTTTAAATTGTATATTATAATTATCAGTTGTAAGAAAGTATAATAACATTTATGAGTAATTAGGATAATATTATTAATACCATATGAAAATTTATAGAATACATAATCAATTTTAAAAAAAATGTTTAGAAAAAATGAAAAGTATAAATTTGTTTACTACAATTATTTTAGTTTTAGCATTAACTGGTTGTGCATTTAAAGATCAAAATAGAATAGATAATGATAAAATAAATGAAGTAAGGAGAGGCAATAAGGCAATAATATTAATTCAAACAACTCCTATAGTTTTTTCAAATAAATTTTTGACTGCAGCTAAAAGAGTTGAATTAAGCTGGTTAAATCCTATAAACAATAGCAAGCCTATTGTAACCAAAAATTATTATTCCGTATATATTCCTCCAGATATATTTCTTTATAACTATCATAATATGGAAGTTTATATAGTATCTCCAGGTAAGTATAGTTTAAGCCAAGTTAAATACTTTAAAAGTGACGCCATTTACTATACTTTACGACCTGGAAGAGAAACAGCAAGTTTCTCTGTTAATGCTGGAGAAGTATTATATATAGGTAATTTAACTATTAATGTAAGAGATAATATTGATAATATAGCATTTTATTCTTTAAAAAATGCTATAACTATCGAAGATAATTATAATATAGCTGTGGATTTTTTAAATAAAAATTATCCTGATTTATTAACTAAATTACAAAAGAAATTAATAACTTTATATTAAATTTATTTATATGAGTATAAAATCTATTTTATCAGTAACGATAATTTCTTTTCTGCTGTTATCATGTAAAAGTTACGTTGTTCCAAAAGAAGCATCTGACGCAGTATTGAATAATGAAAAAGCTTTAATTGTTTTTACTGCAATTGTAGAAGGGCAGCATAGTGCTGTAACTATATGGAAAAATCTCAATAATGATGTATATATTCCCACAGATGTAAATGACATAGTTACAAAAGGGCTTTGGAGTGAAGTACTATATACTTATATAATACCGCCTGGTGATTACACTCTTACTACTATAATGTCTTATGCTATTCATGCTGAATTTGCTAACCTCACAGAATCAACTTCAAAAGTAGCGGTAAACAATCTTATGAGTTTCTCAATTGCCAAGGGTGAGGTAATATATCTAGGAAATATTACTTTTAATTATGAAAATAACAAAGTGACTTATAAAGTCATTGATCAATTTGAAAAAATTCAAAAAGAAGCACAAGAAATATTCCCTCAATTATCTTATAGACTAAAAAAACGAATTATTACTGCACAATATAATATATAATAGTAGAAAAAATTGATAAATATAGATAGGTGAAAATAAATAAAATTTAGTAATTGGCTGGGTAAATTAGAAAAGAAATATATTGCAAATTTTTTATCGCAGTTTTTTATTAGTCGGATTTGCTGATGAGAATTAGTAAAATTACATTTAACTGTTAACTTTAATTAGTTCATTTATTCTTAAATCTTTCTTCGAGTTCCTTATCCAAAAGCCAAATATGTTCTTTTTCAAGTATTTCATAACGTAATTGTTCTTTTTCTTTAACAAGAATAGGTAAGGGGGCTATTTTAGCAGCTCCGTAATGAATACCTTGAAAATCAATATTTAACTCATTGCAAATTTTTTCAACCGATTTAAGATATTCTAAATCATCATCAATAAAAATAATCTTTTTAAAATGTAAATTGGACTTTTCAAGAACAGCTTTAAGTACTAAACCTTTATCTGCAAGAGCTGTTAAAATAACCCCTGATTTTAACATAGGAGTGCCGCCTTTATTTTTAAGTTCCGGAAAAATCATATCCTCTTTAAAAGGCGAAATATTAATAAAAGAAATATCCACTTGTTTTAAACCGACAAATCTCAAATTTTCCATTTCAGCTATTTTACCGTACTTTCCTGTCCACCACCCAGTCAAAGCAATTGCTGGAATATTTCGTTGTTCTAAGCCTTTGATTAACTCTTTCATATTTGAATTAACCGGCTGAACTGTCCGTCTTTCAAAAACGCAGCTATATAAATATGTAAGCTCATCTTTTGAATATCGTTCTTTTAGTTTTTGTGTTAATTTTTTTCTAATGGGAGCATTAACAGCAAATTCATCGGTCGGCATCATTAACACGTCATCTACATCAAAAATAACTAAAGTATCTTTGTCGGCTTTGTTTACACACTCTTCTATTACTTCAAAGTCATTAGTAGGGGTGATTTCAGCAAAGCAATTATAAGATAAACAAATAAAGATTAGGAGTAGAACGTTAAATATTTTCATAAAATCATTTAAAATTTTAACCCATAATATATTATGGTTAGTTGTTAAACAAATCTATTTTATGAATCTGAAAATACTAAAATGTAATGATAAGGCAGAATGGGAAACAGCTAGGTATTTTCGTCAAAAATATTTCTTTGGCCCTAATAATATCCTCGATCCTTATACTTGGACACTTAACCATCCGGAGCATATACATTTAGTTTTATATCAAGACATAGAAATAATAGGTTATGCTCATATTCAGTTATGGCCTGATAAAAGAGCAGCGATGAGTATTATTGTCATTAATGAGCTTAAGAGAAATAATAATTGCGGTAGTAAGTTTTTAGAACTTTGTGAGAAATTGCTTAAATCTAAAGGCTATAAAACTCTCTACGCTGAATCTTCACCGGCAGCATTAGCGTTTTATAAAAAAAATGGTTATATTGAAATGCCGTTTAACGATCCTGATGGGTATGAAAGCGGTGAGGAAGATATTGCAGTAGGAAAGATATTATGATTAAAATTCAAGAATTAACTATATCCGATATTGAGTTGTTAGTTTTGAGCTTTGCTAAAGCAAACTTACTAAAACCTAAAGAACTTTTTGAACAATATTTGCAAGAACAGCAGGAAGATAAAAGAGTTATTTGGGTTGCGTATTTAGATGATCAGATAGCAGGTTATATAACTCTTGTTTGGCAATCACAATATAAATGTTTCAATGAAAAACAAATACCTGAAATAAAAGACCTCAACGTATTATCATCATTTAGAAATTTAGGTATTGGCCTCCAATTATTAAAAACAGCTGAAGAGGCCGTAAGTAGTACAGGTGATACTGTCGGCATCGGGGTTGGGTTGTATACAGATTATGGAGCAGCTCAAAGGCTTTATGTTAAAAATGGCTATATACCTGATGGCAAAGGTATTACTTATAACTATAAAACTATAGAGCCTGGTACTGAAATTATACTAGATGATGATTTAGTGTTATTTTTTACTAAGAAATTAAAATGAAATTATATGAATGCTTTAGAAAAATTAATTAATTTAGAAAAAGATGCACGGGGCTATGGCTTTGATTGGTCTAATCATGAGATGATTTTAGAACAGGCAATAGATGAGTGCAGAGAGATACAAGAAGCTATTGACGATGCCGAACCACCGGAAAGAGTGCAGGAAGAAATAGGCGATTTACTTCATACAGCAATTTCACTATGTATTTTTTTAGGTTTTGATGTTGAAGAAACACTAAGCAAAACAAATGAAAAATTTGAGAAACGTATGAAAGCAATAAAAATGCTTACTGAAAAGCATAATCTACCGAATCTGCAAGGACAATCAATAGAGTTTATGCTGAAATTGTGGAAAGAAGCAAAAGAGATAACTAAAAAAAGATAGGTAATAATATATGAAAATTATAACATATGAAGAATTTGAAAAAGTTGAATTACGTTCAGGGACAATTACTAAAGTAGAAGAATTTCCAAGAGCTAAAAAACCGGCTTTTAAAGTTTGGGCTGACTTTGGAGAAGAAATCGGAATACTACAAACTTCAGCACAAATCACAAAACATTATACTACGCAAAACCTAATAGGTGAATCTATAGTCGGTTGCATAAATTTGGGTGAGAAAAATATAGCAGGCTTCTTATCTCAATTCTTATTAGTAGGTTTTCCGGATAGCAATAACGATATATGTTTAATTAAAGCTCATCCTAAAGTACCGAATGGTCAGAAATTGTGTTAAAACTCAAAAATATTCTTAAATTAACAGTCTTCCTTTTATAATAATAATCATACAACCTTTAATTAAAAACTAATTGACATCTAGCGTCTTTTTGGTTCATAATTTTAACTTAATCTTAATTCAAAGAGTAATAAATATGCCAAAACTTACGTTAGGTTCTACGAGTGATCCAAAATACAAGAATTCAAAATTTCATAGTCATATTAAATTAACGCCAAATTTAGGGTTAGAAGGTGCACTAGTGCTTGAAGATGATGATTCAAGTGTAGCCATTGGTGAAATTGATAAGAAGCCGATTTTGGTTCTTAACTTAGATGATCTAATGGTGACTAATAGTCATGAATTAACGATAAAAGATAATACATTACCATTGAAAAGCATTACTATTTCACAAGGTAGTAGTGTATTTTTGTCTAATAATTACGTAGGAGAGGAAAAGGCAGTTATTCATGTGGGTGGGGGATGTAAATTCATTCAAATAGGTCAAGATTTTCCTATGAAGGATATAATTTTAGAACCACAGGCAGAGATTGTGTTTACTCATAATAAATCTGCCTATCATTTACAAAACCATAATGAGATAGAGAATATTAAGATCAATGATATTCATTCTCTTGAAGCTACTTCAAAGCCTCTGACTACTATATTAGAAAAATTAATACTATGTTCAAAAGAGGAAAAGGAGGCTATAGATAAAAATCTATTAGTTTCATTTGCTGGACAAGATGATTTATTTAAAATAGAGGAAGTTACTTCATTAGGAGAAGTTTTGGGTTTGTGTTCAATGGTGATTACGCAAAATTATAGTTGATACCAAGTGGGGATTTAGGTTTTGTAGACAAATCCCTAAATGATTTTACCCTCTAGTCTTAATATTGAGGATTGGCAAGAGGATTGGAACATATTTAAAGAAGAATTAAAAGGATATAAAATGAATTAAACTGTAAATATTTCTCTAATAAAACTTTTTTAAGGACTTACCTACTATACTCAATCGGCATAATACGCTCAAAATATTCATCTCTTATTCCTAAAAACAAATCAAAAAAAGTAGAGCTAAATGCACTTTGTAGACGGCGATACTCTATTTTAGAATTTTTTATTGTCCACTTCTCCTCAAGTGCTTTACTTACTTTTTGATGTATATTATTTAGAATTATACTAACGATGTTATCGGCATCATATTCATCGTCTTTCAATGAGATATAATATTGTACATCACGTACTGCTTGCCATGATAAGTTAAATACTTGTCCTACTGAAAAAAATAACAATAAAATGTTGAAAGCTTTTAAAGCTTCTTTCTCTCCATATTGATCTATGGAAAATTTATGTTTTTTCAATAAATATTTAAAATTTTCTATACATTCATATTCAGCAATTTGATGCCATATATCACTGACTTCTTTTTTCCATGCTGAAGACCATTCGCCTTTAACTATATTTCGAACAGAATTTAAATATTCTTTTTTTTCTTCAATATCCATATTAGGCAAAAGATCCCATAAAACTTTGTTTGGATAATAGCTTATTAATTCTTTTTTTTGATTGAATTTGAAGGCATCAAGACTGCTTGTTAAAGGATTAATTAATACAAAACCTCTACGACCTAAATATCCTACAATATGATCATTTAAATCTTCGTCCGGTGCTAAACTCGGTACAGAATAGCCCTTTAAATATGGCTTTACAAATTCAAGATCTTCAGAAGCAGAATGTTCTACTACACTTAATAAATATAAAGCATCTTTTAGAGTTAATTCTTCAATTGGCGGAGCTTTAATATTTTTATACAAAAATGTATCTATTAAAATACACCTTTTTGCTTCTTCTTCAGTTTGTTTTTGCTGTTTTATAGCTTTCTTACAATTATCACATGAACAACTAGAGTTATTTTTATGATTACACATAGGACAAAATAGAGCAAAACTCGTTTCTCCATAAACACAGCTATAATAATTTCTACTCTTTAGCTTAATAACTAAATTTGTATCTTGGCAGTATTTACAGAATAATTTATGATGCGTAACAAACGGAAATAAACTAACTAAACTATTGGGAGATACATTAATCTCAAATTCTTTTAATAAATCTGGTATTTTTTCGTAATTATAATAACGTTTTATTAAATCTTTGATTTGTTCTTCTGTTAAATGTGATAAATCTTTATGAATCATAACTTTAATATAAATTAGTTGATTATTAGGTATATAATTGTAACTTATAAAATTACGGCTATAATAGAGAAAGTAATATAAATATACAACTATTTTTATTATAAAATTAAAAACAAAATTAAAAGAACGTCAATATGAGGTAAGTGAGTTATGACGGTATAGATGATAAGCTCTTTAAGAAGCTTTTAGACTTTATTTGTGTAACGACAAATGCGTATGAAACTTTTAAAGGTTCGACAATTGCCGAATTTGTATTTTCACACCTAAATTTGAGAGGTGAAGACCTTGGTTATATCTTGGTTTTCCCGTTCAATAAACTACAAGAAGCCGCGAGCTTTCTAGAGCTGGCGGGACACATGGTACGTGTTGCGAACCTTTGACCATTTTAGATTAGCCTTGATTCAGTAGATCCTTAAGCCTATTTACTTAAATAATTCTTTAGCTTTCTGCTAAAATTTTCTTATAATTTTTATTAATTAAAAATATTTAGATAAGCTTATGCAAATTTTTATAAAGAGAATTCAACTCCTAACTGTGGAAGATCATTCTCAGAAAATATAGCGAAAGTCTTTAATTCAGCTAATGTATTATCTTGCCTTAGCCATCCGCCTTTTTGAGTATATTCTAGCTTAAAACCAAGCTTTAAAGGAATTTTAATGCTTGCTAAATTCTCTATATCGCAATGAATTTCAACTTTTCTAGCATTCAAAATTCTAAAAGCCAGTAAAGCCATTATATGAGTTGCAGTAGTAGCGTAACCTTTAGATCTTTGACCCTTTCGGATAAAATACGAAATACCGAATTGCGGTATTGACCAACCCGCTTGAAAAGGCGGGAAAGCACATCTTCCAACGATATTACCGGTTGTTTTATCAATAATAAGATAACGAATGCAATTACGTAATATAAACTCGGCATGATGCTTTCTACATTCTTCTTCTACCGATTCTAAAGTTGGAGGAGTAGAAGACCAATTAAGCCATTTTACATAATCTTCATAACCATCCATCATTGAGTGGTATAAGTTTTCTCCGTATCCGGCTTTAGGCATTTGTAATTTTAGTTTTGATGTTTCAATAACTTCTGGCAAATTAATTAAAATACGATTCATAAAATATATATTTTTTACTAAAAAATACTATTTTGAGTATAAATATCAATATAAATTATTTTAATTTTAAGAATAAGAGAAAGAAAAAAGATTATAAGATCTAACTAACTTCTGTTGTTAAGGTTTGGCGGGAAGTGTGGTAAGTTATGCGAACCTTTAACGAGTTTAGATTAGCCTTGATTCAGGCGGTGGTTAAGCCTTTGTATACTTTAATTTAAAACTACAAGACATGGCTTACTACCCATATTCCCATAAACTGAGCTGGCGGAGAGAGGGGGATTCGAACCCCCGACACGTTGCCGTGAACACGCTTTCCAGGCGTGCGCCTTAAACCGCTCGGCCATCTCTCCTAAACTTTAATATTTTTTTATTTGAAAAGAGTTATAAAAATAAGCTTTTCAAATAAAGATAGAATATATTTTAACCCATTTCATCAAATATATTATTTGCTTCTAATAGTTCTATTTGCGTATTAACGCCAATAAGTAGGTTATAATCAGAGAGGGAATATGCGACTTTTTCTTCCTGATCTTTACATATTTTTACCATTGAGGTTAAGTAAATTTCCTGGTTAATATGCTCTGCGTTCATACATATAGATAAATATTTATGTAATATTCCTGGAGCAAAAGCCATTATACCAGAATTACATAACTTAACTTCTTTTTCTTTTTGAGTAGCATTTTTAAATTCTACTATCTCTAAAAAATTACCAGCTTCATCTGTTATTATTCTTCCGTACTGAGCAGGATTCTCTGTTTCAAAAGCTAATGTAATTAAAGCAGAATTTGTAGATTTTAAATAATCTATTAAATTATTAATAATACTTGGCGTAATAAGTGGATGGTCACCATATAAAACCGCTACTATTTTGTTAGGATCAATTAAATCTATTGCTGAATGAGTAGCATGAGCTGTACCTTTAGGTTCTTTTTGCAGTACAAAACGACACATATTCTCATAGGGAGTTAAGTGTTTTTTAAGTTCTTCTGAATAAACTATAACTACATCATTTGTGACGTTAAGCGAATTCTTTAATACCGTTTCAAGCATTGGAACTCCGCCGACTTTATGCATTACTTTGGGTAAATCGGATTCCATTCTAGTACCCTTGCCTGCTGCTAAAATAATTATTTGATAATTTTTTGAGTTATAAGTCATTGTTCTCCTTTTATTATTATTTCATAAATATCATCAGATAGCTCATAATTACCGAAAACTCTCTGCACATCGTCACTTTCTTCCAAAACTTCCACAAGCTTTAGTAATTTTTCAGCTTTTTCTTTATCATCTATAACTATTGTATTTAACGGAATCCAGCCTATATAAGAGTCTTCAGGTATGCCGTATTTGCCGTTTAAAAATTCTAGAACTTTAGAAAAATTTTCAATATCTGTATAGATTGTATGGAATACCTCATCAGATATAATATCATCTACACCTACTTCTATAACCGCTTCTAAGATATTTTCACTCGATGCTATATTGCTAGGATATTGAATAACTCCGCAATGCTTGAATAAATAATTAACACTGCCGGTTTCACCTAAACTCCCACCATATTTAGTAAAACTAGAGCGTACTTCGGCAGCAGTACGGTTTTTATTATCTGTTAAAGCTTCAACTATTATAGCAATACCATTCGGTGCATAACCTTCATATCTAATTTCCGTATAATTTTCGGTATTAGAAGAATCATTAGCACTATTAATAGCTTTATCTATTCTTTCTTTGGGAAGATTTTGACTACGTGCAGCAGTTAAAGCATTTCTAAGACGTGGATTATTTTCAGGATTATTAGAAGAACCGGTTTTAGCTGCAGTAACTATTTCACGAATTAATTTAGTAAAAACTTTTGCTCTTTTTTTATCCTGAGCACCTTTACGATGCTGAATATTTTTAAATTTTGAGTGACCGGCCATATTATTTTTTTTCTTTCAAAAGTAGTATTAGTATACTCTGAAGTAAAATGAAGAGTAGTATAAGAAGATCAACTTGGAAAAGAACAAGGAGTCTATAAGCCGAGGAGGGGAGCGTATATTAAACGTTCAGCATCCGAGGGCTTACAAAGACGACGTAGCCAATTTTTCAAGTTCATCGAGTATATTTTTTCTCCAAAAACGATTAATTAACCTTGTTTTGCTTTAAATCTTTTGTTCTTTTTATTTATTACAAAAATTTTGCCTCTTCTTTTAACGATTTGACAATCTTTATCACGTTTTTTTAGTGATTTTAATGAACTAACAACTTTCATAAAATATACTTATTACATTTAATTTGGACTAATAATAAACATTTTTATTTATTCAGTCAATTACCAATTTAAAGCATTTTTAAACAAAATACCATGTTTCGTGGTATTTTGTTGACATGTGTTAATAAAATGATATATTATATGTTTATAAAAATTAAGAAATATCGTATTTCATGGTTTTTGAGTATAAATTTAACCAATAATTACAAATGGGACAAATTATGAATAAATATTCATTATATAACTTTAGTCAAGAAACTGTAAATGAAATTAAACAAAATGGAAGTAAATGGAGTTTAGACAAACCATATTATGATGAATTTCTTGTTGAATTACCGAAATTAGTTCAAAAATTTGATCTATCTAAAATAATTACAAAAGTAGATTATCCAGGCAAACATGTATCCATATTTAATGCAGTAGGAGACTTAGCACCATATGCTCAGCTTGCTAAATGGGTTGAGAATGCCATTAATGACGAGCAGCAAGGTGAAAATGCAAATCACCAATGGAAAACTATAAAAGCAGTACTGGAAGAAGCTCAAAACAAAGGAATAGATTATTGTAGTTTAACAAGAGGCTGGGAAAATAATAAAGGTGCAGCACAGGGAGATCAGATACTGAAACTTCTTTTAAACAAAGTTAAACAAAATATTGACTTAAGTATAGATGAACTGAAGATAGCAAAAATCATAATAGACGAAGCAAATAAAGGAGAATACGGTTTATACGCTATTCCGAGTAATTATACAAATAATGAAAATGTAAAACATGCAGATAACGAACATAAGAAATGGTATGAAAGCGTAATTAAAGATGATGATTTTTCAATGTTACAAGCTTTAAGCAATAGTGTGGATACAGACTCTATATTGCAAGAAGAATATCTAATTGATTTATCTGGGGATGATTCTACTTTATCTCCAGAAATGTCAAAGGAACAAAATAATCTTAATGATCAACAACTTGCAGCTTTGGTTCATCAAGCAACTGCTCATGTCAACGTAGAGGAAATACCACATGCACAACATGCTACTAGTTCTAACAGAGTAGAAAGCGGTACAGAAAATACTATTTTAGGTATGCAAGCTACGGATTTAGTAACTTTAATTAATGCTGGAGTGCAAACTTTAGATGGGAGTACTAATCCTCAAGATACTCAAGGTAGAACTGCTGAAGACTTTGTAACACAAGTAAGTAATCTTTTGCAAGCGACAGGAGGTGATATTAATAATTTGTGGGATATGATACCCGATATATTAGGTAACCCTCAAAATACTAATGATGCAGCTTGGGATTTAGATTAAGTTTTTACGTCTTAAATATCATAACTTCGCTTATTTCATAAGAGAAGTTATGATAGCTTGCCTTTATTTCTTAAAAAAAATTAATAATTTCTATACGCAAATCTTATATTTTATTGACAAAATTTTACTAATTCTATATATTTCGTTTTCCAAAATTGAAAACCCATATTTCATGGTTTTTAAGATTTAAATCTAATTAAAATAAGGATATATATTTGTGAAAGAGTCTTTGATTGAAAAATTAAAAAAAGATACTGTAGACCCACTAGGAACGACAGATTATTTGAGCATACTTATCGAAATTAAAAAGCTTGTTGAAGCTGATAATATTGATAATGCAGAATTAAAGAGAGGTTTATTGTCCTTAGAGCAGGTTTCAAAAGAAGTGAAAAATAATAACGAAGCTGCTACAAAAGCTAAAGAAATATTAGATTTACTAACTCAAGATTTACCGGCGACTAAAAGCGATCCATTAAAAACAGCAATATTTCACGTACTACTAAATGATTGTAGTGACTATTATAGAAATAATGAAGATGTTAAATGGCTTAAAGAAATTGACGTAAGATGGAGTAGTGTCTTACCTCTAGAATCAGGTGAAGAAGTATTTTTACAGCAAAATAAATCAATATCAAAATATTTTACGGAAGTTAATGAACAAGTTACATTAGAGCCAATAGAAATAGAGCTAACTCAAATATTAAAAATGTTAGGTGTTGTTGAAAATAATTCTGATATTAACGATTTAAGCGTATCATAACTTCCCTTGCTTCATAAGATAAGTTATGATACGCTAATTTATCTTATTTATAACTTAAGTTATTTTAGCGTGTCGCTATGGTTTGGAAATTGTACCAAATTTTCCTATGTCATTCCCGCGAAAGCGGGAATCCAGTTCTTAAAAAATACAAATATTATAAACGTAGATTATTTTATGTTTTTCTAGATTCCCGCTTTCGCGGGAATGACATAGAGGCAAAGAATAACACAGTGACCATCCTAATCCTGCTATTTTCCTTTCTCTTCTTTTCAAATTCGGCTATTGCCGATCCTGAAATAACTGAATCCTTTAAATGCTCTAAACTTTTCCCTTATTTTGAAAAAAAATTTAATATTCCCTCTAATACGCTACATTCAATAGCTTTAAAAGAATCCGGTAAAAAACATAAAACTCGTAAAATTAGAGTAGTATGGCCTTGGACTGTAAACGTCGAAGGGAAGGGCTATTATTTTAACAGCAAAAGAGAAGCCGTAAGTTTTGTTAGAATAGAGCTTATAAAAGGGCGAGAGAGTATTGATGTCGGATGTATGCAGATTAATTTAAGACATCATTTAGGGGCTTTTAATTCCCTTGAACAAGCATTTGATCCAAATAATAACGTTCATTACGGTGCAAAATTCTTGCGTTCAAAATATGATCAGCTAGGGAGCTGGCACAAAGCGATAGCACATTACCACTCAGCCACTCATTCTTTAGGGTTTAAATATAAGCAAGATGTAGTTAAAATAGCAAATAACATGGCACTTTATAAAGCATCCTTACATGGTTATCTAAATAATAATGAAGGGGGTTTAGAAGATAAAATTTCGGTAAATAATAACAAAGTTCAAAAAAAGTCACTTTTTAGTAGTAATAAAAGATACAGAAGTAGTATTATGATACCGATTCCTGCTAAAATTAATTAAATTTATGAATATTAAATTAATAACATGTTTTTTAATATTAGTAAGTATGGTAAAAGCAAATGCCGATTTTAACAATATTCAAGATAATTTTGAATATCAGGAAGAGCAGCTAACAATAAAATTACCTTGGAGTGATTGTACTGAAATTCATAAATTCTTAGAGGAAAAATTATCTTTTTCAAAACAACAAATAAAAAAAGAAAATAAAATTCATGAGAAATATAAGCAATTTTATTTAAAACATAATAATCCTACTAATTTTTCTATGCAATTTCTTGAGAAAAAATCTGAGACTAATGGAGTAGAAACTTTAATATCAGGTCTTTTTAAATTTTGTGAAGATAATTTTCAAACTAGCAAAAGCAAATCTAACTCTCTAAATTATTATATTAAAAAACAACAAGACCAATGGTTTAATGATATAAGAAATGAGAAATATAAAATATATTACAAAAAGAAATATGAGGATGGTATTTTTGTCTTTTCGCCAAGAAGAAATTAATATTTGTATTTTATATTATATAATTTATATTAACTATATAATATATAGGTTTATTTATGTTAAAGAAATTTATATTAGTATTGTTGTGTATAAGTAGTTATAAATCTCTAGGGAAATCTAATAATATAGAAAAAGAAAGAAATAGTAATCTTGTAGATTTTCAAGAAAATTTAAGTGATACAAATTCTGATATAGGAAAACCTTCAATTTTTATTAAGGATGAACAATTAAAAGAATATAAAGAACTTTATATTCTAAATAAAAATCAGTGGGATTCAAAGCTTTTATCGCCTAATAAAAATACGAAGCCTATAGTTATCGGTATTCAGGATAATTTTGAAGAGCTACATAGAGTTAAAGGGGATGATATTCACACCGCAAGACAGAGAAAACTTATTCAAAATAGCTGGCTAAAAGATGATTCTTTTAATTATCAGCCAGTAAAAGATGGAAAAACTATAGGAATAGAAGACTTAATTAAGGACTTAAATTCTAAACAACAAATGAGAGAATTATATATTCAACAGATTAAAGCTAAAAAATCACCGAAATAGTGCAGTAGAGGGGATAAGTAACAGCTTATTTATAAAACATTCAGCTGATGATATAATAGATCGTTTGAGGATGGTTGATAAAAACTTTGATTCTATTTTAGAAATATCTGCAAAGTGCGGTTATCTTACAAATTTACTAAAAACTACCTACAGAAATGCCGATATTACTGCAACCGATATGTCGCCTTTATTGCTTGATTCTTTTGAGCATAATCACAAATTATTAATTGATGATGAAGATTTAGAATTTCCTCCGAATTCTTTTGATTTAATTGTTTATTCATTAGGATTACACTGGATAAACGATGTGCAGCGTTTTCTATCTAATATAAGAACATTTTTAAAGCCTGACGGTATTTTTATCGGTAATTTTGTCGGCGGAAATAGCTTAAAGAATTTACGAAAATCCTTAATAGATACTGAAATAGCAAGCAATTTTAAACACTCCCCACATATCTCTCCTTTTATTCATTTTGACCATGTCCCAATACTATTATCACAAGCAGGATTTGCTGAAGTAATTGTTGATTATGAAAATATTAGCCTTAAATTTGATAATCCTTTAGCTTTAATGAGAGAAATAAAAAATATCGGTGAATCAAATTCACTGAATGCTAGTCATAATTACGCCATTTCTAAAAAGATGTTGTCTTTACTACAAAACTATACAAATAGTTTTGAAGATAATATTACTTTAATTAGTTTTATTGCGACGCCTGTTAAGAATAGTATAAGATTAAAGTTGTTATAGAGGTGATAGTGGTGTATTTTTAGCAGTATTACGTCATTGCGAGCTATTCATATGTCTTCTATGTCATTCCCGCGTAGGCGGGAATCCAGTAAAGCATATAAAAAAACAAGTTTTTTATATGCTTATTTTATCAAATATGTAGCTTCTGTAATATTGAAGTTATTTTTCTGGATCCCCGCTTTCGCGGGGATGATATATGAACGATGCAATGACGATCCAACAATTTATTAAGGTCAAACAAATATGCAAGAATTTGATTTAGTGGTAATAGGTAGCGGTCCGGCTGGTTATACAGGCAGTATTAGAGCAGCTCAACTAGGTATGAAAGTAGCGTGTATTGAGAAAAACGATACTCTTGGCGGTACTTGTTTAAATATCGGTTGTATACCGTCGAAAGCTTTACTTAATTCCTCCGAAAAATATGAAGAAGCTCTAAAGCATTTTGAGAGTATAGGTATTACTACAAATGTAAAATTAGACTTACAAAAAATGCTCGCTAATAAAGATAAAGTAGTTCTTGATCTTACAAAAGGTATAGAAAGCTTATTTGTTAAGAATAAGGTTACTAGGATAAAAGGCGAAGCTAAAATTATCGCGAGCAACATCGTTGAAGTAAATAATGAGCAAATTAAAGCTAAAAATATCTTAATTACTACAGGCTCTAGCGTCATAGAAATACCGAATATCAAAATAGATGAGGAGTTTATTGTTTCATCAACCGGTGCTTTGAAGCTTTCTAAAGTACCTGAAAACTTAATAGTAGTCGGCGGGGGATATATAGGTTTAGAGCTTGGTTCAGTTTGGCGTCGTTTAGGTGCTAAAGTAACGGTTATTGAGTATGCACCAAGCATCGTGCCTATGCTTGATAAAGAGATTGCTACGCAGTTTATGAAGTTACAGCAAAAGCAAGGGATAGAGTTTAAACTAAATACCAAAGTATTATCAGCAGAAGTAAAGTCAGGAAAAGTAAATCTGACAATAGAGGAGGGCGGTAAAAGCTTAGTAGTAACTAGTGATGTTGTTTTAATGGCAGTGGGCAGAAAAGCCTATACCCAAAACCTAGGGCTTGAGTCTGTCAGTATTGCTACGGACAAGCAAGGTAGAATTGAGATTAATGATCATTTCCAAACAACAGTTTCTAATATTTATGCAGTCGGTGACGTTGTAAAAGGGGCGATGCTTGCTCATAAAGCCGAAGAAGAGGCTGTAGCTGCTGTGGAAATTATGGCAGGGCAGGCAGGGCATGTTAACTATAACTTAATCCCAAGCGTGATATATACTTATCCTGAAGTAGCAAGCGTAGGTGAAACGGAAGAACAGCTAAAGGAAAAGGGTATTAATTATAAAGTAGGTAAGTTTCCATTTTTAGCAAATAGTAGGGCAAGAACTATCGGTAGTACGGAAGGGATGGTTAAGATTCTTGCGGATAGTAAAACCGATAGGGTTTTAGGAGCACATATTATAGGAACTGATGCAGGTACATTAATTGCCGAGCTTACCGCTTATATGGAATTCGGAGCAGCAGCTGAAGATATAGCTCGAACCTGCCACGCCCACCCGACTTTAAGCGAAGCTATAAAAGAAGCGGCTCTTAGTGTAGATAAAAGGACAATCAATATGTAATATATTCCTACGTCATTGCGAGGAAAAACTCTAAGTTTTGACGAAGCAATCTCAGGAGTTCTACTTTATGAGATTGCCACGCTCCTTTCAGTCGCTCGCAATGACGAATTTAAGGATATTTATGAACAAACAAGCACTACGTCTTTATTTCAAAGATTTTTTAATCAAAAACCAAGATAAGATTAATTCCGATTTAGTAAGAAGCTCCTTAATAAATAAAATTAGTCGGTTATTAAAAAAGTTAAAAATACAAACCGTTGGTCTCTATTATCCTCTAAAATACGAAATTAATTTACTTGAAATAACAAACTTACATCCTGAAATAAAATTTTTCCTACCAAAAGTTATACAGCTAAATTCAGAAAGCTTCAGACAAGATGAATTTAAGAGTAAGCTTGCGGAGCGTACAAAAGTACGCGAGCATAGGCTTAACTCTAAAAATTTGCTTGTATCAAGCTTTCTGAATGACGCTGTAGCAGATGAAATCAAATATTGTTCATATAAATCCAATGATGAACTAGTGCTAGGTGATTTTAAAACCTATGAGCCTATAAATAATAATTTTTATAAACCGGAATTGATTATTATTCCAGGACTTGCGTTTAGTAAGGACGGTTATAGACTTGGATATGGCAAAGGACATTTTGATAGATATTTAAATAATAACCGAGATATATTAACCGTCGGAGTTTGTTTAAAAGAACAATTAATAGATAATTTTCCGATTGAATCGCATGATCATAAGCTTAATTTTATGATTTCAGTATCAGCATAATTCAGAAAGCTTGATACAAGCGAATTTTGCAGGATTCGCCTGTGTTCACGTATTTTTAACGGCTTTTGCAGGCTCACCTTTAAATTCATCTTGTCTGAAACTTTTTGATTATGCTGTACGATTTTCTTAATTTTTCTTAACTTTTTTATTGGATAAAAATATAATATTTGCATAATATTATTCTGATAATCAGACAAAAATAAGCTTCAAAACGAGTTAAAAGCTGGTAAGATATGGTTGATATAATAAAGAGAATTGTCGTATTGAGCGGTGTACCTTTTGTTTTTTTTGCACAAGCAGTTGGAGATTGGCTAGAAACAGGACAAGTATCCGGCGATACTCAGACTGGAAATATCTGCTTTCAGTTAGCATTGGTAGGGATAGGGACACTTATCATCGATCAAGCATTCAGTAACTTGCCTGATGATATATACAACGAATATGTCAAAGTAGTACAAGATAGTGAAATACAAGTTACGTTAGTGGGCTAATTTTTTTCTATTTATATTAGGTTCTGTGAAGATTTCTAAAAAGATTTAATTTTGGCTCTTTTTTGCTGCAAAATAGAAGATCAATTAGAAATCTTCACAGAACCTAGGCTACAAGTTATTTAATTTGTAGCTTTTTTCATATAAGTTATTGCACAAACTTATTATTTCATCTTTATATTTTTGTTTGTGTAAATATTTGCTTTTTAAATTTAGATTTTTAAAATCTTTATCTGTTAATGGCAGATATTTACAAATTTTCATTAAATCTTCGTCTAAAATAAAATGTTTTCTAGGAATATTTAAAGCTTGAGTGTTCTCTTCACGATAAGCTGCAAGTATTTGAATTTTGCGGTTAAAGCTCTCATCATCACTTCTATATTTTATTTTTCTCCAAGCATCCTTCGGTTCAACCTTATAATTTCTAATGTCTAGCAAAGAGCTAAGAGTAGTTTGATATTTATTAGTTAAATTATTTCTAATAATTATACTATTTAGCTCTTTATATATCTTATATAAATATTCTACGTCTAACATAGCATAATTTAACATATCACTAGTGATAGGGCGTTTTAGCCAGTTAGATTTTTGATGAGTTTTATCAATAGTAATACCACAGAGCTTATAACAGAGATCATCATAGCTTAGCTGTTTACCGAATCCGCAAATATTTGCGGCAGTCTGTATGTCAAAAACATTAGAAGGTAGTGTTTTAAACAAATTATAGAAAATCTCTAAATCTTCACGAGGAGCATGGAATATTTTAATAATATTATTATCTGCAAGCAGCTTATTAAAAATATTTAGATCCAAGTTACTTAGCACATCAATTATTCCGCAATAACTTTCTGCTTTAACTTGAATTATACTAAGCTGAGCATAATAGGTATAGCGACGCTCAAATTCCGTATCTATGCTTAAGCATGTCTTACTTGCTAACCGGTTACAAAATTCTTCTAATGTTTTTTGATTATCGATAATTTGCATAGAAGCGATTTTATAAAGCTCCGATAATTTTTAAGAAAAGATTAGTATGAGATAAAGATAAAACCACTTCAAGACCTATTAAAATAATAATGATCCACTCAAGTTTGGTAGAATGCTTATAATTAAGATCGTTTGAAAGAATGTCTAAAAGCTCATGAATCATATTAAGACGATGATTCATTATATTTTGCCGTATTTCTATGTCTTGAAATTCTGCCGTCATGAGATATAGAGGTTCATAGCTCGGACGACGCCAAAAGAATTCCGGAGTATCAAATATATCGCTATGCAAGCTAATAGAATAACGTTCGGTGAATAATATACCTATTTGTTGTAATATCTCCTTTTTAGAAAGTGAGACACTACCGGTTCTAGCTAGTTCCTGCTGTATAGGAGTTGTCTGAACAATCAAATTACTAACGGATTGCTCAAGAACACTAAGTTTAACCGATTGTGCAAGAGCATGAGAAATAGAGAGTTTAACAAAAACCGATTTATCAGCTAAGATTATTTTATTTTTTTCTTCATCAATAAAGGTTTTTTCGACTTCCGTATTATATTCAAAATAAATATAATCGGACACCGGCTCTTTAAGCTTGTTCACAGTTACTAAATCAGTATCGCTTAAAACTATTTTTTCTTGAATTTCATCGCCGCCCCAAATGGTTACGCAGCCAAACGGAAAGAAAAATATCTCTATAAAATCAGAATCTTTATTTATCTCTTTCCGAATATATAAAACATCGTCAAAATGCTGAGGTTCAAGACCGATCTTTTTTAAATTAGTAATTAGATCACTCATCTTATATTCAGAAGAAGTACAGTAAGATGAACATCTCATGATTTATTTTAAGTTTAATTTATATAAATTTAGAGTATAGTAGTTAGCAGCGTATAAAGTCAATCATTATAATTATGTACGAAATATTGAATAATAGAACAGTTATTAAAATAGTAGGCGGGGACTCGATAAAATTTTTACAAAATCTTGTTACTAATGATATTTGTAAGAGCAGCTACTGTTATACCTATTTACTTAATAATCAAGGAAAATATCTATTTGATTTTTTTGTGTATGTCCATAATCTTGAGGAAATTTACCTTGATATTGATAAAAGTAATAAAATTGCTTTGCTAGATCATTTAAATTTCTATAAATTTCGTTCCAAAATACAAATAATAGATTGTAGTGAAGAATATAAAATTGTTTATTCGCATCAAAAATTAGATATAGATACGTTAATTACGGTTCGTGATCCGAGATATAAGTTATTGGGTTTTCGTTCAATAAATGAACTGGGTGTCATACCGCGGCTTGACTGCGGTATCCAGAAAACAATTAAACAAGATCAGATCCCGCGATCAAGTCGCGGGATGACAGGAACGGAATCGACCCATGCAACAACATATCCCCGCGAAAGCGGGAATCCAGATTCTTTTAATAAAAAATTATACCTAGAAGACAAATATAATTTTGCAATAATAGATGGTGTAGAAGATTTAACTTTTGATAAATCTATTCCGGTTTTATACGGCTGTGAAGAATTAAACGGCGTTAGTTATGATAAGGGTTGTTATGTTGGTCAGGAAGTTATTTCAAGAGCCAAATATCAAGGGGTTATAAGAAGAAGAATATATAAAATTACGTCAGAAGAAGATTTATCCTCATTAGTTAAAGATGAAGAAATACTCGCAGATAACGATAAAATCGGTGTAATATGCTCAAGTTATCGTAATAAAGCTATTGCTTTAATTAGAGAAGAAAAATATCTCGCCAATAAAGAAGCTGATATTATTGTTAAAGGAATTAAAATAAACTTATCTCTTGCTCCATGGTATTAAACAATAGTTAATTTTTTAATAATTTGCTTGACATTCGTTAAGTTTTCATGTATTATGGTATTTTTATGAACTATAAATATTGGAGCTTTTATGTATACGCCTTTTCAATTGTTAAATTCAGGAAATATACAAAACATACAACAAATACCGATTATATTAAACGGAACTAATGTTAATGATGTTAACAATAACCTTAATATTTTTGAAACTCTTTGTAATTTAATACCTCAACAACAGGATAAGAATGTTAAAAGTATTTTAGAAAATATTACAGGACAGATATTAGAAAGAATGATTTCTATCCCTGAAACTAATTGGGATAAGAAAGATGGAGTGGGTAATACTATACTTGAATGGGGTATTTGGAGCGGTTCTTCTAAAATTATGAATGTATTTCATACAAATCAACAAATAACAGGAAAGTTTATACAAATTGAAAAAGCACAAATTCAAAATTTTACACGTGTTTTAAAATCAAACCATCTTGCGTCTACATTTCAAAATGAACAAATCGACAAATTTAAACAAATAGGTCTTGATATTAATGTTCCAACTACACCTTTTATATTGCTTAATACCGGACAAATACAAAATATAATATCTATACCAAAGGCTTTAAATAAAGATAATATTAATGAACTTAATAATTCCAAGTTAAATATTTTTGAAGCTCTTTGCGATTTGATACTTAACCAACAAGATCAGAATGTTAAAAATGTTTTAGAAAATACTGTAGTACAGCTATTAGAAAAAATGATTTCCATTCCTGAAACCAATTGGGATAAGAAAGATGGTAATGGTAATACTATATTTGAATGGGGAGTATGGAGTAATAGCCCTAAGGTGATGGATGTATTTCATAATAATCCTCAAATAATGAATGAATTTGTTTCAGCTGAAAAAGCTCAAATTCATAATTTTTTCCGTGTTGCTATGGAGCCACATATCTCTGATGATTTCCGTAAAGACCAAATCGAAAAATTAAAGCCGTTAGGTTTATATATTAATGAGCTTGGTCAAGATAATCATACTGTTTTATATTCTGCAATAAATATTTATTTAAATACATATTTAAATAAATATCAGCTTATTGCTAATAATCCGAGCAATCAAAATATAAGTTTATTTCAAACTCAAATGGATAAATATTATAAAATAATTGAGAATCTAGTTAAATTTGGTGCTAATCCCTCGCTTGAAGCAAATAATATATTAAATTTATTAGCTACCGGTACTTTACAAATACAAAATACAATATCTAAAATGTCCGATAATGGTCATAAATATTTAGCTCAAGCAGGTTTTAAAACTTTAATAATAAATGTAAAGGAATTAGTAGAAAAAACATTAGAAAATTGTAACCTTGAAAATTCTACCGGCGGTAATAATATGGTTGCTACGCTTGGTAATATAATATGGTCTATTAAACAAAATATTTTAAAAGCATCCGGTCAAGAAAAAACATTGTTAATCAACAATTTTAAAGAGATAAAATCTTTAGCTGAACCCATAATAGAAAAAATAGTAAAACAGCAAGGATTTAATCCTAACATTATGGATCAATTGAATTCTAATGCTATAGCATGGCTCGGTGAATTAGGAGCTGATTTCTTAGAAAAATGTATAAAAAATATGCAAACAAAACCTGATGTAAATATCTACGATGCTACAGGTAGAACTCCACTTGATTGGTATAGCGATTATAATGCTTCTCAGGTAGTAGAAACTTTAATCAAAAACGGTGCTAATGTAAACTCTCAATGTAGACAAGACGCAGCAACACCTACTCATAGGCTATTTTTAAATAATTCAAAAGTTAATGCCGATAAGCCAAAACTTCAAGCTCTAGAAGTTTTATTAAATAAGGATAACAAGCCACCGTTTGATCCAAGTATCAAGATGGTGGGTGATAAAACCGCTGCAGATGTATTAGAAGAGAAAAAAGCAGCTGTGGTTGATTATGATGCTTGTCATACTGCATTTGATAAGTACACAACTTGGTATAATGATTACTCTGTAGCATCATTAGGTCAAGCAGTAGAAGAGTTTAATCTTTATGAATAAGAAATAGTTTGCATCAATTCCCGCTTTCGCGGGAATGACACAGAATCTTATGACGCCCATATGCATTCGCAGGAATAACATACTTTTTTAACTCCATAAAAATATTGTTTGTTTCTTTTTTTATCTTTATTATTATTTGCATAGAAAATCCCTATAACTTAATCCTATGCCAAATATAGACCTCCTCATTTTTACTAGCTTTTTAGCGATTAATTTGCTAGTTGGACTTTTAAATATCAAGGGTATACATAATATTCGTGAATATGCGATAGGGAAAAGGAATTTTTCTACAGGTACGATAGTTGCAACTCTTATTGCTACTTGGGTCGGTACTAGTACTTTTTTAATCGATAATTCAAGAATATATACGGATGGATTATTTTACTTATTACCTAGTATATTCGGTAGTGTCGTTAGTTGGTTATTAATCAGTTACTTTATAGCTCCTCGTTTTGAGAATTTTTTGGGTAGCTTATCGGCAGCGGAAATAATAGGGGAGGCGTACGGTAACAAAGTTCGTATTCTTACGTCGGTAGTTAGCATATTAATGTCTATAGGTAGGATTGCCATGCAATTCCACATAGCAAGTTTAATATTACAGCTATTCTTTAATATTTCAAATTTTTACATAGATTTATGTATAGCTACAGTAATAATCAGCTATTCAGCTTTTGGCGGTGTAAAATCGGTTACTTTTACCGAAGCCGTACAGTTTTTTACCTATAGTGCCGTTATTCCGGTAATAGGAATTATCGTATGGAATGTTTTTAGCGACCCACATATAACTATAGACTCAAATGTACAAACTCGTCTGACTGATTTACAAGGATTGTTTCACTATACTAGCCCTAAATTTTGGATTTCTTTAAATATTTTTATATATTTTGCGATTCCGTCGCTTGGTCCTTCAATCTTTCAAAGAATATTGATGGCAAAAGATACAAAGCAAATATCACGAACATTTTTTATTTCAGCAATTATTTGTCTTTGTTTGTCTATATTATTCATTTGGATTGCAATATTATTACTGTCTCAAGATCCAGTAGTTGACAATAATGAATTGTTTTTACGGATTATTAAAAGTTATATAGGATTTAAAGGGTTAATCGTCGGCGTTATTATGGCAATGATAATCTCAAGTACTAACTCTTATATTAACGTTGCAGCGGTAACTTTTACTAATGACATCATTAAAAAGGCTTCATTAAATTATAATTATGTAACGGCAATTACTATAGGTTTAATAGGTTTTATTATATCGCTTTATACGAAAGATTTAATAAATCTATTTCTATTATTAACTAGTATCTATTTGCCGCTAATCACTTTGCCGTTGATTTTGTTAATATACGGTTTTAAATCAACTGCTAGAAGTTTTTTTATCGGCAGCATTGCTGCAATATTAACTATTATATTGTGGCAGATATTTTCTTTAAGAGCGGTTTTAGGTATTTATCCGATATTACCCGCAACTATCGTAAATTTACTCTTTTTCCTTGGAAGCCATTATATTTTAAAGCAACCCGGGGGGTTTAGTTCTTTAAAAGAACCGCTAGCCGTTAAAATAATCAAGCAAGAGAGAAAAAGAAAATTTTTAATCTTACTTCGTGATCTTAAGAATTTTAACATCTTTAAATATTGGAAAAGTACCCTACCTAGTAAGGAAATTACCTATAGTTATATCGGTATATTTATTTTAATATCGATGTTCTCATCTTTATATACCACACCTGGTAGCAGAATAATGAACCATTTGCAGATATATAATATTATTTACCATACCACACTTATAACTGCTGCAATATTAATCACTTATCCTTTGTGGTCTTTAAAATTTAAAAAGAATTATATTATATCTTTATCTTGGTTTGTTGCTACTTTCGTTATATTAATATTTTTTGGTAGTTTACTTGTTATATCAAGCAATTTCTATCAATTACAACTGATGAGTTCTATAATTAACTTACTTATAATTGCAACGCTATTCAGGTGGCAAGCTACTTTACTTATGACGGTTACGGGAGTCTTTGCTAGTATAGAGTTTTATAAATATTTTATGGATGAGAAGCTATTAGTTAGTATAAACAGTTTTCAGTTTAAAGTAGTATATTTCTTAACCTTATTTAGTAGCCTTTTAATAGTATTCTTAAAACCAAGACAAGAGCAAGAGAGATTAGTTAATCTAAAAAACACCCATTTAGGTAATAGAGTTAATTATAGAGAGCAAGAGTTAGAGAAATTACTCGATTTAAAGCACGAATTTTTGCGTAATATAAACCATGAAATCAATACGCCGCTAACCGGTATTATTAGCCTTGGTGAAACCTTATGGGGTAATTATGATAAATTTAATGAAGATCAACGTCGCAATGCCGTAGAGATTATAGCTAAAAGCTCTATTAGATTAAATAGCTTGATAAATAATATTCTAGATTTTTCAAAATTATCCAGTCTTAATTATAAACTAAATAAAGAAAATATAAATTTAAGTGAATTATTACACGAAAGAATTCAAATATGTAAGAAGCTATATCTAAACGGCAAAACTTTAAATTTTGTATCTGATATTGAAGAGAATATAATATTTAACTGTGATCCTCATTATATTAAACACACATTCGATAATTTAATAATAAATGCTATCAGCTATTGTAGTGAGGGGATAATAAAAATTGTTCTACATATACACGAAGATAATATCTTGTTTAGTATAAAAGACGATGGAATAGGAGTGCCAAAAGAAGAATTGCGAAGTATATTCGGCGTATTTGTTGTAAGCTCTAAAACACGTACACCAGCAGGAGGTAGAGGAGTAGGGCTTGCATTATGTAAGAAAGTAATAGAACTGCACGCTGGAAAAATTTGGGCAGAAAACGATAAGCAAGGGAAGACTCAGTTTATTTTCACAATGCCTTTGTGATTTACTAACTCGTCATTGCGAGCGACCTTTGGTCGCGTGGCAATCTAGAAAAATAATAAAAAAAATTCTGTAAATCAGAATTTTTTTACTGGATTGCTTCGTCGAAACTTGCAGTTTCTTCTCGCAATGACGGAAAAATCGGTTCACGCAACAAGGTCTACAAATTGACAATATAACATATGTTATGAAAAAAATTATTTTTAATAAACAACAAGATCTTGTATCAATTATAGCCCCGGCATCAGGCTGTCCGGATGCTAGAGATAAATTAAAAGAAGCTATTAAAATGCTAGCTTTGCATGGTTTTAAAACTTTAGTAGATGATAAGATTTTCTTAAGGGATGAATTACCTTTTTTTGCTGCTCCTAAAGAAGAAAGACTTAGAATGTTTAAAGAAGCTATGGAAAATGAACAGGTTAAAATAATTTGGGCTTTTCGTGGTGGCTATGGTTGTGGTGAATTTGTAGAAGATTGTTTTAACTTAAACAAAAAAGGAGATAAAATCCTGATAGGCTATAGCGATATTACCGTTTTACATTTATTACTAAATAACCATTATAATATCCCAACTATTCACGGTTCAGTACTAACCTCATTACTACCGCCTACTAATCAGACCATTATGCCTATAATAAATGTTCTTAAAGGAGAAAAGAGCGAAATACAACTTACACCTATAAATAAAATTAGTGAGGAAAATATAACCGGTAAAATAACAGGCGGCAATTTAACGGTTTTAACTAAATTGATCGGTACTAGTTTACGAATTCATTCTCATTCCTATGCTTCTTTATCTCATTCTCATACTTCTTTATGTCATTCCCGCGAAAGCGGGAATCCAGAAAAAATAATATTGGATCCCCGTTTTCACGGGGATGACAATAAAATACCTCAGTATAATAAGAAAATTCTACTGCTTGAAGATGTTAATGAAAAAGGCTATGCAGTACATCGTAATTTAGTTCATTTAAAAAGTGCAGGCATATTTGACGATATAGAAGCAATAATTTTCGGTGATTTTACCAAGGGGGATGAGGTTGTAGAACAAGCTATAGAAAGTTTTTGTTTAAAGCATATCCCAAATATAGAAACTTATAAAGCCGTAGGAATAGGGCATGGAGAGGTAAACCATCCGGTTATTATGAATCATGAAGTAATTATAAGCAGGAATATTTTAAGTTTTACTAGCCCTTTTGAAATAATAGAAAGCAAATGACAAATTCTATCAGAATAGGTACAAGAAAAAGTCCGCTTGCTTTAATTCAAACTAATTTAGTAATAGAGCAAATCAGGCAATACTTCCCTAATATTAACTGTGAAATAGTGCCAATTATTACTAGCGGCGATTTAATCCAAAATAAACCTTTATACGATATAGGCGGTAAAGCTTTATTTTTAAAGGAAATAGAACAAGCCTTGCTTGATAAAAAAATTGACTTAGCGGTTCATTCTTTAAAAGATGTACCGGGTAGAATACCTGAAGAGTTAGTAATAGCGGCTGTTTTAGAACGTGAAGACCCTAGAGACGTGTTTGTTTGTCTAAAATATAAATCTATAGAAGAGCTGCCGCAAAATGCCGTAATAGGTAGCTCGGCAGTACGAAGAAAAGCATTCATCCAAAAAATAAGACCGGATTTAAAGGTAACGGTTTTTAGAGGGAATGTTGATTCAAGAATAAAAAAGCTAATGAACAATGAAGTTGACGCAACGATTTTAGCATATGCAGGTCTTAAAAGGTTAGGGGCGTTTAATCCGGAGTATTGTCATTTGATAGAGTATTCACAGATGTTGCCGTGTATAGGGCAGGGGGTCATTGCAGTTGAAATACGACAAGATGATAATGCTATGCTTGAGATATGCAACCAAATTAATCATCTACCGACGTTTGAACTAATAAAACCCGAAAGAGCTTTTTTAGACTATCTAGATGCTAATTGCCGCACCCCGATCGCTGCTTATTCACAATATTTAGATGCAGATAATATACAAACCGATTTTATGCTCAGTAATCTTGATGGTAGTAAAATAACTTTCCACACCGAAACTACCAATATAAAAACCTCAAAAGAATCAGCCATAAAAGCCGCTAAAATGATGTTGGATAAACTAATTGTGACCTAATATACCTTTTTACTTATTGCGTGGTACGTTATACGAACCTTTAACCAATTTAGGTTAGAGGTCATTAAGGTATTTGTTATAACTTAATGTATCAATTTTGTTTTAAGAGCATAAAATGTTTAAAAAGAATTTTTAAAAATAAACAAATAATTAAAAAATTGTTGCTTAAGTAAGTAATAATTAGTAGAATTTGCTAGTATATAATTTTACCATTGGAAGAAAAGCAACATATGAATAGTATTATAAGAAAATATCTTAGGCTTTTACTTTTTAGTTTTTTATTAATTTTTACAATTAATAGCAAAGCTGAAATAGATACTTATTTAAAATATTACTTACAAGGTATGAAATTTTATGATGCAAAGCAATATGATTTAGCTATTGGAAATTTTGATAAAGCTATAGAATTAAAACCTACAGACTGGGTTTTATATCTTGTCAAAGGTATTGCGGCATTAGATTCAAATAAATTCGAATTAGCACTTGAAGCATTTAATAAGGGAGTAGAGATAAAACCCAATGTTTATTAAATTTGAAACAATATGATTTAGCACTTGAAGCATTTAATAAAACAATGGAATTAGATCCTAATGACAGTAGTTTATATACACTAAAATGTTTAACTCTAAATGAATTAGGTCAATATGATTTAGCACTTGAAATCTGTAATCTAGCTGTTAAATTGACACCTAATGATTCATCTATATACTTTCTTAGGGGTTTAACTTTACGAAATTTAGATAAGCCTAATTTAGCACTTGAAGCATTTAATAAAGCAATAGAACTAAACCCTAACAAGTGGGAGTTTTACTATGATAAAAGCCAAGTGTTAGTTAATTTAAAAAAATACGAGTTAGCACTGGAAGCTATAAATAATGCTATTAAATTAAATAATAATAACCCTGATTTATTTAATTTTAAAGGGATGATTTTATCTCTTCTAAAACTACATAATCTAGCTATTGAAGCTTATGATAAAGCTATAAAATTAACACCTAATAATTCAGAATTTTATTTGAGTAAAGGAGCAGCCTTAGCAGAGTTAGGTAAATATAATTTAGCAATTAACGCAATTAATAAAGCACTTGAATTAAATCCTATAGACCCTCTTGCACAAGAAATAAAAGAATTTTTACTAAAAAAGTTAAATAAATAATTAGATAGAGCTTGGTAGAGCTAGCTCACCAATAAAACTTGAAGTATTATCCAGCTATTTTAGAGCTGGCGGATAGGGTGGGATTCGAACCCACGGTACGGTTGCCCGTACGCCAGTTTTCAAGACTAGTGCCTTCAACCGCTCGGCCACCTATCCAAGAAGATTCATACCAAATAATCTTGTATATTTCAAGGAAAATCTTGAAAAAATATCAATTTTATATTACAAACCCAAATTGTTCTTTAACTTCGTTAACCGTTTCAGAAGCCCTAATTCTTGCTTTTTCTGCTCCTTTGTGCAGTATTTTTAATAAATATTCTCTATCGTTCATTAATTCTAAATATTTATTACGTATCGGTTGTAGATTTGTAATAATAATTTCGGCTAAATCTTCTTTAAATTTTGCAAAACCCTGATTTTGATAATTATCGATTATTTTTTCCAAACTTTCTTCGGATAAACTTCTATAAATATCTAATAAATTACTAATTTCCGGTCTTTCTTCTTTATCATAGCTAACAAAGCTTAAATGATCGGTTTTGGCTTTCTTTATTTTTTGATGAATAAGGTCATTATCATCTTTCAAATTAATACGAGCAAAATCAGATATATCAGATTTACTCATTTTCTTTAATCCATCCCGTAAGCTCATGATTCTTGTACCGGAACCGTTAATTAGCGGTTCGGGTACTTTTAGAATCTCTTTGTTAAATTTCCTATTTATCACGCCCGCAATATCTCTTGTTAGCTCTAAATGTTGCTTTTGATCTTCACCAACAGGTACTATATCAGCTTTATATATCAATATATCCGCTGCCATAAGTACCGGATAGGAAAATAACCCAAGGCAAGCTTTCTCTTGATCGCTACCTGCTTTATCTTTAAATTGCGTCATTCTTTTTAACCATCCAATCGGTGTAACGCAGTTTAGTAACCAAGCAAGCTCTGCATGCTCTTTTACCATACTTTGTGCAAAAATCGTTACTTTATCGGACTCTAGACCTGCTGCTAGGTAAATTGCAAGAGTTTCCATAACTGAATTATTAAGTTCTGACGGTTTAATATCAATTGTGATAGCATGCAAATCTGCCAAGAAGAAAAAACAATTATATTCTTCCTGCATTTTAACCCAGTTTCTAATTGAACCAAGATAATTACCAAGATGTAAAGAACCGGTTGCTTGCACACCGGAAAGAACAGTTTTTTTCATTTAATACCTTTTTATTTTACTCGCTATAAATTTATGTTATAAATACCATTTTAATTAATAATTAATTTAATAATTATGCTTTGGCGTTTAAGAATTTTATCATTTTACGGATTATTATCGTTATTTACATCTATTTTCTTTCTTATATGTTACATACCCGTAACATTTTTCAATGTCAACTATCAAATGAGATATAGAATTGCCATTATCTTTTCTTATGCTTTTGTGTGGCTTGCAAAAATTTGTTGCGGTCTAAAATATGAAGTAGAGGGGCTTGAGAAATTACCAAAGACAGTCTCAATAGTCGTGTCTAATCACCAATCCTTTTGGGATCAAATGTTTATGCAACTGATTATTCCTAAACATTCTTGGGTATTAAAGCGTGAATTATTTAACATACCCTTACTTGGTTGGGGACTTCGGATGGTTAAACCGATTGCGGTAGACCGTGGTACTAATAGCTCGGTTGCTCAGATTTTAAGAGAAGGTCAGGAAAAAATAAAGGAAGGATTATGGTTAATAATATTTCCTGAATCAACTAAAGTTCCACCTGATAGAACGGTGAAATTTAAGCCAAGTGCCGTAAAGCTTGCTTCAATTACTAAAGTTCCGATTGTAATGATGGCTCATAATGCCGGTTTATTTTGGCCTAGAGGTTTTTGGTTTAAGCAGCCTGGAACTATAAAAGTAAAGATTATAGGTGTAATAGAAAAAGAAGAGGTAGAGCAAACTGACGTACGTATACTTAATGACAAAATTGAGCAAATAATTAATAGCGAAAAGCAAAAATTATTAAATTAATATTGGTTTATGTAATAATTAGTATTATCATTAAAATACCAATATTATTATGGAGGTATTATGGTAGGTACAGCACCGTTAAAATTAATTGCAGTTATTGATAGCAAACAAATGATGCTTTACGATGCACAAGGTTTTAAAATCACTACTACTAAGCCTTTAAAATTAGCCTTGGACTCTGAGGAACATCACCACCATAGAGAAAAAAGACAAAGCCTTTACCAAAATAAATCTACACCGGGATCATTGTTTGAGCCGCATACTTCGCTAAAAGATATAGAACATAAAGAAGCAGCACGAAGTGTTATTAAGCATTTAGAAAAAATAGCAGGGAATGGTCAAGTTAAATATAAGGAACTGATTATTGTAGCAGAACCACAAATGCTTGGATGTGTTAGGCAAGAACTTAAAAACGGTCTAAAAAAGATGGTTACTAAAGAAATCGCTAAGGATTTAGTACAACATAGTGCAGATGCAGTAGAGCGAGCAGTATTTTCTTAAATAATTTGAATACTCAGAGTGAATCTGTTAAAGTTTCAGCAAATTCTGGAACTTTAACATGGTAATTTTCTATTATTTTTATTGCTTTCATTGATTGCTCCTCTTCATTCTATATTGATTGCTCCTCCTATATTGATTGCTCCTCTTCATTCTATTCAGCTCAGCAAAGAAAGATTATTTGAGAAAGCAGCAAACTAGAAGAGCAGGGATATAAATGACTCTAGAAAATGGAAGGGAATTATGCTTACAAGCAATTGTTCTATAATCTATATTATGGAAAATAAACTTTATATTTTCTCTAAAATAGATATAAGTTGGTATAACCCTATAGCCTCAACATCTTTATTTATTGGATACTGACTTTCTTCTGAGTAAACTACAAATGCCTTATCAGGCTTTAAATCTTCTATAGCAGTATAAAAACCTTTTGTTGGTCTTGCGGCGAGTCCTCGCTTAATTTCAATAGCCCATAACCCCTGATTATTCGGTAGTTCTAAGAGTAAATCTATTTCTCCGCCTGCTCTCGTACGATAAAAGCTTGCTTTAGTACGATTTGGAACTACCGATAAAATATTCTCTATTACAAACCCTTCAAAACTAGCCCCTACTACCGGATGACCAGCTAGATCGTTGTAAGTTTCTATACCTAATAGTGCATGTGTTAGACCGCTATCTCTAATATAAATTTTTGGTGATTTAACAAGTCTTTTTCCAATATTTGAATGAAAAGGATTTAATCTTCTGACAAGTAACAAATCAACTAAAAGATCAATATATTTTGTAATAGTAGGAGCAGTAACGGATAATCCTGAAGCTAGCCGTGATGCATTTAATATCGTACCTTGATTATGAGCGAGCATTATCCAAAAGCGTTCTAAGGTTTCTGCCGGTATACGTGGTCCAAATTGCGGGACATCTCTTTCTAAATAAGTTTGAATGAAATTTTCTCTAAAAACAAAGCTATCTATATCATTTTCTGCTAAAAAACTATCAGGAAAACCACCTCTTAACCATAAAGGTATAAGGCTATTTTCTTTTTCGGGAATTTCTGATAAATCTAAAGGATTCAAATTTATATACTCTATCCGCCCTGCTAAACTTTCGCTTGATTGCCTTAAAAGATCAATCGAAGCTGAGCCTAAGATTAAAAATCGTCCCGTACGTTTACCGTTACGCCTGCCTTGATCAATAAGACTACGTAAGCTTTGAAATAATTCAGGAAATCTATGAATTTCATCGAATATAACTAATCTATCTTCATATTCTCTTAAAAATAATTCAGGATCATATAGCTTGTCACGATCACTACGTGATTCCAGGTCTAAATATAATGCTTGAAATTCTTTAGCTATTTCAAGAGCTAACGTAGTTTTACCTACTTGCCTTGGTCCGATTAATCCTATGGCAGCCTGTCTAGATAGTGCCGTTTGTATAAGTTTATATATGCGTCGTTTTATCATCCTTGTATATTAAAAGTATTAGTTACAATATGCAAGGAAAAATTGGTATATTTCTGATAAATGAAGAGTAGGAGTATAGTTGGTGCATTCGATTGGATTTGAACCAACGACCTTTGCCTTCGGAGGGCAACGCTCTATCCAGCTGAGCTACGAATGCAAATGTTGTCATTCATCATTGCGAGCGAACATTGTTGCGTGAGGATACCGCCCCGTCATTGCGAGCAGCCGTAGGCTGCGTGGCAATCTCATTAAGTATCCTGTGAAATTGCTTCGTCAAAACTTACAGTTTTTCCTCGCAATGACGAAAAAAAATAACTATTAATAAGAGCGATCCAAGATAAATTTAATAATCGAAAACAAATAATCTTTATAAATATTCTGAACGGGGATTTTATTTAATAATTTATTTGTTTCATTTTCTAAGTTACTCAAATAACTAACTGTTTCATTGTAAATTTCATGCTTTACCATTAAGTCACGTATTTGCATAAAATCGTCTTTAGTACGCTTATCGCATTTAATTACATTTTCAAGCCAAAGCTGCTTATCTTGCTCTAATTTATCATGTAAAAAAATCAACGGTAACGTAACTTTTCCTTCTAGAAAATCGTCACCGATGTTTTTGCCTACCTGTTTGTCATTACCCAAATAATCAAGTAAGTCATCTATAACTTGAAATATCGTACCGAGTAATTTCCCAAAATCCTGCATATCTTTAGAAATATGGTCTACCTGCTCTGCTATAATAGCCCCAACGAAGCAAGAAGCTCCAAATAGTTCGGCGGTTTTAGATTTAACTATTTGATGATATTCGTCTATAGTTATAATACGTCGCTCATTTAACTTAACTAGCTGTACTACCTCCCCTTCGGAAATAATTGCCGAAGCTTTAGCTAGAACATTCATAGCTTTAATAGAGCCGGAAGCTACCATTAACTTAAAAGACTGACTAAAGAGGAAATCACCGACTAAAATACTTGTTTTACTTCCCCAAATAACGTTAGCCGTAGGTTTGAATCTTCTTAAAGTGCTGTCGTCTACCACATCATCATGAAGCAAGGTGGCAGTGTGAATGAATTCAATCGCACTTGCGAGCTTTATATGATTATCGCCTTCATAGTCAAACATTTTAGCGGTTATTATAGTTAAAAGCGGACGAATTCTTTTACCTCCTGCTTCCAGTAAATATTTACCGACTGTTTCTATTAATTCCTCATCACTTTTTAAACAGCTAATAATCAGATTATTTAACTTAGTTACTTCATCTTTTAAATCTTGCTGTATTTTTACTATAATATTCATTGTATTTTTATTATTGCTAGATTCCCGCACTCGGTGTCATACCGTGGCTTGACCACGGTATCCATAGTATTTTTAACTAGACCCCGTGATCAAGTCACGGGGTGACAATGTCAGGCAATATGCATTCCTCTAATATTTTTTGATTAACATTAGGAATTAATTCCATAATTTTTGCTTTTATGCTTTCTCCAGGTTTCACTTTTTTTACTGCTGCTTGATATAAAGATAAATAATATAAAGGTATAAGTTTATTTACATCATCTATAGTACCTATTTTAGCTTTGTTTAAATCGGATAAATCAAATACATACTCAATGCTAGCATCAATTAAATTAGATGAATTTGGATGATCAGAAATGGTTTTTAAAAATGATTTTAAAGCATCTCCGTATACTTCTTTGCTCTCTTCCGGAAAGTTTTTAAAATCCCCTACCCCATATACATATGGGCTTAAAACATCTATTATTCTAGAGTAATCATTAATTACTATTGTACCTTTACTATAAGAATCTTTAAGAGCATTTACTATAGTTTCATTTGTTATATTAAATCCAGATAGCTTTGAATATAGACTTAAGCTGTTTATCTGTGCTCTAGTTAATTTGTTTAATTCAATAACTAAATTAATATTTAAATTAAAATTATATTGCCTATCTTCAAAAATACTAAAATTATATTGTTTATTATTATTCAAAATATAGCTTAGTTCATTATTAAAATCTTTATATATCTTATTATCGGAAAGTTTAAACAGATAGGTTTGCTTATCGTAATATTTCTTTATAAATTCTAATGAACCTATTATAAAACCTGGTTTTAGCTTAAATTGTGAATTTACCAAAAGATCAATATTATTATTGCCGGAATCGTTTAACTTACCTTTATATAATAAATTAATATTATTTTCAAAGTTATTACTATTTATTTTTGCATTAGTAACTTCAATTGTTAAATCTTTAGCAATATCTTTAAAATGCAAACTACTAGTACTAATCAAGAAATTACCGGAAAATTTGAAATTATTATTCCAGGCGGGTCTATATAATAATAAGCCGGCAGGTATTATTCGATCTTCAAGGTTACTTTGTACTATTTCGGTTTCATAATAAATTTCTAATTTTTGCGGTATATTATCAAGAAAATCCTGTTTGCTTATATAATACTTACTTTTGTCAAATAACATAGTAAATATAGTATGATCTTCTTCGTATAATTTTTGATTATCTACTAAGTCAAAAATTTCTGTTTTACCAGAGGTAAATTTAATATTTTCTATTAAATTTATAACTTCAAATAAATCTTTCTTTGATCGTACTATTTCAAATAGTTTAAAATTTAAAGGAATTTTTGCCGATAATATACAGTTATCATTATAAAATCTTACTCCAAATCCTCTTTGAACCGGCTTAAATCTTCCGAATGCTTCTCCGGAAAAATTTATAAATAAATTCTGCTTAAGTAAATCATAACCGATATTTATCGGTGAGATAAATTCAATTGCTCTATTAATGCTCTCTTCTTGCCAACTAATTACCGAAATACCTAATTTAAAAGGAAAACCATAGGGCTGAACTTTGGAAAATTTAATAAGATATTGCTGATTAGAATTATTATCAGTCTCTTCTATATTAAGATCAGTACCGGCATATTTTTGGTTTATAGAATGTGATAAAGAGAACATAATAGCAAACCACAGCCCACTATATGCGAGTATAATAAAGATAGTTATAAATAATATGACTTTAAGAGTTTTTTTCATCTTTAAATTGGTATTGTTGTGTGATTTTCTAGGTCGTCATTGCGAGGAGCGAAGCGACGTGGCAATCTCATTAAACATCCTGAGATTGCTTCGTCAATTACTCCGTAATTTCCTCGCAATGACGTTTACTTACACAATTTTGTATATTCCTTATTCAATTTTATAACGTTCCAAATCCATAAACTCATCATAGCTATAAAAATTACTAATAAATATATTATAATAGAATCAAAGGTAGCAGTCGGAATAATAATAAATATCAAAGACTGGATAAATGCTCCAAGCGATTTACCGAATTTAGTACCTATTACCTCTACAGCAGCTTTTCCCTTAGTTCTAAGCTCTAAAGATAAAGGAATATACGCCATTTCTTTTGTTGAATCGAATAATGAATATTTAGATGACTTACTAAGTATGTTCTGAATTGCTCCGACAATAATCGCTGCATATAGAAGATTAAAATCATTGAAACATGATCCTATTTCTTCAATAAAAATTATAAAGATAAAAAACATCAAGCCGGTAATAGACAACATAATAGGAGTTAATAATGCAGAAATAAGCCAACCTAGTCTTCTAAGAATATTGCTACCTATTATCATGAAAGTAACACATGATATCCCCATCCAAATATTAAACCTGCCCATAAAATTAACATAGTCTATAGTGCTTGGATATAATTCTTTTATTTTTGCTTTCCACGGTCCTTCAACTATATTTATTAATAATCCATAACAGATTATTAATAAAGCAATACGACCTATATATTTTGAGTGCATTACTAATTTGATACTTTCAATTACCGAAAGTTTTGTTTTCGTTTTAGCCGTAACTTTTTTTGTATCTAAAACATTTATGGAATCCGTTAGAATAAATCTATTTATTACTCTAAATAGAAGCATAGCAATTATTCCTGCAGCAACAATAATTGACATGATAGGCTGAAGCATTATAGCTTCTCCGGCAGTTGAATTAAAGGAATTCGGTAATAATTCTGAATCAATAACGCCCTGCCCGTCTGAGAAATAGACAAGTACACTGCCTGCCATTATAAGACCGATATTGCCAACCATTCCAAGAACAGGATAGAATCTTTTAGCTTTGCTAGTATCAAAAATGTGATTGGCAAACTGCCAAAACATTAAGTTTATAACTACTGCACTCCATAATTCCGAGAAAATATACATAAGTGCATAACTCCATTTACTACCTATCTTAATGAACCATTTAAAATTAGGGTATGAAGCAATTAAATTATTTATCATTTCATCATTAGGATGATAAATATCTTGATTTGGATAAATAATATAGGCAAATAATAAGAAAAATAGTAAAAAACTTCCGACTATAATGTAGAAAATATATTCAAAATTTAATTTGTTACTAAGTTTAACGTAAAGTACAGTAAAGATTACGCACGAGGGTAATACTAACCATAATTTTAAGAAGCTAATAATTTCAGCACCCATAGATGGTACTACTAAGCTATCTTTGATAGATCTTAAAGCCCCAAAATTAAAAAGGATACATAACATCATTAAAGCCATGGGTATAAATAGCTTTAATTCTTTCCTTTCTATAGGCCAAATTATTTCTTTAACTTTTTCAAAGAAAATTTTAGGCGGTAACATTTTTATTGTAACCTTACATATTAAAGTTAACTTTTAAATCTCTTAAGTACTAAAGTCAATTAAAATAATCAATTTATACTGTTCCAAGGTGTTATTTCTCTATATCGCCAGTAATATTTTGTGATCTTATCTAACTTGTCCTGATTTGTCTTCCATAATTCCTGCTTATCGGTGGTCCATGGTTTGCGTCCCGCATAATGCAGAATAAAATAAGAAAAGTAAGGGCTTTTATTATCAAAATGCGTGCAAAAGTTCCATCTCATAGATAAAGGATAAATGTAATCATGAAAAGTAATATTTAATAAATCTTGATCAGGAAAAGGAAATTTACACTTAGAATTTTGTAATGCTTCTAAAATCATATTTTTACCGGATTCTTCTCTCATATTTTTTAAGTTAAAAAATATAACACCGCTATTTTTATAAGAACTAACCATATTTCTATTACATTCATTCATTACTTTATCACTACAATATGTAAAAGGTGTGTCTATACTACCTGCTGCGATATAATTACTCATATCTATCTTTTTAAGAGAATTCAAATCACGCAGCACTACAATATCTGCATCAAGATATAATATAGAATCTAGATGAGGAAAGATTTGATCAAGATATAAACGATACATTACTAAAGAAGGCCACATATCTGAAAATTTAACTTTCTTATCAGTTAACTCTTGATTCAATATATTTTCAGAAAAAGGAATAAAGTCTATGGAATAATCACGTATATATTTCATGGAAGCTAATTTTTCCATTGATTCCCCTGTAACAAGGTCATTTGGATTCATAACAATATGAAATCTATAGAAACTATCTAAATCGCTATTTAGTAAACTAGAAGAAATTACTGTAGCGGCATGAGGAGCAAATTTATCATTAATAATCAATGCTATATCGAGTATGTTATTTTGCCTTATACCGGTTAGTTTAATTACATTTTGTATTTCTTCTATGGCAAGCCTGTAATCAGTTTGTATAGTTTTTTCATTAAAAGATGACCTACCGAGTAAATGAATTAAACTAAGCCTATATAGGCATTTTGCAGTAAGCTCCGGTATATTAAGTGAGATTAAACTATTTAAAAAAACTATTTCACTTGCTGTATAACCGCTTAAATATTTTGTAAAATCATCGTCATTTTTTATATCTAATACTTTCTTTACCTTTTCCTCATAACCTAAAATAATGAGTTTAGCTAAATTAATTGCAGCTTTTTTAGTATATAAAGTATCTAAACCGTAACTACCGTTTTTAATTGCTTTATATTGCTGAATTAAAGTAGCATTTTTGTCTAGATACAGACGTAGTAAGCAATCATAACCCTTTGCTATCTCTAAACGTATCATTCCGTCTTCTACTTGAAAAGAACAAATTTTTTCTAACCTTGCTTTATCTTTTGAGCTTAAAGCTTTACTATCTAACCGCTCAAGTGCTAAATCAAAATTTAATTGATCTTCACGTATGGTACTATAGAACCTATTATAACTATAAGGTCCAATATCCATAATACAACTTGTATCTTTGTGCATTCTGTAATTACTTACGAAAAAAGTAGAAATAACTACTATCATTAGAAAAATAAAAAAGGACAGTATTAGATTCGTACGAGACATTTATATTTATAAAAAATTAATGTACGGATTTTAACAATTAATAACAAAAAGAGCAATAATTAGATTAGATTATTTGCTTATCTTCAGTTATTATAGGCTTTATGTTAAATAACTCTCGTTTATGTATTATTTGGTTGTTTGGGCTTATTAGCGGTTTTAATCTAATGATTACCGGTAATACTTTAAATTATTGGCTTGCTAAAGAAGATATAGCACTGCAAACAATCGGTATATTATCATTCATAACGCTTCCCTACTCTATTAATTTTTTATTAGCACCGATTTTTGATGCAGTGCAAATTAAATATTTAAATAAAATATTCGGTCATAGATTATCTTGGATTTGCTTAACTAGTAGTGCATTAATATTTCTTATATATATTTTCAGCTTTCTAGATCCTCGTACTAATCTATTATTATTTGCTTTCACAGCTTTAATTATTTCTTTTTTTAGTGCTGCACAAGATACTATATTAAGTGCTTTAAGAACGGAAATAGTACCTAAAGAATCGCTTGGGTTTACTTCAGGAATATATATATTCGGTTATCGGATCGGTATGCTTCTTGCAGGTTCCGGAGCTATTTATTTATCTATTTACTTAACATTTAATGAAATATATAAAATCTTTGCCGGCTTAGTATTTATTTATTTGATGTTACTTATTTTAGCTGCTAGATACACTAATTCTTTTGGTGTCGTTGAAGAAAGAATATGTCATTCCCGCGGAAGCGGGAATCCAGAAAACAACCAAAATAAGAATGAATTTTTTATAAAACGTTATTATTCTAATTTCTTAAAGATCTTTCTGGATTCCCGCTTCCGCGGGAATGACATCAGCCTCTCCTATTTCATTATTCTTATATTAATTTTCCTAGTATTATATAGATTACCGGATAACTTAATCAATGTTATGATTAATCCGTTTTTGCTTCATCTCGGGTATGATGCTTTTGAAATAGCAAGCGTAGGTAAGTTTTGGGGCGTTGTAGGAGCTATAATCGGTGGACTCATCGGCGGTGTTATTATGAAACATAAAAATATATTAAATAGTATATTTTTATTTGGTATTATTCACGCTTTAGGTCATATTTTATTTATTTTTCTTGAGATAAACGGTAAAAATTCTTTATTATTATTTATTACGATAGGAATAGAAAGTATTACCGGCGGTATGACGATGACTGCTTATATCGCTCTTATTTCTTCGCTCTGCCAAGGTAAGTTTCGAGCTACCCAATATTCTTTCCTTTCATCGATGATGGGGATTTCACGTTCAATTTTTCCTATAATTTCAGGCTATATGGTAGTAAATTTCGGTTGGCAAAATTTCTTTTTATTTACTACTATTATAACTATCCCCTCTTTGCTAATATTATTAAAAATAAAAACTAAATTACAATGAATGAATTATTGCTCTATCGCTGAGCTACCTAGAATAGATATCAATATATTTATAGTCATTACCAATAAACAGAATTTTGAGATCTTGTTTTGGAGTAAAATTTTCTATTTCATAAATATACACTCCTCCTTTGTCTCTTTTTTTAAAAGGAATTTCAATACAGCCGAGTATAATAGAGTGAGGTGCTTTTGGAGGGGTAATTTCAAGACGAAATTTTTTAATTGGTCCTTTCCAATTAGCTCCTGTTGATAAGATATAATGCACTTCTGATACACGAGTTGATGGTTCTTTATTAAGCATTAACTCATGATCTGTAGTACTAACACAATAATTAGTAAGGTTATCATCGAAATCAAGAAAGGCATTTAAAAAATCATTTCCAACATGAGGACTATAACTATGAGTAATATTTATAGTTTGTTTAGCAGGAAAAGTTTGTTCCCATACATAACTCATCTGAAGTTGCCAAAGAATTCTATCCTGGTCATCAATAAGGTTTAATTTTGTAAGTTTTTCTTTTAACTGATTATTAATAACCTCACTATCCCAACATCCCGCTATATAAGTTGAAGAAAGAAGAGGGATATTATTGTCAATTAGAATATTAGTGATATCCTTTCCATCCTTATCAATAGCACGTACAATAATGCCATAATTATATTCCTCTCCATTAACAGTGCGTTTAAAATCAGTAGGACTATAATCAAATGTCTTTACATTCAATAAATATGATTGATAAAGTTCAGTCAAGTAATAGAGATAGTGACTACATAATCCTTCTTCTGAGGTAACTGGTGAAAGGGGAAGAGGAAAAATAACCTGAGTTGTAATGTCGTTATTGCTATGGTTAGTAAATTGATACTCAATCTCAATTTTCTTAGTAGATATTTTTAAAATTTCTAAATCCATACTAATATCATTTGATTTTGTATATATAACGGCATTATTAGAAATGGTAACCGTTGTATCATTCGCACTTACGACAAATGAGAAGAACAAACAAAACTTAGTTAATAGAGATAAAATGAAAATGTGCATAATTTTTTTTAAACTTTTGTTATTTTAAATTGATTGGAAATATTCTCAGAATCTAATATAGTAAATTCTTAGTGGCATTATAAAAAAAATATCTAAATGCAATATAACATATTGATTAAAATATGTTATATTATTAGAAAATTAAATAAAAATGCTATAATATTAAAAATAATTAATAAAATAGGATCCATAATAATTGTGGGTATGGTCTTATTATGTGCAATGATAATAATAAGTATAATAGATTAAATGAATAACGATATATTAAGTGCTTTTTTACATGGCATCGTTTTAGCACTCGGTTTAATAGTACCGCTCGGAGTACAAAATATTTTTATATTTAACCAAGGAGCTACACAACCGAAATTTCAAAAAGCTTTACCAAGTATCATAGCTGCTTCGCTGTGCGATACTATCCTTATATGTATTGCCGTTCTTGGTTTATCTTTGATAATTTTTGAAATTCCTGCACTAAAATTATCTATATTTATTGTTGGATTTATTTTTTTAATTTATATGGGATATAATACTTGGAATCAGCCGCCTATTGATCTTACAATGAATTCGGGAGCTTTTTCAGCTAAGAAACAAATTTTATTTGCTATATCGGTGTCAATATTAAATCCGCATGCAATTATGGATACGATTGTAGTAATAGGTACTAGTGCTTTAAAGTATAACGGTAGTGCAAAAATTATATTTACCTTAACTTGCATACTTATATCTTGGATGTGGTTTTTTTCTTTAGCAGTTGCAGGTTGTAATATTAGAAAATTAAATAAAAGTAGCACGATTTTAACTATAATTAATAAAATAGCTGCTATTATTATTTGGGCGGTTGCTTTTTATATAGGAGTGCAAATATTGTATGAAATCGGTTTTATTAACTAGAAATATTGAAGAAAACAATGAAACTATAAAGGAAATAAGTAAAAATAATCTAGATTTACGTTATATTCACTGTCCTTTAATTAAATATAAAACATTAGATTTTAATATTAATATTTTAGATAATTATTTAAATGTAATCATTACTAGTAAATATGCGGCAAGTATCTTAGCCGATTATGATTTAATACAAGATATTTGGGTAGTAGGTAATAAGTCAAAACAATTATTAGGCAAGAAAGTAGCTTATGTCGCTAAAAACGTCGAAGATTTGATTAAGCATTTTCCTCCTGATTTATATGAGCAGACTATATATTTATCTTCAAATGAAATTACTAAAGATTTACCTGATAAAATAGCTAGACATATCATTTATAATGTAGAATATTTGAATGAGCTGCCCTTATCTATTATAAAAGAATTTAAAAGCAATATTGACTTTGTACTTCTTTATTCTCAGAATAGTGCTACGACTTTAGTAAGATTATTACTGCAAAATAATTTACTAGAATACTTACAAGATAGTTTAGTTATAGCTATAAGTTTGAAAGTCGCAAATATAGTTAGACCTTTTATAAAAAATGTGATTTATTGTGATGATCAAAACCCTAACGATATAATCAAGTTATTATCCGAAAATGCAAAAATTTGATAGTTTATTTAAAAGTAGAAACATCTTTTTTATAGCAATAGTAATATTTGTCTTATCTTCTTTTACCTTGTACCATAATAGATCTGATATTTTAAAATTGTTTAAAAGTGATGCCAAAGATTTAAGTCAAACATTTGATACGGTAGAAGAAAGTAAATCAAATATTAGTGAAGAAAAAAATGAAGTACCACTATTATCTACTAAATCTCTTTTAAATTATGTAAGTTCCTTAAAGTTTCCTGAAGCACCGCCCGAACAGAGACTAGAAACTATAGTCAATTCAGCCTCATTCGGAGACAAGGAGCCAAGGGTAGAGCCTATAACTAATAGGAAAGTGATGAATGATAAAGTAAGCACATTCAAATCAATTTACGATACTCCTAAATCATATCCTGTAGACTATATTCACTACTTATTAAGCGTAAATTTATTAGTATATAATTTTATGCAAGATAAGGATTATAATAAGGAGCTAAGAATAGTAAATTCCTATCCATTACCTCAAGATATCAGGAATATTTTAGCTAATTTAGAAGCATATAATAATAATTATCTTTTCTCTAAACCAAGTAGTACGGAAGTAGTTTTTCCTACCAACCATAAATGGCTGGAGAAATTTGTCAAAATTGAGAAAAAACCTTCTGCTATGATAATAAAAGAACAAGATAAGGCCCTAATTTTAGAGAAATTAAACTATCTAATCGATTTTCTTTATTCAGAAAAATTTATGCAGGAGTTTGTAAATAAAGATGTTTAGATTATTGTTAATATGTGCTATTTTTTTACTGCTTTATTTCGGGTTTACTTTAATAGAGAGCTTTGATTCAAAAGTTTTTATTAGTTTATACGATTATAATATTGAAACTACGTTGTTCTTTAGTCTTATTTTAGGGCTTTTATTACTAATTTCTTGTTTTATTGTCATTAGATTTCTAATATTAATTATCGATTTACCGTCTAAAATACATAATATTTTTAATAAACGAAAAATTAATCATGATAGATATGCTTTAATTTTAGCTTTTGCCGAATATATTATGAGTAATAAAGCTAAATCTGCTTCTATTGCCCGCAAAAATTTATCTTCTGAAGATCTAAAAGATTCACAAGAATTCCATAATTTAATCTTAGCCGTAACTGAAGAGGATGTAGATACAAAAATTTCCTATTTTCAAAAACTTATTACATCTAAAGAATTTGTTTTTTACGGTAGCAAAAACCTAGCGAAGCTTTATTATGAGAAATCTTTGTATAGTGAAGCAGAAAATTATGCAATAAAGGCTTATAATTTAAATGAACTTGATAGTGACAATTTAATTACTTTAATGCGTTGTTATGGAAAGCTTTCTCTATGGACAAAATTTACTTTTATAACGAACAAGCTTACAAAATTTCATAAGCACGGTTCTATACTACCGCAAACTCAAGAAATTGCTGAGTATTATTTATTAGCAGCGAAGCAAGAAGTAGAAAGTAATAATACGGCTAATGCTATAGATTATTTGGAAACGGCTGTAGAGTTAAATTTTTATAACAGTGAATTGCTAGAATTTTACTTTAATTTAAATGATAAGCTTAATGTTAATAAAAAGATCAAAATATTAAAAGATGCTTTTCGTATTGCCCCCTCTTTAAAATTAGTACAGCTATTTAAAAAATTCACTGCTCTATCAGATAGACAAATTTATGAAGAATTAACTAGGGAGTTAGATGCTAAAAAAGATGAGATATTAATTTTGGCGATAGAAGCTTATTTAGAGTTTTAAATGTTGTTATATAGCTTCTTTTATGTCATTCCTGCGAGGCATTGTTACGTGATTCGGTTTTTCCGTCATTGCGAGAAGAAACTGCAAGTTTCGACGAAGCAATCTAGTAAAAAAATTCTGATTTACAGAATTTTTAATTATTTTTCTAGATTGCCGCGTCGCTTCGTTCCTAGCTCAGCATTGTTGCGTGGTTCAATTTCACCACTGTCATCCCGTGATTTATTCACGGTATGACACCGAACGCTTTTTTATATCCACGCAACAATGCTGAGCTAGGAATGACACCGAGTGCAGACCGGACCTCTCGAACCACGCAACAAAAACTAATATAAAAATAGTTTCTTTTGACTCTTACTAATTTCTTCATTCATACTATTATTATTATTTTGATGATAATTAGATTGAATTGTTATTAAATAATCATTTATTGCTTTAGCAAAATCTTCAGTTCTATGACGAAAGAAATGGTCAGCTCCGCTGATAATTTTATAATCAACTTTAATATGTGATTGTTGCTTAGATAATCTATTTGCTAGATCTTTTACATCATCTGCCGATACTATACTATCACTATCTCCTTGTAATATAAATCCAGGAATAGGACAAGGTGAAAGAAATGAAAAATCATATTTATGAATTGTATTAACCGGCGGTGAAATAGCAATAAAATGATTTATTTCCGGACGTCGCATTACAAGCTGCATAGCTATCCATGCTCCGAACGAAAATCCTAATATCAGATTAGACTGAGCATTTGGGTTATTCTGTTGTAACCAATCAAGGGCTGCCCCTGCATCTACAACTTCCCCGACTCCATTATCAAATTTACCTTGTGATCCCCCTACCCCTCTAAAATTAATACATAAGACGGTATAACCGTTATCTGATAAAATCTTATAGGCGTTAAAAACTACTGTATTATTCATATTACCATCATATAAAGGATGAGGATGAAGCACTAATGCAATAGGAGCGTTAGACAATGCAGCTTTTGCATATCTTCCTTCAATTCGTCCTTCCGGACCGTTAAAATAAATTTGCGGCATAGTTACTCATAATATTTAATTTGTTCGATATGATATTTTACCACTTTTTCTTATTAGTGCAACTATTCTTATATTTTAAGCCATTATCATTAAAATATGATTGTGCTGAACAACAAATGGAATACGGTAAATAGGATTTGAAATATAATATACTGAAAACCTTAAGGAATTGGCAACTCAACCTAAATTTTCAAAATCAAAAGTAGAGGCACTTTTAGAATCAAGAAAAAATAACCAAAATAAAGCAGTGAAAAATATTTAGTTTGTATGTATTAGCTGCTACTTTTTACTAAATTCAACTGCGTTCACTATAGTATTTTCGACACTAAAAATAAACGGCGAAAACCTTGAGTTTATGCTGCGTTCACCGTTTAATAGCTTTGTAAAAACATCGAAAATTGACGAATGGCTGGGACGGGAGGATTCGAACCTCCGAATGACGATATCAAAAACCGTTGCCTTACCACTTGGCGACGTCCCAATTTAGAAGTAGAAATTAGAAATGTATATGAATATATACCAATAAATAGTGAAAACGTCAATTATAATAATGATTGTAAAAATAAATTTATTTCATTATTAAGCCAATTACCCGCTTACGTAGATAATAAATCATAAATTTTATCTCTAATCTGTAAGCTTTAAACCGAGGTGTGTTCTGTTATTATGTCATTGCGAGCAGTTTCTTCCATCCATGCGGACGAGGCCGTGAGCAGTCGAAAATGATTAATTTGACACAAAATCTATAATTTATTCATATATAAATTCGTATTTACTGTACTTCAAAACTTAACAAATATTAATATTTGTTAAGTAATTCAAGAGGATATGAAAATGAATTTTAAAGAAACATTACAATTTTGTACTAAGAATATAATGCAAGGATGGGTTAATACTATACCAAATATGACTGGAACATATTTACAGTTAAATCCATTAACATTTACATTATTCTTTTTAACAAACTTAATTCCAACTGTAATATCAAGAGCATTAGTAGATTTTCCTCTAAGGCCAGAAGAAGGAGTGGATAATAGTCGATGGAAAATAACTCCTATAGAATCATCACAAAATAAAGCTGATTATTTAATTGTAGATTATCTACCTCAGCAAACTATATTTGATAATAACACAACGACTAAAGCACCGCTTACGCCAACACAAACTCTTAACTTAATTTGTACGCAGGCTGAAAAGTTTTTATGTTATTTTGCTGGGCATGGAGCTAATATTATATTCAAAGATATAACACCTTATGGTAGGTTATATACTTCAAGTGATAATCATCCAACTCTTACTAGATTCGAATATCAAATCTTTGAAAATCAACTTAGCAACGTTTCAGCAGCATGTAACAAGTTAGCTTTTGAAGCAATAAATCCAGAGACATTAATTTCTATTGCTTGTAAATGGACTAAAGATGTGTGTGATCATTTAGTAATAAAAGAATTTGAAAGCCTTGCATGCAATAGTAGTGGTATAGTAAGTGATGGTAGAGGGTTAGATGTAGTAGATATGCATAGTGAGCAGTTTCATCATTTTATGCATTCTGATAATTTTAGAGTAATTAATCCTATTAATTCTGCAATAGAGTTATGTGGTAATAGCAATTATGAAATATAAAATAAATATTTTTCCTCACAAAATCTAGGTTCTGTGAAGATTGCCAAAAAGATTTATCTCATTATCAAGCCAACTTTTAGCTTTTTGAGATAATAAATCATAAATTTTATCTCTAATTTTATTATAATATTCCTTGATATAGCTTATTTCATCAATATTAAGTAGTTTCACATCAATCAATTTACTAGCATAAGGTACTAGGCTTAAGGTCTCAAATTCAAGCCATTCGCTATTTTCTTTTACATACATCAAATTCTCAATTCTAATACCATATTTTCCAGGAATATAAAATCCAGGTTCATTAGATAAGATCATACCTGGTTGAAGTACAGTTTTATTACGAAGATTTATGCTTTGCGGTCCTTCATGAACGCTCAAGAAGCTTCCTACCCCATGACCTGTACCGTGTGGATAATCTAGCTTTTCTTGCCATAAATATTGCCGAGCGAGTATATCAAGATTAGCTCCCGTAACGATATTTTTAGGAAATTTGGCTCTTGCTAAAGCAATATGTCCTTTAAGTACTTGCGTATAACGCTTTTTCTGCTCAACGGTTGCTTCACCTATCACTATTGTTCTAGTTATATCGGTAGTAGCACCACTATATTGACCGCCGGAATCTATCAGTAATATCCCCTGCCTCTCAATCTTCTTAGCAGCTTTTTGGTCAGCTCTATAATGAATAATGGCACTATTTTCCTGAAATCCGCAAATAGCAGGAAAACTATCTGAAACATAGCCCTCTTGTTTGGCTCTATATTCTGTAAGCTTTAAACCGAGTGTGTGTTCTGTTAATAACCCACTGTCATTGCGAGTAGTTTCTTCCATTGTCATCCCGCGGCTTGACCGCGGGATCTTGTATTGTAAACTGTGTTCTGAGATCCCGCGATCAAGTCGCGGGATGACATAATGACAATCCAAATCAGTAAAAAATTCGCATAAAGCTACTGCATCTTTAATATGAAAGTCGATTGCATGCTTAATCTCTACATCATTTTTACAAGCTTTCGGCATTAAACACGGATCGGTAATTTTCTGTACTTGCTTATCAGCTATTAAGTCCATTATATGAACCGATGCTATACTATCATCGATGAAAATGTTCTCATTATCTTTTAAAATATTTTCAAATTCTTCTTCCGGTAAAATTGTTATTTCAGGACGAGCATTAATAATTTCGTCATCAATTCTTGATGGGTCGATAAATAGATATAATTTTGTAGGTGTAATTATTACTTTTGCAAACATTAAAGGTGTATAGGCAACATCACTAGCTCGTAAGTTTAGTAACCAGCATATGGAGGAGCTATCTAGAATAACTAAGGCTGCGTCATTCCAGTCCTTTTTATTGTCATTCCCACGAAAGCGGGAATCCAAAAAAATCTCACGACATTTACTTATTTTATCAATATGACTAACACCCGCAAATTTAATATCATGTAAATAGACCTTAGAATTTGGCTCTAATGGCTGATTATGCCAAATCTTATCAACTAAATTTCCTTTAATCTTACACAAAATGTCATCCCGCGGCTTGACCGCGGGATCTAGTAAAATTAAATTTGATATAGCAGGATAAGTAAATAATTCAGGATCATAGCCTATTTTAGTATCTTTGTTTAAGGTTGCGGATATCTCTTTTAAATCAAAAATCTTAAAAATCTCTAAATCTAGTTCTTTACTTGCTTGCTCTAAATAACGCCCATCGGTAAAAAATAATGCTGTATCTTTACATATAACAGCTATACCGTTTGAACCGGTAAAACCTGTTATATATTCAAGCCTTTTGGCATACTCAGGTACATATTCGCTCATATATTTATCGTTAGACGGAATGATGTAACCATCTATATCGTATTCCGGAAATAAGCTTCTAAGTAGATTAATGCGATCTTTTATCATATGTTGTCATACCGCGGCTTGACCGCGGTATCCATTGAGTATTTTTTTAGATACCGCGGTCAAGCCGCGGTATGACATAGGCTAAAACTTATCTCTCTTACTCCCCCTATACCATCCATAATATAAAGGAATACCAAGAATAGTAAAAGAACTAGCTATAATCAGAGTTTTAACAGGTGTTTCATAGATAACCCATGCACAAAAGATAATCGATATTATGGTTATAAGTAAATAATAATAAGAAAAATTTTCTTTTGAGCTAAAAATCACCTTTAAAAATGCTAAACTACAAATCAAATAGACGAATAAGAATGTTATTGCCGAGAAATCTATTATTTGTGTAATCTGTTCGGCAAAATTATCATTTGCTGTAAAAACTAATAAAGGCACAATACCAAGGCAGCTTACAATAATTCCCCATACAGGTGCGTTATTATTATTCTTTTTAGCAAAAAATTTCGGTAGTAACCCGTCTTCTGCAAGCCCAAGAGCAATTTGTCCGCTAGTTAGCACCCAAGCATTGAGTGTACCTATACATATAATCGATGCTATAACCGTAATTACGCTTGACCATTTACCACCGAATAATAATGCAGCAGCATCGGCATAAGGAGCTTTAGAGCTAATAAGCTCTGAAGCAGGGATTAAACCCATTATACCTATGCTATTTATAATATATAACACCGCTACACAAAAAGTTCCAAGTATTATAGCTCGTGGAATAGTCTTAGCCGGATTTTTTACCGCACCTGCCGTAGTAGTTGCACATTCTACTCCGATAAATCCCCAAAAAGTAAGAAGTGCAACTCTTCCCATAATAGTCGGAATGCTTAAATTCTCTACTTCCTCGGCAATAGCTATATTATCTATATTAAAATGCGATAAAGCACATAAACCTACTACAAGCAATGGAACAAATTTTAAGAGAGTCAAATAAAACTCAGCTTTTCCTGCTACTTCAGGACCTTTTAAATTTAAAACCGCAATAGCACCTAATAATATTATCTGTAATATTAAATCCAAAATCGCTTGTGATTTGAAAAAAGGCGTTAGGTAACCTATTGCTGAGATAACAACTATGCTAGTACTAACAAAGGATATAACCCAGTAAGTGAAGCCGGTGAAGAAGGCTATTTTATCCCCGAAACTTTCCCGTATATAAACGTGAGGACCGCCTGTTTTAGGAAATTTTGCACAAAGGCTTGAGAATACAAGGGCTATACTCATAGCACCGAATAGCGACAACACCCAGCCCCAAATGCTGTATATACCGAATGGAGCTAAGCTTAAAGGCAATATAAAGACGCTAGTACCGATTTGACTGCCGGTTACTAAGGCAAAAACTGCCCAGAAACCTAATTTTTGTGACATAATTTTGTTATTGATTTAATTCTCAGAAATGGCTTTAATATAGCTGAAATAATGATTTTTAGCAATAGTTAAAACTACTATAGTCATTTTACTCTTGATTTCTAAAGAAAAGATTGATAGCTTTTTTAAGCTATCAAATATAATCTTAGGAGTTAATATGCCAAATTGCATCGCTAAAGTTTATACAGTGAAATCAGGTGATACTTTATCACATATTGCTACAAAAAATGGTCTAACAGTTAGCCAATTGCTAACTATTCCAAAGAACGAACAGTTTAAACCTAATCCTGATAAGATTTATCCAGGGGATAAAATCAAAGTAAGCTATACAGTAAAATCAGGAGACACTTTATCAAAAATTTCACAAAATTACGGTACTTCTGTTCAGGATTTAGTTAAATATAATAGTATAAGCGACCCTAATCATATCGAAATAGGCTGGGAGATTTCATTTTCCGGGGATTCGTATGATTTTTCTTGAAATAAAGCTGTTTGTGTAATACTCAACCTCAATTGGCTTTTTATGGATGTGCTGTAATTGCTAGAATAGTAATGTTATCTTTGTTTGGTCCGTAATGCCAAAAAATTCTATAAGCGGCAGGAGTATTATTTTCAGCATAAGCTTCGAATATTTCTTCTCCGTTATTTCCTTTAATAGATTTATATTTATGGGTGTTTGAACTAGGATGGCGGGGATTTACTTGTAAATATGCTAATGTACAGATTAGTTAATAAATTAATGTCATTGCGAGGAAAATTACGAAGTAATTCGACGAAGCAATCCAGTTAAAAATTCTGATTTACAGAATTTTTTATTATTTTTCTAGATTGCCGCGTCGCTTCGCTCCTCGCAATGACGATATCAGTTTCTATAAATTTAACTTGTCCTTTAGCAGAATCTTTAATACCGTTATTTAATTGTATTAAAGCCTTTTTATTATTAAACAGCCAACTTTCTTTTAAAGGTACAGCGTCATTCACAAAGCTTGATACAGGCGAATTTTTCGAGTTAAGTCTGTGCTCACGTACTATTGTACGCTCCGCAGACTTACTCTTAAATTCATCCTGTCTGAAGCTTTGTGAATTTTGCTGTATTTCCGTATATGGTTCTAAAATAACCGGTTTTAATATATATGTTTGAGTCATACAAATTATATTTTATATTATAATCAAGTGGGATTACACGCTAAAAGATTTGCCGCAGCCGCAATTTGCTTTTTCATTGGGATTGGTGAAAGTGAATTGGGATTTAAATTTAGTCTCTACATAGTCCATTTCAGAACCTAGAATATACATTAATGCCTTTGGATCGATTAGTATCCGCACGCCTTTTTCTTCGACTACTTCATCGAATTGATTTTTACTATCTGCATACTCAACGTAATAAGTTTGACCAGCACAACCGCCGGCTTTAACCCCTACCCTAATGCCAAAGGTAGGCTTGGCTCGTTTTTCTATTAGTAATTTTACTTGCTTTGCAGCAGAATCGGTTAATGAAATAACATTTTTCATTTTTTACTGTTTTCTTTTTTCTGTTTGTAGTCGGCTATGGCTGCCTTTATTGCATCTTCAGCAAGGAGTGAACAATGTAATTTTACAGGCGGCAGCGACAACTCTTTTGCTATTTCAGTATTTTTAATCTTTCCGGCATCATTTATCGATCTTCCTTTAACCCATTCTGTTAGTAAAGAACTTGAAGCAATAGCTGAACCGCAACCGAATGTTTTAAATTTAGCATCCGTAATAATCCCGTCATCGTCAACTTCGATTTGTAACTTCATCACGTCACCGCAAGCAGGAGCTCCAACAAGTCCCGTACCGACGTTTTTTTTCTCTTTATCAAGTGACCCGACATTACGAGGGTTTTCATAATGATCTATCACTTTTTTGCTATAAGCCATTGTTATTCTCTAAAATTTAATTTTTAATTGTGTCTTTTACCGTTGTATATGTCATTCCCGCGAAGGTGGGAATCCAGAAAAAAAGCATAAACGCAGCAAGTTTTAAAAATTGAAAGCTCGACTTATCTCGCTTTATACTGGATTCCCGCCTTCGCGGGAATGACATAGAAGCTACACAGAAATGACATTAATTAATGTACAGCCCATTTAATCTTCTTTAAATCAATCCCCTCTTGCATCATTTCCCAAAGAGGACTTAATTCTCTTAACTTATCGATTTTTGAACATATTAAATCTACTGCGTAATCAATTTCCTGCTCGGTAGTAAATCTACCTATGCCAAACCTAATCGAAGTATGGGCAAGCTCTTCACCGATTCCCATAGAACGTAAAACATATGACGGTTCAAGTGAGGCAGAAGTACAAGCAGAGCCGGAAGAAACCGCTAAATCTTTAATGGCAAGAATAATTGACTCCCCCTCTACCCCGGCAAAGCTTAAATTTAGATTGCCTTTATATCTTTGATCTTTATCGCCGTTTAAATAAACTTCGGAAATTCGGCTGTTTATATTGTTTAAAAACCTGTCAAATAAGTAATTTACATGCTTAGTATCTTTTTCCATCTCATTATACGCTATTTCAGCAGCCGTGCCAAGCCCTACAATTAAAGGAGTCGGCAGCGTACCTGAACGCATCCCTCTTTCCTGCCCACCGCCGTTTATCAGCGGTGTAACACGTACACGAGGTTTTTTTCTTACATATAATGCACCTACTCCTTTCGGGCCGTAAATTTTATGCCCTGAGATACTTGCAAGGTCAATATTAAACTCGTTAACGTCGATTGGAATTTTACCAAAACCTTGAGCAATATCGGAGTGAAAGAAAACGCCTCTTTCACGGCATATTTTCCCGATTTCTTTCAAAGGCTGGATCACGCCTATTTCATTATTAACCGCCATAACTGATACCAACATAGTCTGATCGGTAATGGCATTTTTTAGAGCCTCTAAGTCAATTATTCCATTTGATTTAACCGGTAAATATGTGATTTTCACTCCTTCTTGTTCTAAATGTCTGCAAGCATCAAGTACGCATTTATGCTCACTTAATACAGTAATGATATGATTCTTTTTGTTACCATAAAATTTTGCTATTCCCTTTATTGCAAGATTATTAGACTCAGTTGCACCGGAAGTGAAAATAATTTCTTTAGCGTCTGCTCCTATTAACTTTGCTACCTTGGCTCTTGCCTCTTCAACAGCATTTTCTGCTTCCCAGCCGAAAGAATGGCTTCGTGAATGAGGGTTACCGAACTTAGTAGTAAAATACGGCAGCATTGCTTCCATTACTCTTGGATCTATTGGAGTCGTCGCCTGATAATCCATATATATCGGTAGACTTAGACTGTTTAATTGTGAGTTCATATGGTTATAAATGTTAAATAGTTTGTTATGTTCTTCGTCATCGCGAGGAGCGGTAAAACCCACTGTGTCACCCCGTGGCTTGACCACGGGGTCCATAAAAACAATAAAAATACTAATAATTTTAGTATTTTAAACTGGATCCCGTGGTCAAGCCACGGGATGACAGCGGTAAAATTGATCCATACAACAACACCTACGGTCGCTCGCAATGACGGGTCTCGTAAATCTTCTCAAAAGCTTCTATAAAAGCTTCTATATCGTTTACCGTATTAGTATGACTAAGCGATACTCTAATCGAAGATTTTGCCTCTTCTTCACTCATACCCATATTGGTTAATACGTGCGATTTAGATATTTTTCCTGATGAGCAAGCAGAGCCGGAGCTTACGCAAATATTACGTAAATCAAACCCGATTAATTTCACTTGTGCATCCGTATTCGGTATAGTAATTAAGGTAGTATTAGGCAACCTTGCTACATTATCGCTAATAATATTTACGTTAGAATACTTCTTTAGTTTTTTCTCTAATATTTCCTGTAAATTTTTGATTTTTATATAATTCTCTATTATATTTTTTCTCATTAATTCAGCCGCTAAACCAAAACCTGCAATTGCTATAACATTCTCCGTACCTGAACGCACATTTTTTTCTTGCCCACCACCTATAATTATCGGAGTAAGCTGAAAGCGAGAAGTAGAAATTAAAGCAGCTCCTCCCTGCCCACCTCCTATTTTATGTCCTGAGATTGTAGCAAAATCTAATCCTAAATCTTTGATATATGTTGGTATTTTACTAAAAGCTTGCACTAAATCACTATGAAATTTTGCATTATATTTTTTAGCTATTTTACTTATTTCAAATATATTTTGCAGTACCCCACTTTCATTATTAGCCATCATTATAGATACTAATTTTTTTGTAGCACTACTTTGTGACAATAATTCTTCTAGATGCTCTAGATCAAGCAAACCTTGATTATCAACTTTTATAACTTTAATATTTGGAGCATGCTTTATATGGTTATAGATCGATAAATGTTCAATAGCCGATATGAAAATATCACCGTCATAAAAATTTTTCATTATTAAATTATTACTCTCCGTTCCGGATGAAGTAAAAGTAATATTATATTCCCTAGAGGACGCCCCAAGAGCTGCAGCTAATTGAAAACGTGCTTCTTCTATAACATTCCTAGCAAATACACCTGATCTATGTATTGATGAAGGGTTAAGCTCCTTGTCCATCAAACTTATTATGAATTCCTTAACTCTAGGATTGATAGAAGTAGTAGCACTGTGGTCTAAATATATCATATATTTAAATAATACTTAGCTCTAAAGCATCTTTAATTGAGATATTTTCAAAATAATCTCTAATATGCTTTCCAAGCCCTTTCCATAATTTATGCGAATTACATTTTATTGTATCAGGTACACAAGTTTTAACTGATTTTTTATAGCAGGTAGTCATTATAAAATTTTCATTAACAGCGTCCATAATATCGGAAATTTTTATTTCTTCTAGGTTACCTATTAAAATATATCCTCCTTTAGCCCCTCTAATAGCCTTAACTAAATTAGCTTTTTTAAGCTTAGCAAATATCTGCTCTAAATAGTTAAGCGATATATTTTGTTTTACGGAAATTTCATTCAAAGTAACCGGTTCGGCACGTGATTTTGAAGCCATTTCAAGTATTGCCATTACGGCATATCTTCCTTTTGTCGTCAGCATCATATGACTAACCTATTAAAACTTAAAATTGTTTTATATCTACAATACCCAAGTAATTTAGTCAAGTATATAATTATAATAATTAATAAAAATAAACTTGTTAATATAAAGTTTAATTGTATGAAATATAGTGGAAGTAGAAAAAAAGTATAGTACCAGACAATTTTTACTTTATGTCATTCCTGCGTGGCATTGTTGTGTGGATATAAAAAAGCACTCGGTGTCATACCGTGGCTTGACCACGGTATCCAGAAAATAATAAAAATACTAATTTTTACTGGATCCCGTGAATAAATCACGGGATGACAGCGGTGAAATTGATCCACGCAACAAGACCTTCCTGCTTTCGCAAGGATGACATCGAGAGCTTTTTAAAAAATGTCTGGTGCTATAAAAAAAAGGCAGAGTATTGTAAATAATTTTTATTATCCACGCCCCCTGTTTGTTGTTCTATTTTTAGCTTTAGGCTTTGAAGAAGCAGCAATATTTTTTAAATTAGTTTGATAATTTTTAATTCTCTCCATTCTTTCTTCTCTTAGTTTTTCATAATGAGTTTTAGCATTTTTTCCGAAACCTACTTTGGTTTCCATATTTTTTACAAAATCATTAACAAGTACTCGTTGATGCCCTTGAATATCGATTTGACAATTTTTATCTAAAGCACCAGGCATAGTTTCTTGTATTTTTTTTATAGCACGGTACATATCTAAGGCTTCAGGTTGATAATGACCGCTATTATTACTAAGGTAATCAATTTTTCCCCTATCATTTATACCTATAACTCCTGCTGCTTCCGCAGGCTTTCCACTTAAAAATGAACCGTGAACAAGATTTTTAGTATTTGGCAAATATTGATTTTTATGAGTACCCATATAAATTGCTCCATCCTTTCCCATTACAAATGCTTGAACATTATTCATGCTCTTACTTTCTTTACCGATAGTAGAAGCTACATTACCCTTAGCATCAAGTAATTTATGAGAAGAAGCATCATAGACTAATCGGTGATTTTTTTGTTCCTCCGGACCCATACGCAATATTTCAAATTCATGCCCATCCCATATTTGTTTACCTTGAGCTATTTCTTGAAGATGATGTTCGGCGAGTTTTGGATTTGGATGAACTACTTTAACTCTTACAGAATCTACTATAGCATCGTTTAATTTTCCTAATTCATGTTTTTCCGGTATTAAAGCAGCCCTAAATTTATCTATTAATCTATTCCAATTATCTTTAGCTCTAGTTTTTGGATCTCTAAAAGGTGCATCAATATTTCTTCCGGCATCCCCAACTAGATAAACTTTATTATCTTTTTGGATTAAATTGTCTTTGTATAAAGGCTCTCCCTCTTGATTAATAAGCTGACCCTTTCTTTCAATAGCAGCTAATTGACCATCCTTATAAAGGATAATTTTTTCATTATTTAATCCAAGCTTTGAATTAATTTGTATTTTACCTTGATGATTTAAATTACCAATACCGATACCGTCAATATCCGCAATTTGAATATCTCTATTTTCATTCACAAATTTTCTAATTTCTTCAGGATTATTAATAAATTTACCGTTATCCTTTAATATTCCTTGTATATCGCCGGTAGTATAAGTAAATTCTTCTTTGATTATTTTTGTGTCCTTTATAAAACCTACTGCAGCAAAAATTTGTTGAAAGAAATTTAGATTTCTCTTTACTTCAACATTTTTTACTCCGGTAGCTTCTCTTTCATGAATTACTAATTGATCTGGCTTTAAGTAGCCGCCTTTATCATAAATATTAATTACTCTTCCTTTTATAAGGTTTACTTCTGTTGCTTCTTGATTTTGAGAAAATTCTTTAACTTGGGGCTCTTCTGCAAACCTTACTTTCTTTTTTTCTTTGCTCATTTGAATTACCTAAAGTTATAAATAAATAATTTTAGGTTTCATTTTAACAATAAAAACTTTTATTTTTTTAGTAATTTTTTAATAATAGGCTGTTTTTTTAGTAAATTGAGGATTTAAAATCACATATCATATGATAACCGATTTTTCTTATATATGACTCGATAGGCTCTTGTTAATTTGCCAAATGGCGATAAATACTAAACAAGTTGTAAACATTTGTAGTAGCTGTAATAATATGCTTAATTCCGGTATTAATATAATAATAACCGGTTGTAATATTATCGGAACTCCGCTTGAAAACATTACTAACCTTATAGAAGTTTGTATTGAAGTTTTAACGGTAAGTAAATTAGCTAAGCTATACACTAACAACACTACAATACTTCTCTCTAATAAGAACGTTACAAACCAAAATAATATAATAGCCGGCATACCAAAATAAATAAATAAATTTGGTGCATATAATAAATTATCGGCAAAATACTTTTTTATTATTTCAGGAGTTAAAATTACTTCATTTTGCTTGAATATCTCAGAATAGTTAACAGTACTTGGAAAATTTTTCTTAGTATTGGCAACAATTAAATTTATCTTCAGCTTATTATCTTCAAGTACAAACGGTATTTTGCTTTTTTCTTTGTTAGAAACTTGATTTTTTGTATCAATGACGACTATTTTATTGTTATTTTTACTATATAAATATATAGGCTCTACTTCTTCAACTGAAATTTTTGAATTATTATATTTAATTTCCGGTAATTGATTAATAATATATTCAATATTATCTGTAACTTTTGATGATTGTATTCCGTTAAAGTAATCTTTTAAAGTTATTACGTAATTTAATATAAAAATGCAATAAATTATTGATGTAATAAAAGATACGGTAAATAAATATCTTATTCCATATCCTTGATAGTTTCTATATACGCCTTTATAAAACTCTATAGAGCTAATAGATAAACGTAACTGACGGAGTAATGTATTTAATCCTCCTAATATAAATGATAATAAATACATTGATCGGTTAAACTTTAAATTAAAAATACAAGCAGCAACAATATAACCTATAATTATATAAAATTGCAAATTTTTTAATAGATTATAATATTATATATAAGTTTGTTGATAAAAAATGATTTATTTACTAATATCTATATTTCCATAAATAATATTAGTTTTATATGCTACTGTTACTTCCTGAAATAACTTTGATTTTAATAGCACTCTTAGGGCAGTTTTTTGCCGTAATGGTACCAAGTAAAAATAGAATTATTTATAATATCATTATTTTATTATGTATATTATCAATTTTCCTTACCTTTAAATATTCAAGCTATGAAGGAGTATGGTACTCATTTGCTACCGGAATAAATATCGGTATTAGTAAAAGTATAGTGTTACTATTCACTATTATATCCATGATTATATACCGTGATTACTCTATTCTTGCCGCCGAGGAATTAAAGTTTGAATTTATTACTTTAATATTATTATCCGCTGTAGGTATTTTTGTTGCAATTTCATCACGGAATTTTCTATTATTATTCTGCGGTATGGAGCTTACTGCTTTAACTTCATATGCACTTGCAGGATTCAAATTAAATGAGATTAAATCATCAGAAGGTGCTTTAAAATACTTTATCTTAGGTAGTCTAGTTAGTTGTTTATCATTATTTGGGATTTCTTTTATATATGGATTCGGTGGAAGCTTACAATTTGAGGATATCTTATATAAACTAAATGATAATTCTGGGATAAATCTTGGTTTAATAATCGGTATTGTATTATTTTTAAGTAGTATTTTCTTTAAACTCTCAAGCGTTCCACTCCATTTTTGGGTCCCTGACGTATATGAAGGATCTCCGATAACTTCGGTTACCTACTTCACTGCTGCCTCAAAAATAGGTATGGTTATTGTTTTATTAAATATTAGCAAATTAATTATAGGTAATTACTACCCTGTTAATTATAATTTAATAAAGATAATTGCTATATTATCTATGCTGCTTGGGGCTTTTGGAGCTATTCGTCAAACTTCTCTAAAAAGATTAATGGCATATAGCACTATTTTAAATATCGGTTATGTATTAATCGGCGTTCTTCTGCATAATCAAGAAGGATATAAAGCAGCTCTGCTATATATTCTAATATATGCGGTAGGGAGTATAGGATTTTTTACTTGCTTAATTATGCTGCTCGGTAAAGACGCCGATAAAGCTAGCTTTAGTAGTATACAAGGAATTGCAGAGAATCATAAAGCCATAGCTGCCGTAATTAGCATAGTTATGTTTTCAATGATTGGAATCCCTCCTCTCACAGGATTTTTCGGTAAATATTACCTTTTTTACCAAGCAATTAATCAAGAAGAATTTGCATTAGCTTATTGCGGTATTTTTACCAGCGTAGTTGCTGCTTTTTATTATCTTAAAGTAATAAAAGCCATGTATTTTTCTAAAAAGATTGAGATAATTAAGTTACCGATGCAATATGGGCTTTTACTGATTAATTACTTAGTTGTAGGTTTCTTGTTGCTTGGTTCATTTATTATCTCGTTTTAGATGGTGTAGACTTTTTATTAATAACACTAGATGCAGTAGTTTTAGTAGGCTTCATAACCTTTTCTTTTAGATTCTTTATATGTTTTAGATCTTCTTCATCTAATTTTAATAAATCTTGGTCTTTCTTTTTAGCTTTTTTAGCTAAACCTAATTGACTTGGAGTAACACTAATAATATCATCTGTTCCGACTTCTTTCTTGTATTTTTCTAGAGCGTCTACATATTCTCTGTTTGCATCTATATTTGTCTTTACCGATTTTTGCTCCGGTTCTTTCTTGGTTTTTACTTTATCAGAAGAATCAGCTAAATTTCTTTCATGTTTAATATCTTCATTTAAACTTTTTATTGTCTTTATTAAATGTTTTTTTGCACTATCCCTAATACCGAGTATTTCTAAAATTCTTGCAAAATTAGTAGTAACTTTATTTCTTAATTTAAGTTTTTGTCCTCCTTTTTTTCTTTCTTCATAATTAAGAATTTTCTCAAAATAATCAGGATATTCTTTCATTAATGTTTTTAATCCTTGCTCTTTCACTTCGTAATAAGGAAAACTATATTTTTTAGAGATTAAACTATTTACTTTAATTTCTAAGCCATATTCCTTTAAGGATTCTTGCCTTTTTTTCATTGTATCTATTAAGCTAGCCTTAGTTTCTTCAGGCGTTATTTCTTTAGATTTTTTATTATTAAATTTCTTTGGCATCGCTTGTTTTGCAAATTCTGCAATTGCTTCATTACTATAATATTTAGTTAATTCATCAAAACTTTTATCAATAGTTTTGCTTAAATCAATTTTAGAAACTTCAAGTAAGCTATCGGCAAATTTAGGATTTTTTGTTCTTAAACTAGAGGGAAATTCTCTAAAATGGTTAGTAGGACCGAATCCAGGCAAATGTTTAGCTCTTGAATGCGGATAGATATTATTTGTTAAATTATCAAAACTACCGGCAAAATCAATCCTTACTAATTTAGGTAAAGTTTTTGGATTTTTTTGGTCTCTGATAACTCCTATATTTCCAACATGTATATCAAAATCGCCAATCAATAAACTCGCCGGCATAATATTTTCAAAATTCTGATATTTAATTTCCTTAAAAGCATTTTCTAAGGTTCTAAATAATTTATTTCGAGCCCCCATAAAAAGCGGTCTACCGCCATCTTTTCTAAACCAAGAACTCGGTTTAGTTTTAGCAGACATATGTTTATCCATGTCCACATACATATCGCTACTATAATTCTCAAAAAATTCAGATTTGACATATATTTGTGAATCAACGGCTTTAGATTTATTAAAATTATCAGGAGCAATTAAGTTAACCTTTGCTCCATTTCCAGGACTTATAGCTTCAAAAATTTGAGATCCTAAAAATTCGGCTATATTTTTTGAACTTGAAGCCTCTTTTTTTATCATTGCCGTAATTTTACCGTCTGAGCTTTGATATACTCCGCCATGCTCCCCTGCCTCATTAGCTCCGCCTCCTTTAGGCTTTAAAAAGTTCCAATCTTTAAATACTGATTTTTTATTTTGAGTCATCCTAGCCTCTTTATTAATGATTTAAATAAAATTGATAATTTTGATATAATTATAAAGCATATTATTTATTTTATATCAAGGGCAGAAACCGTTTTCTACTTAATTTTATTGTTCTTTAATATTTTAGCTACTTCAAGAGCTGCGTAGGTAAATATAGCAGTTGCTCCAGCACGTTTAAAACTAATTAATGATTCAATTAAAGATTTTTCAAAGTCTAATGCCCCAGCGTTTGCTGCAAATTTTAACATTGCATATTCCCCGCTAACCTGATATGCAAAAATTTTAGCATTAAAATTATTTGCTGCTTCACGAATAACATCCAAAAACGGCATACCTGGCTTAACCATTACCATATCGGCTCCCTCTGCTATATCATGCTCAATCTCAAGCATTGCTTCCTTAATATTACGCACATCCATTTGATAGCTTGATTTATCTAAATAATTCTTTTTATTACTCCTAACTGCATCACGAAACGGACCGTAAAAGCTTGAAGCATATTTAGCCGCATAAGCAAGAATTCCAACATTTATAAAACCTTCTTTGTCAAGATATTCCCTTATAGCTCCGATTCTTCCATCCATCATATCGGAAGGTGCAACAATATCTACTCCGGCTTTTGCTAGCACTAATGCTTGATTACACAAAGCTCTTACTGATCTATCATTATCAACTTCCCCATGATGCACAATACCGTCATGACCGTGTGTAGTATAAGGATCAAGTGCTACATCGCATATTATACCAATATCGATATTAGCGTTTTTGATGCTTCTAATAGTTCTACATATTAAATTATCTAAATTATAAGCCTCATCGGCATTCTCACTTTTTAGACTTTGATCAATACTCGGAAATAATGCAATAGCATTAATACCAAGCTCTGCTGCTTCTTTTGCCGTTTCTACTATTTGATCGATTGATAAACGATATATACCGGGCATAGTCTTAATTTCTTGTCTTTCATTATGCCCTTCAACAACAAATAAAGGCAGCACTAAATCATTGATTGATAAATTACTTTCAGCTATTAACTCTCTAAGCCAAAATGCTTTTCTATTTCTTCTAAGTCTAATAAGGGGGTACATAAAATTCATATCTCATTTTAGTTAATAACATAGATTCTGTGTGCATAATTTAAATTATGTACACAGAATCTAATTATCTTATAATAAAAATATCGCACTACAAAAAGAAATTTTACTTGCAATCTATAAAAAATTTAAGCAAAATGACGAAAATTAAAATATGGTTTAATTCTGTAAATAAATATAGGAGTTTAATATGGCACAAGATAATATTCCAAAATCAGTAAAAGATAGAGTAAAAGAGTGGGAAAACAAAACAAATATGTCAAATAACCCACCAAAAAATACAAAACCGGCTGTTCCTCCAAAGCCTACTTCTGAGAAAATAAAGGCATGGGACGAGGAGCATAAAAAACAGACTGATTTAACTACACATTCCCAGGCACTTGATATATTTGTCGATACCACATCTCCGCAAGTTGAAACCAAAAAGCCTATCATTCTTTCAAAACCAGCTCCAGAACAAATAAAAGCACCAGAAGAAACGCATAAACCACAATCTAATTTAACCGTAAAAGAGAAAATAGAGAAATTTTTTAAAGATCATAATATTGATACCAAAGATGCTTTGATTCCGGAATTTAGCCGCTATATAGAACTAAGCGGTTCTATGGCAGGGAAGCGTCTTGATGTTACTGTTAAAGCTTATGAACAATCATTAGGACGGCTAATAAAACAAGTAGGAGTACCTCAAAAAGAGTTTATTTCTTTTATAGAAGACGATCTAATAAAGAATCACCCACATAAAGATAAATTTGAGAACATCAATCAACATTATAAATTACCTGAACCACCTAAATTATCTGATATAATTGATAATCTTAGAGAATTAGTAAACAGTGATGATATAATAGCTAATTTAAAACAAAGTAGAAAACACATTGAATTTAAAGAAAAAGTAAATAATATTATTCAAATTTATGATGATAATAAACATAATCCATCTGCTATAGCTAAAGTTGAAGCAAAACTGAAAGAGGTAGGTAAATGGTGTGAAGAAACTACAAAAATGGATAATACTCCTATTTGGAAAAATATTGGTAATTTTATAAAATATTCTTTTACCGGAGATAAAACTAAAGCTGCTTTTTACAAAGATGCTATAAAAAATTCTACTCAAAATACTAAAAAAGCTATAGCAGAAATACAAAAATCTCTTACTAATCCTTCTTCTCATTCATCTAGTGTTCCACCAAAGAATAAGGGAGAAAGATATAGAAGCTAATAAAAACTCTTAGGATCGATATCTATTTTTATTTGGCAAAAAGAGGGAATTTTTATAAGGCTTAGCCAAAATTTTAAATATTTCTGCAAATTAAATTTCTTATCGGCTATAATAAGTATTCGGTAACGATATTTACCGGCAAGCTTTGACATTAATGAGCTTGCCGGTCCTAAAATTTTTACGTTTGCTTTTGGTGCAATTCGGACCATATCCCTAGCTATTTCTAAAATTTTAGACTCACTGGAACCTGATAAAATTACCGATGCCATTTTAGAAAACGGCGGCATATCAGCGGATTTTCTTATTTCGAGTTCATTTGCAAAAAAATTCTCTTCGTCACCGGTTTTAACATAACTAAAAATAATATTATCAGGATAATAGCTCTGCAAATATACCACCCCTTTACTATCTCCCCTCCCTGCTCTACCGCCTACTTGATGTAGTAACTGGAAAGTTCGCTCAGATGCTCTAAGATCAGCATTGTTACTCCCAAGGTCGGCATCTATTACACCGACTAGGGTAAGATTCGGAAAGTGATAACCTTTTGTTATTATTTGTGTACCTATTAAAATATCAATTTCTAGATTTTCCATTTGATGTAGAAGCTGTGCTATTTTTTCAGGATTTTTAGCATGATCTTTACTTATCACCGCAATTTTACTCTCAGGAAAGAGTGCCTTTACTTCCTCCTCTATTCTTTCTATTCCGGGACCGCAAATAGTTAATGCTTCATCTTCTAGACATTCAGGGCAAGAATTAAAAATTTTACTTTGATAACCGCAATGATGACATTCAAGTTTTTTAGTCGCTTTATGTACTACCATCCAAGAAGAACAAAATTTACAGGTAAATCTGTGACCACAAGCTTTGCATAGCATTAGCGGAGCATAACCACGCCTATTAAGAAATAATAATGTTTGCCTTTTATTATCTAAATTACTTTTGATAGCTTCTATAAGAATCTTAGATAAATAGGAATTCTTAGATAGCTTTTCTTTAGTCATGTCGATCATTTCTATATTCGGTAAGTCGACATTTTTGTATCTATTAACTAGCGTAATTAATTGATATTTACCTATTTCCACATTATACATCGTTTCAATAGACGGCGTTGCCGAACACAAAACAATTTGTGCTTTATCGAATTTGCTTCTTACAATAGCCGTATCTCTTGCATTATATAATATACCGTCATCTTGTTTATAGGAATCGTCATGTTCTTCATCTATAACCACTAAACCGAGATTTTTAAAAGGCAAAAATAAACTACTTCTAGCCCCGATTACCACCTTAACTTTATCGCTTAATATGCCTCTTAAAATCATTTTCTTTTGAGCTTTAGTAACGCTGGAGTTCCATACGATAGGTTCAAAACCGAATCGCTCTATAAAGCGATTAATAATTTGTGTACTTAAAGCAATTTCAGGCAGCATCACAAGCACTTGTTTACCTTTTGCTAAGTAATCTGCTATTAGATGAAAATATATTTCCGTTTTACCTGACCCCGTAACACCTTTAATAATCACAGGCTTATTGCTTTCATTTAAGACTATTACTGCTTGTTTCTGCTCTTCTGACAAATCCGGTAGCACAAAGTTATTATTTATTTTCTGCTCTTTAACTTTGATCGGCTTCTCTGCAATATCTATAGGTAATACTAACTTGGCTATACTTCCAAGCTCTGACATATAGTAACCACTCATCCATTTAATTAATTCTAAAACTTCTGAAGTAAGACTTAAATTTAGTGGTACTTTTTCTTTTACGGTTTTTAGCTTTTTCGCTTTAGGAACAGTGGTGAACTCCCATATTATACCGGTTAATTCCTTATTTCTAAACGGCACTACGACAAGATCACCGATATTTAGCTCTAAATCTTCCGGTACTAAGTAATCTAAAGGGAATAATTTTGCCGCCGGTAATAATATTTTTGCTATTCGCATATTATATGTTTTATATAATTTTTTTTATTATATACTAAACTGATAAATTATAGAAACCTAGATGAAAAAAATTATTATAGCAATTTCCGGAGCTTCAGGTGCTATATACGGTATTCGTTTGCTTGAAGTATTAAAAGAGCAAAATATCGAGACTCATTTAGTTATTTCGGAAGGAGCAGCTCTTACTATAAAGCTCGAAACTAAATATTCTATAGATGAAGTTAAGTTACTCGCAAATTATTGTTATGATGATAAAGATTTAGGGGCTACTATTTCAAGTGGCTCTTTTAAAACTTTAGGAATGATAATAGCTCCTTGTAGTATGAAGACCTTAGCAAGCATTGCTCACTCAATGGAAGATAGTTTAATTAGTAGAGCGGCAGGTGTTGTACTTAAAGACAGAAGAAAACTTATTTTAATGACACGAGAGACTCCACTACATATCGGACACTTGGAAAATATGCTAAAAGTAGCGAGTTACGGTGGCATCATAGCACCGCCCGTACCGGCTTTTTATAATAACCCTAAAGCAATAGATGATATAGTGAATCATTCTATTACTAGAGTTTTAGATTTTTTCGATATTGAAACTAACTTGATTAAACGCTGGGGTAGTTATGAGCAATAAAGTTTAACTTTACTATTAAAACTTGCATTAGAAAAAGCTCGTAATATGATTAATAAATATTTTCCGCCTGAAGAGAGTTTAGTAGATAAATTAATTGCTGAACGTAGAAATGAAGCAAAAAATGAATAATGTAAAATGTTCTGTGTTTTGTCGCTCGACTCCGATGTCATTCCCGCGAGGCATTGTTGCGTTGATCGAAAAAAGGACTCGGTGTCATTCCCGCGAAAGCGGGAATCCAGAAAAAAGTGTAAATATAGCGAATTTTTGAAACTAAAAGCTCGATTTATCTCGCTTTACCCTGGATTCCCGCTTTCGCGGGAATGACATCGAGCAGATTTTTTGAGCCATGCAACAAGGTCTTCGACCGCTCGTAATGACGCTCCAATAACAATAAACTTTAACAAACAAAATGGCACGTAATAAAATAAATAAGGAAACAAATACACTAACTGATAACGAAGATAATTTACCCATACCAAGGGTCTTACCTTCTAATGTTCAGGCAGAGCAGATGCTGCTCGGAGCAATTCTAACTAATAATGAATTACTCAGTTACGTATCAGAGTTTTTGCGTTTAGAGCATTTCTTTGAGCCTATTCATCAAAAAATCTATAATGCAATTGAGAAAATTACCGAAAAAGGTCTGATAGCTACTCCTGTAACGTTGCGTAGTATGCTAACTCAAGATGAGTTATTTAAGGAAATGGAAGAGACGGAATATTTAGCAAAATTGATAACTATGTCAATGATGGTAATAAATCCGGTGGACTACGGTAAAATAATATATGATTTAGCAATAAAGCGTAATTTAATAAATATTGGTGAAGAAGTAGTAAATGACGCTTATAACTCCTCATTAGAATTTGAAGCAAGAGAACAGATCGAACATGCCGAAGCTAAACTTTACGATTTAGCTAGTGAAGGCTTAAACGAAAAGAGCTTTACTAGAATCGGTATATCTATTTCAGAGTCACTAGCTAGCATTAATAGAGCTATGAAAAATAACGATCATGTAATCGGTATATCTACCGGTCTGCTTGATTTAGACAATAAATTATTTGGTTTTCATAATTCTGATCTTGTAATCCTTGCAGGACGTCCATCGATGGGGAAAACGGCATTTGCTATAAATCTTGCACTTAACGCCTGTAATAATATGCGTCTTAAAAATATTCGCGATAATCAAGAAATTCAGTCGGTAGGTTTTTTCTCTTTAGAAATGTCCTCAGAACAACTAACCACGCGTCTACTTTCAATGTGTGCAGAAATTGATTCTACTTCTCTTCGTACGGGTATTCTAGGTGAAGAAAAATATAACCGTCTTCGCAAGGAAGCAAATACTTTATCGGAATTACAATTTTTTATTGATGATACCCCTGCTCTATCTATTTCCGCTATAAGAACAAGAGCTAGAAGAATGAAACGCAAGCATAATCTCGGTATATTATTTATCGATTATTTGCAGTTAATTAGAGGAGCGAGTAAATCCGAAAATAGAGTTAGCGAAATTTCAGAAATTACTCAAGGTTTAAAAGCGATCGCAAAAGAGTTAAATATTCCGGTTATTGCGTTATCTCAGCTTTCAAGAGCAGTAGAACTACGTGAGGACAAAAAACCTATGCTATCCGACCTTAGAGAATCAGGAACTATAGAACAGGATGCGGATATAGTAATGTTCATTTACCGTGAAGAATATTATCTAACTAGAAAAGAACCAGCAGCAGGCGACGTTAAACATGCTGAATGGTTGGATAAGCTCAACAAAGTATATAATATTGCCGATATAATTGTTGCAAAACATCGTAACGGACCGGTTGGAAATGTTCCACTTTACTATGATAGTCAATATTCTAAATTTGGTAATTTGGAGAAAAGAACTTTTAACTCTGTTTAAACCAGAATTACTTTAACGTTATTATTGGCATGGATACCAAATCGTCATTGCGAGCGTGCATTGCCTGCGTGGACCGATTTTCCGTCATTGCGAGGAGCGAAGCGACGTGGCAATCTAGAAAAAGATTAAAAAAATTCTGTAAATCAGAATTTTTTAACTGGATTGCTTCATCAAAACTTATAGTTTTTCCTCGCAATGACGATATTTATCTTTTATTTTTTTCTACTATCATAATATTTAATAGTTTATTTAGTTAATATATTAACAAGTTCATAGCCCATTATAAGTATTCCGACAATTACACATGCAGTAATCAAATATTTTTTCTGTAATTCTGGATAATAAAATTTACTTATCTTTGCTTTATATAACAGATAAACCGGTAATAAAATTGCAATTATTACAAGAATCATACCAGCAAACCCTAAAATTGTGATAAAAGCATTCGGTACTACTACTGCTACAATATAAGCCGGTAATATAGTAACAATAGCGGCAGTTATGTTACGAATTACCACATTCGGGATCACATTCATAAGCATAGTTTTAAGAGAATCGCATAACCCTACCCCTACTCCAAGTATTGATGTAGCGATAGCAAGAGTTGAAATTATCCAAACTAATAATTGTACGGACTGCCATTTTGCTATATTACTTAATTCCTTAATTAAATCTCCGACTTCAACATTACTTGTAATCATTTGTTGATAAAATATTGGATTATTATGATGTACTACAATAAGGATACTACAAGTCCAAATTATATATACTATTGCAGGAATTAAGCTTCCAAATAAAAACGCCGTCTTTAGCATTTTAGCATTTTTGTTACAATAATTAGTTAAGGTATGGAAGATTACTTGAAAACCAAATGAAGTAAAGACTATCGGAGTTACTACACCCCATACAGATATTTCTTTATAATTTGGTGAGAATAACGGTAAATCATCCCACTGAATCATGGAAACAAGTCCAATAACTAAAATTGCAATTATTATAAGTAATCCGATAAATAGCACCCGATTTATATAATCTACTAACTGTAGAGGCAATAATAATATTAGAATGCTAATAATAACATACCATGCTCCTATATAAGTTATATTTGTATTTAAAGTTAATAACTTCTGTAATATTGAAGAGCCGCCGTATATAAATACTGCAAGTAACGCATATGAAAGGAGCTTAAGGCTTACCGTACCGATAATTTGAGCAGTACGTCCCGAAAAATATTTTCCAAGTGCTCCGAGTGTTAAGCCTTTACCAGCTTGAAGGTTAAGCTCTAGATTAATTAAAGAAGTATAATACATTATAAACCAAATTATAAACATCAATATTATACTAGGTACTAGACCTAATTTTGCTAATACCATAGGCAGTGCTATCATACCGCTACCTATACAAGTACCTGAAATTAACAGGATTGAACCAATAAGTTTTTGCATAATTTAATGAAAGTTAGATTAAAGAAAAAAGATTTAATTTTCGCTAAAAAGAAAATCAGCTAAAAAAAGAAGATAAGAATTTTAAAGAATAAAAAGTTTTGATAAGTAAAACTAACATTTGTATAATTTTATTAAAATGTATGTAACAGCATAATATAATTATATTAATAATTAATGTCAAATTATTAATATTGCTTTTTAAGAGTATTTTTATATATTCTTATTAGACATTTTCCCAAACTTCGCTTCTAGAGGTAATTTAGACGTCGATCCGGTACTCGCATCCTCACATACGCTTGTGTACGCTGCGGTGGCAAGCGCTTCCGTGTCTCCTTTAAATTCCTCTCTATAAGCTGGTTTGGAAAAATGTCTATTGAAATTTACTATATTTAAAAATGCAGAGATTAGCCAAAGTAATTAGTAATGCAGGTGTTTGTTCTAGGCGTGATGCCGAAAAGCTAATAATTGAAGGGCAAGTGAAGGTAGATGGCATTACAATTTTATCACCGGCTATAAATGTTGAGATTAGTAATCAAATTGAAGTATCAGGCACATTAATCAATCAATCGCAAAAACCAAGGCTTTGGATATATTACAAGCCTGTCGGTTTAATTACTACTCATAAAGATCCTTTATCTCGTAAAACCGTGTTTGAGGATTTAACCGGTTTACCTCGTGTTATTTCAATAGGTAGGCTGGATTTAAATAGTGAAGGTTTGTTATTACTAACTAATAGCGGTGATTTAGCAAGACAGTTTGAGCTACCTTCAAGTAGGTTAAAGCGAGTATATCATGTTAGGGCGTATGGGAATCCTGATATTCTACTAAAAAGCGATTATAAAAATTTAGAAATTGACGGTATATTTTATAATCCGGAGTCAATAAAGTTGCTTAAACAAAATAAGACTAATGCTTGGTTTGAAGTAGTTCTATTTGAAGGAAAAAATCGCGAAATTAGAAGAATATTCGAGTATTTTGGGCTAAAAGTTAACAAATTAATTAGGGTTCAGTATGGTAGTTTTACAATAAGCAATCTAAAACCTGGAGCTTATAAAGAAATAAGTAATAAAATACTGGAAAAATAATTAGTAATGTGCTATTATTAACGCATTTTAACTAATCATATAAAAAGCACATGACAAATCTTAATATATATAAATGTAAAGAACAAGACTTAAACGATTACCTTGGTTATATAAAAGATAACCCTAATACCTCACTAAATGATTTTATCAAAAATAAATATTTCGCTGAAGATAATGATAAAATTGTCATTACTAGTTTAGAAAATATGGAAATTAACGCAGATTTAGCAAATGCTAATTTCCAAGGTACAATACTAACAGATGCCGTATTTAATAATTGTGACTTAACAAATACCATATTATGTGATTCAGATTTAACAAATGTAGAATTTAATGATTGTAAATTTATCGGTACTGACTTTAGAGGAGCAAATCTTCATTACACAGATTTTAATTATAAAGATTATGACTATGATACCTATAAAATTCCTAATCTAAAAGATAAAATACGAGATATAAAACTATCTTTTTCTGACCTTGAAAGATTAAATAAATATATAGATAAGGATTTAGAAAAAGAACGCATTAAAGAAATAGTTATAGACGAAGTTACGAACAAAAAGAAATATATTTTGGCTGGGGAAGACGAAAAAACTTTATGGGAAGTCAAATCAAAAGAGCTAAAAACTAAACAAGAAGAGTTAGAAGGTTTAAAGCAAAACCTAGATAATCCTGGGATTGCTACCAATCTTTTAAATGCTTTTTGGAATAGTACAGAAACCATCGCTCAAAACCGACAAAATGAACTAGCAAAGATTAACCTATTACAACATGAAGTAAATAAATTAGAAACTGAGGTGCATTCTTTAGATAACCTCAGAATGTTCTGTGGTAAGGGTTTAGATGATATTTTTGAGCAGCTAAAAGACGAAAAAATACAAGTACAGCTGGATCCTTCATATGTTATAGGTTCAAGTACTAAAGAACGAGATATATCAAAAGAATATATAAAATTAACTTCTGCTGAATTTGATCTATATTTAACTGAAGCAGCAAAACAATCTGATACAAAATTATCTCTTACCGAATTTGTTAGAAAGCAAAAAAATCTTTCAAAAGATTTACATATAGTTCCTAATCTTTCAGAAATTGATTTATCACGCAAGTCTCTTACTAATCTTGATTTAAGAAATACATTATTTGCTTCAGCTAATTTAGAGAATATTAAAATCTCAAATTGTAACCTAGATTTTACTAATTTTGAAGGAGCTAATTTACAAAATGCCGTTTTTCAAAATGTTACCGCTCGTAACGCAGGATTTCTTTTTGCTGATCTTAAAGGCAGCAAAATTGAAAATAGTGATATGTCGAGAGCTTACATGCCTAAAGTAGATTTATCTGAAGCAGAGGTAACAAATAGCAAATTTAATGCGGTTATGATGGTTAATGCCGATGCTGAAAAGATAAGTATTAAAGATTCAGAATGGAAAAATTCTAATCTTACCGGTATATCACTTGCTTATGCAGATATGCAAAGGGTTCAAATGCAGGGAGTAGTTTTAAATAACGCACTTCTAGATCAAGCAAATATCGTTTCTACTGATCTTGAAAATGCTTTTATGAATAAAACACATGCCTTAGAAGCAAAATTTAAAGAGCAATGTAACATGCAAGGCATAACTGCAAGGAATGCCTATTTTAGCGATGCTGAATTTGAAAATATACTATCTTTAAAAGAAGCTGACTTAAGAGAAACTATAATGCAGCGTGTTAAACTTAAGAATGCTGATTTAACAAAAGCAAAGCTTGATAAAGCAAATCTTGAATATGCCGACCTTACAAACGCTACGCTTACTAATGCAACTGCACAATTTGCTAAGTTAAGTAATGCTACTTTAGAAAAAGCAGAAGCTGAAGGATTAAATATTTCAGATGCTATTGCTAAAAATATTAATGCTAAGGAAGCTAATTTTAAAAACGCAATTATGCAGCGTGCCGATCTTACTAAAGCTGATTTTACTAAAGCAGTGCTTGAAAATGCTGATATGGGGGCGGTGGAAGCAGTTGATGCTATATTTAAAGAAGCAAATTTAAAACAAGCGAATCTAAAAGCAGCAAATCTAGCTGGAATTAATAAAGAAGGAGCAGATTTTGATAAAGCAAAAATCGACGATGCTACAAAGATGCATGATACTAAAGGTGAAGCTAAAGGGAATTTAGATCATCAAGATAAAGACGGTAAAAAAACATCTGTCAATGTTAACGAACATGCTAAATTACAAGATAAAATTCATGCAAGAGAAAAAAGCGGTTGGTTTCTGAAAACCGGAGTAGGACAGCTTTGTACAAAACTTGCTAAAAGTACTACATCAGGAATTAGCAGCGTAACAAATTTTTTAGCAAGTAAAAAGTTTTTAGTAGGGCTTGCCATAGTAGCGGGGCTTGCAGTAGCAGCTGCACCTTTCGTAGCAATGCCTGTATTATTGGTCACCGGCACGGCCCTTGCTACTAAAGCTGTTATTCTAGGAGCAGGTATTTTAGCCGGAGGACTAGTAGCCACCGGAACTTATAAATTTACCCAAAAACCTTTACGCAATCTTCAGAAATCATTTGAAAACTTAACTAGTAGTATAGATAAATATATCTCACCGCCTCCTGAGAATATTGATGAATTAGTAACAGAAAAACAACAAGCAAGACAAAAAGCTGAGACAGAAAAATCTAAAGAAAGAGAAGAAAATTTAAATAATGTAAATAATAATATTGATAAAGCTAAAGAACAAGATATTTTAAAACAAGCACAAAATAATTTAAACCAAGAAACGCCAAAAGTAGAAATAAAAGAAAAGACAGCTAAAACTGTAGAGAAACAACAAATAAAACCAGGTAAATTTGCAGCTCAAATAAAAGAAGAGCGAAAAAAATCACTACAACAAACAAATACTAGAACTACATAAGTGTTAAAAATAATATCCGGTAAATATAGAAACCACATTATACCTACCGCTAAGAATATCAAATATCGCCCTTCTACCGGTAAGCTCAAAGAAGCAATATTTAGTATATTAACTTCCGGCGAGTTTACCGGTAATAAATTATTTAATGAAAATACGCACATACTTGATTTATTTGCCGGTAGCGGTAGCCTTGCTTTTGAGAGCCTGTCAAGAGGAGCAGGTTCTGCTACCTTAATTGATATTGATACATCCTCATTAAAAATAGCAGAAGAATTTGCTAAATCTCTAAATATCAGTGATAAAGTTAATTTCGTTAATATTAATGCCTTAAATCTACCGAAAGCTACTAGACATCTTTTTAAACCAGCTTATAGAGAGGAATTTAAAGGAGACACGGAAGCGCTTGCCACCGCAGCGTACATAGAAGTACGTGAGGATGCGAGTACCGGCTCGACGTCTAAATTACCTCTAGAAGCGAAGTTTGGGAAGATGTCTAATAAAGCTTTTGATCTTGTCTTTATAGACCCTCCTTATCATAAGGATATAGTACCTAAAGTAATGAAGTTACTTATAAACAATAATTGGCTTAAAGACGGTACTATCATAGTTATTGAGATGGCTAAACTAGATGATTATGTTTTAAATGAAAATATTGAAATATTACGTGAAAAACTATATGGTAAGAGTAAGCTGTTGGTTTTAAAGAAACGTCATTGCGAGGAAATTACGAAGTAATTGACGAAGCAATCTTGGGAAGAATTCCTGAGATTGCCACGCTCCTTTTAGTCGCTCGCAATGACGCTGCCATATTACTCATCATAACTAGAAAATAAAACATGACCAAAGACAAAAAGCATTATATATGTTCTAATTGCGGAAATATTAGTCCTAAATGGTCGGGGCAATGCTTTGATTGCGGAGTATGGGGTAGTATTGTTGAAGAGATAGTAAGCACGAATAAAGCAATTGTTAAAATCGGTAGTAAACAAGATTTTGATAAGCTTTCTAATAACGTAATAGAGCAGTTACGCATCCCTACCCCTATAGGTGAATTAAATAGAGTACTTGGCGGCGGTTTAGTACTTGGCTCTGCTATATTAATAGGCGGTGATCCCGGTATAGGCAAATCTACTTTGTTACTGCAGTTAGCAGCAAGTAACTTTGCATCAAAGATGAAGTGCTTATATATAACCGGTGAGGAGTCGCTTGATCAGATAAAACTCCGAGCTATAAGGCTAAATCTTGCTAATAACAGTACAAATATTTTAGCAGCTACTAATTTAGAAGATATTATTGCGAGTATAGAAGCAAATAAGAATAATATTGATTTAGTGGTGATTGACTCTATTCAAACAATTACCACAAAAGAATTATCCTCACCTCCGGGTACTGTTTCTCAAATTCGCACATGTGCAAATGAGCTTGTTAATTATGCTAAGCAAAATAATATAATTATTTTATTAAGCTGTCACGTAACTAAAGACGGACAGCTAGCAGGTCCTAAGATACTTGAGCATTTAGTTGATACTGTGCTATATTTTGAGGGAGATCATAATAATCACTTCCGTATTTTACGCTCATATAAAAACCGTTTTGGCGGTGTAGGCGAAATAGGAGTATTTGAGATGAGCGGTAGCGGGCTTATTGAGGTAACAAATCCGTCAGAACTCTTTTTAATGAAGCGAGAGCAAAACGTTATAGGTACGTCTATTTTTGCAGGAATTGAAGGTTCAAGACCGTTACTTATGGAAGTACAAGCCCTCATAGTCCCCTCAAATATGGTAACTCCTAGACGCTCTGCGGTGGGCTGGGATGCTAACAGGCTATCAATGATACTTGCAGTGCTTAGTAGTAGGATAGGTCTAAATCTTGCTAATTATGAAGTATATTTAAGCATTGCGGGAGGGCTTAAAATTGCCGATCCTGCTTCGGACCTTGCAGTAGCAGCGAGTTTAATATCTGCCGCAACCGGTAAGCCTGTACCTGAACATAGCGTCTTTTTCGGCGAAATAAGCTTATCGGGTGAAATAAGAAAAACTGCAAAAGCAGAAACAAGAATAAAAGAAGCCGTAAAACTTGGATTTAATAAGATTATCTGCTCTAAACTTGAAAATTTAACTTATGACTTTATATCTTCCGTCTCACATTTAAAGGACTTAAAAGAGATAATTAAATGAAAACTTATACTGTAGTAAGTTTGGAAGAAGCACGTGATTTTTTATCTAGTGTAGAAAAAAAGCTGATATTAACAAATCATGCCTCTAGTGTGAAGTATTACGGTATGCTAGTAATTGATTATATGTTTAAAACGTTAAGTAAAGAATTTCCGGAAAAAGTTTTAGATCTTACTGTAGATATAGGAGATGATCACGCCGCTTTATTTACTGCAATCAAGCTAGGGTATAAGAATATAGTATATACAGGTAATTCTGAGGAAGCTAGGGGATTGTTGTGCAGAGTGGAAAAACACTCTATGTCATACCGTGGCTTGACCACGGTATCTAAAAAAAAATTAAAAAGGACTGGATTCCGCGATCAAGTCGCGGGATGACAAAGAAACCATGAATATCAAAGATATAGGAGTAATAATTGCTAAAAAACCTTTGAAAGAAAATATTTTTATTATTACGGTTTTTACTAAAAATCATGGTTTATATTCAGGAGTTGCAAAAGAATCTTCTAAAAAAAGCAAATTTATATATCAAGAAGGGAATATTGTAGATTTTCTTTGGCAGGCAAGATTACATGAACATATCGGCATGGCTAAATGTGAACTCATCAAATCTTACACCGGTCATTTTATTACAAATAAAGCTAAATTATATGCCTTTAATTCCGTTATATCTTTAATTAAAGAGTTATTTCATGAAAGAGAAGAGCATTCTAATTTTTTTTCATTTCTAATTAACTATTTAGATAATTTATCAAAGAATTTTTGTTTTCGTGATTATATTAATTTTGAGCTAGCATTACTTGATATAGCAGGTTATAAACTCGACCTTAGCAAGTGTGCAGTTAGCCATACAACAACTGATTTAACTTATGTATCGCCTAAATCAGCTAGAGCATTATCATATGAAGTAGGGAAACCTTATAAAGATAAATTATTGATTTTACCAAGATTTTTACTATCAGATAATAGCGAGATTACATTAGAAGAAAAAAGACAAGCTTTAACTCTAACAAACTATTTTTTTAATAGATATTTATTTCATAATAATAGACAGGTTGAAGCACGCCAAGCTTTTATTGAATATATTTATAACTTATATACTCCTGTGAAATGAAAAGTCGGTATACGAAGATCAACTTGAAAAAGAGCAAGGAGTTTATAAGTCGAGGATCGCAGCGTATACTTAATACGTGAGAACCGCAGATCTTATTAAGACGACGTAGCCAATTTTTCAAGTTCATCGAGTATACAATGAAAATACTAGCATTTGACACAGCCAATAATACTGCATCGGTAGCAATATCTGAAAATGAGAATATTCTTGCATATATAGAAGAATTACGCCCTTCTATGCAAGCAGAAAATCTAATGCCGATGGTAGAAGAAGCATTGAAAGAAGCTAAATGTTCATATGATGACCTAGATTATTTAGCGGTAACTCTAGGTCCCGGTAGCTTTACCGGTATTAGAATAGGACTTGCTAGTGCTAAAGGTATATTATTTGCCAAGGAAAATATTAAAGCAGTAGCGGTTAGTAATTTTGAATATGCCTATTTTAGAGCCATAACTCAAGTTAAAGACTATGATAAAATATATGTCTTTTTAAATGCTTATCGCTCACAGCTTTATATGCAAGTTTTTCATAAATCAGGAAAAATAGAAGAGCCGTTATTGATAGATTTCGAGTATGCTATAAAGTTGCTTGCAAATGAGAAAGAGAATATAGTTTGTTGTGGTAGCGGGCTTGAATTTATATATCCTCAAATTACCCATTTACCGAATATAATAACCTTGCCGCGTTTTGCACGAGTTAAAGCCTGGGTTATTTGTAGATATATTACTAGTAGGTTGCTTAGCGGTATAAAGTTAAATAGCTCTATCGAACCGCTTTATGTACGTCCGCCTGATGCTAAACTAGCAATCAATTACGTCATTCCTAGCTAAAAGCAGGAATCCATTTTTTTGTTATCCCGCGGCTACGACCACGGGATCTTGTATCACAGGCTGTGCTGAGATTCTGCAATCAAGTTGCGTGATGACAATAATTTCGCTTTTTACTAGATTCCTGTGGTCAACGAAATGACATAAGAGCTTTATTATACGTATACTACATCATCTTCACAATCAAAGACTCCAAAATCATTATAAGATAATGCACCTGATAACTTCGTATCAAAATCACTATTATACTGTTCTGCTTGATTGCTTGATACTTCTCTTTCATCTTCTAAGTCAGAATCAATTCCAGAATCAACATCACTATTAGAGTGTTCTTGTTTTTCACACTTCTTGTTATATATGAGGGTTATTATTTGTTGAATTAATGATCCTGATAAACTATGACTATCAATGATTTTTTCTAAATCTTCATCTGAAGTATTATTAATTAATTCTGCTAATTTTTCAGGTGTGATCTTAATTTGATCTAATTCATTATCAGGCGTATTTATAATTTCTTCTAATAATTGTTGATTTTCTAGCTGCTCTACAACCTCTTCACCGTGAATTAAAATCATTATTTGCTTAAACTTTTCTTCAGGTAATAAAGATGATATCTCTGACAATACCTTTGATAAGTTTTGATCTGGGATACTATCAAATATTCTTTCTAAATTTTTATCAGAAGCGTTATTAATCATTATTGCTAATTTATCATTTGAAATACCATCAATGATTCTTTCTAAATTTTCATCTGAAATATCATTAATTAATTCATCTAATTTTATAGGCTTAATTTTATCTAATTCACTATCAGGCGTATTTATAATTTCTTCTAATAATTGTTGATTTTCTAGCTGCTTTACAACCTCTTCACCGTGGATTAAAATCATTATTTGTTTGACTTTTTCAGCAGGTAATAAATGCAATATCATTGGTAAATTTTGATCAGAAATACTATCAACTATTCTTTCTAAATTTTTATTTGAGGCGTTATTAGCTATCGCTGCTAATTTATCATTTGGAATACTACTAACGATTCTTTCTAAGTTTTTATTTGGAATAATATCAAGCTTTTCTGCAAGTTTTTCTCCTTCTGATAAAATAATTACATTTTCAAGCTGTTTATCGGAGATATTTTCGTCTGATAATTTTTTTAGCTTCTGCTCGATAAGTGTATCAGGTGAAATTGCTATTACTTTTTCAAGATGCCAAGGCATAATGTAATTAATTAATTCTTGTGCTTTTTCACTTGTAGCATTATTAATTAATTCTGCTAATTTTTCATATGTCATTTTTTCAAAAATTGCATCTAATTTTTCCTCAGACGTATTTATAATTTCTTTTACTAGTTGATCATCAGAAAGATTTTCAATTTGATCTAAGAGATTAAATGTTTCTTCAGCTTTATTATTTAAATAAGAAAAAACTTTATTACTCACAAAATTAAAAGTTTCAGCAACTTTAGAAGAAAGAATACTAGATGTATTTTTTATAATATTAAAGCTCTTTACTCCAAAATCATAAATTGCTGTTAACGGAGAGCTAAATGTACTGAAAAAACTTTTGTTTTCATGTGCATTAGTTACTTTTTCACTATCATCAAACTTATCTAAAAAATCTGTAAATTTGATTTTAGAGATGCCTAAAGTATCTTTATATCCCCAAATTTTTAATTCTATATTTGAAAAATACTTAAATTCATCGTTAGCGAGATAGGAAGCTGGTTTTGGAGAAGTATTAGGTGTGATTAAATTTTGTAACTTGTTAAAAATTGATGTTATTGCCATAATTCTTCCTCATTTCTTATTATAGTAGTCAGCGTTGCACTATAATAGAAATTATGAGGAAGTCAAGATAAAAGCTAATAATTATTAACTTTTTATTATATTTTACTTAAAATTGATTAATTTATCAAAGAGAGATATTCTACTAAATGTCATCCTCGCTTTTGCGGTAAGGTCTTGTTGCGTGGACCAGTAAAACCCACTGTGTCACCCCATGGCTTGAACTAACAATTTTAGTATTTTTAACTGGATCCCGTGGTCAAGCCACGGGGATGACAGAGGTGAAAGTCATCCACGAAACAATGCCTTGTGGGAATGACATATAATAAAAATTGTACTATAATTGTCTCTGTTCTTGAATTAGCTCGAAGACTTCAACTACGTCACCTTCTCTAATATCTTCGTAATTTTCAAATGCTATACCGCACTCATACCCTTCTCTAACTTCTTTAACTTCATCTTTAAAGCGTTTTAAAGTTTTGAGTTTTCCTTCATGGATGACTACATTATCACGTAATAAACGTACACCTGCTCCTTTCTTAATAATACCTTTAGTTACGTAGCTACCGGCGATTTTGCCGATTTTGGTAATATTAAATACCTGTCTAATTGCTACGCTTCCAATATATTGCTCTCTGATAATTGGATCAAGCATACCGCTCATAATAGCTTTTATATCATCAATTAAATTATATATTATACTATAATATCGAATATCAACTTTTTCTTTTTCTGCTGCAGTTAAGGCATTTACCCCTGCTCTAACATTAAAGCCGATAATAATAGCCGAAGAAGCATGTGCAAGTGATACATCGGATTCCGTTATCGGACCTACACCACTATGAAGTATACGCAGTTTTATCTCATCACTCGGTAATTTTAATAAGCTACCTGAAATGGCTTCAACCGACCCTTGAACATCACCTTTAATAATTAAAGGCAGTTCCTTAATTTTACTATTACCGGAAGCTTTTAAAAATAAATCTTCTAAACTTGAACGCGGAGCAATAGATATTTTCTTTTCTTTAGCAAGACGCATTCTATATTCAGCTATATCTTTTGCTTGTTTGTCGTTTTGTACTACGTTAAATTTATCACCGGCAAAAGGTACTTCGTTTAAGCCTTGAATTTCTACAGGAACGGACGGAGTTGCTTCCGTTATTTCCAGTCCCTTATCATTAGTCATCTTTTTAACTTTACCATAAGAGCTACCTGCTATTATAATATCACCATTTTTTAAAGTACCGCGTTGAACTAAAATAGTGGTTAGTGTTCCTCTTCCCTTTTCAATTTTCGATTCAATTACAACACCTGCAGCCGCACCGAAAGGACTCGCTTTTAAATCCTGCATCTCTGCAATTAATAAAATTGCTTCTTCAAGTTTATTTAAGTTAATTTTCTTTAGTGCCGAGATAGGAATAACCATAACGTCACCACCTGCCTCTTCACCTATAATTTCATGAATATATAACTCGTTTTTTACACGCTCAATATCAATATCAGGCTTATCAATCTTATTAATGGCTACAATTATAGGAACACCTGCTGCTTTTGCATGATTAATTGCCTCAACCGTTTGTGTTTTGATTCCATCATCTGCCGCAACCACTATAATAACTATATCCGTTACTTTAGCACCTCTTGAACGCATTTCCGAAAAAGCTTCATGCCCAGGGGTATCAATAAAGGTAATTGCTCTACCGTCTGCAAGAGTTACTCTATAAGCACCGATATGCTGAGTGATTCCGCCTAGCTCACCTGCAGCAACATCTGTAGATTTAAGAGCGTCAAGTAATGAGGTTTTACCGTGATCTACATGACCCATTACCGTCACAACCGGTGCACGTGTTCTTAAATCTTCAACCTTATCATCACTAATTAAAACATTTTCAACATCTGATTCTTGGACTCTTTTTACTGTATGCCCTAAATTTGTTGCAACTAGTTCCGCCGTATCGGCATCTATTGTTTGGCTGGCATTTGCAAGAATACCGAGTTTCATTAATTCTTTAATTACATCAGCCACTCTTTCAGACATAGCATTTGCAAGATCGCCGACCCCGATAACTTCCGGTATCGTGACTTCTCTATATACTTTCTCAGGTGCTTGTGATACTAATTTACGTTTTTCTTTTTCTCTTGCTCTTCTTATAGAAGCAAGGCTTCTAGTTCTACCGCTACCGCTTTCGTCATCACCAAGCATATTAAAAAGATCAGCTTTTTTAAATTTTTTCGGCTCTTCTAGCTTAATCTTTGGTGCAACTACTTTATTCTCTGCTGTTTTATCTAATTCTTTCTCTGATTCTATACCGTAACGTGTTCGCATTCCTACTAAAGGTGACTTTATAAAAGTTTCTTCTTTCTTTTTAGGTGTTTGCGATGACATATCTTCATCGCCTTGAACAGTTTTAGCACTAACTTCTACTTTATTTTCTTCGGTATTTTGCTGTTTTTGTTCAACTTCTTTATCAGTTTCTAGCAGTTCTATTTTTGAGTTGGAAGACTGGTTAATACTTGCAAGTTTACTTAAAGTGCTTATTTGTGAAGAGTCGTTTAATTTAGATTGCTCAGCAGCTTTTTTAAGAATAGATAAACGTCTGTTAAATTCTTCCTTATTAGCATCAATAACGGTTTGATCTAAGCTATTTCTTTCTTTATTTAATGAAAGGGCAGTAGTACTACCGGTAGAGCTTTTTCTAACTTCTACTAGCGTTTTAGATTTAGCATTAACAAAGCTTTGAGCTCCTGTAAGAGAGTCAAAAGACTTATTAAGCGATAATTTTGAATTGCCAAGTGTCAACTTTTTGGGTTTGATTTCCTGGTTATCCGTCATATTTAAAACCTTTGTGTTTCTGTTTTTCCGTTTATTACTTTTATGTCATTCCCGCAGAAGCGAGAATCCAGTAATCTTTAACGTCATACCGCGACTTGTGAACTAGATCTTAGGACTCAGACTGTGATACAAGATCCCGTGGTCAAGCCACAAGATGACATCATAAAAAATCTAGATTCCTGCTTTCGCAGGAATAATATCATCCTAAACTCCATCCTCTAACTATCTTTCAATTCACCATGCTGTCTAGCAGTTTTAATCAGCAATTTAATATTTTCGTCCGTTATATTAGAATTTGGAGCTAAATTTTTAAATTCATTTACGCTCATCTCTCCTAAATCTTCTATAGTCTTTATACCATATTCGGCAAATTTTAATATTAATTCAAGCGATAATTCTAGTATATCTATTAATTCCTGCTCAACTCCCAGCTCCTCTAGCTTTTTGATAATCTTCTCATTTTTAAGGTCAACGTAATTAGTAGCACGATTTTTGATCTCTACGGCAAGTTCTTCCTCAAAACCTTCAATTCTTGTTAAAGTACTAACTTCACTAGTTGCAATTTGTTCTACCGAATTAAATCCCGTTACCGATAAAAGCTGACCTATAACTTCTTCAACATCTAAGGCTTCCATAAATAATTCCGTAGAAGTTAAGAACTCTTCATTTCTTCTTTTTGATTCTTGCTCTTCGGTCATTATATCGATATTCCAACCGGTAAGCTTAGAAGCTAAACGAACATTCTGCCCTCTTCTACCTATTGCAATACTTTGATTTTCTTGCGAAACTACTACTTCTACCTTATGCCTATCCTCATCAATCAAAATTTTTGTGATTTCCCCAGGTGCAAGCGGTGCAAGAGCATTAACTATAAATTGTGCAAGATCATTACTCCATAATACTATATCAATTTTCTCTCCGTTTAACTCATTTGTTACGGCTTTTACTCTATTACCTCTAATACCTACGCATGAGCCTACAGGATCTATACTACTATCCGAAGCAAATACCGCTATTTTTGCTTTTGAACCAGGATCACGTGCTACTGATTTTACTTGAATAATATCTTCAAGAATTTCAGGTACTTCTAGCTTAAATAGCTTAACCAGCATTTGGTTATCTACTCTAGATAAGAAAATCTGCGGTCCTTTTGTTTCTTGCCTTACATCCTGTACATATGCTTTTATACGATCATTAGGTTTAAAATTCTCGCCCTTAATTAATTGATCTTTTTTTATTATTGCTTCAGCACGACTCAAGTCAACTATTATATCACCGTATTCTATTCTCTTAACTATCCCGTTTATAATTTCGCCTTTTCTATCTTTAAAGTCATAATATTGTTTTTCACGTTCAGCCTCAATAACACGTTGAGTTATAACTTGTTTTGCAGCTTGAGCCGATACTCTAGCATGATCAATCGGTGGTAAATATTCATATATCTCATCATCGATTTTAGCTTCCGGGTTCTTTATTAAAGCTTCTTCAAGTGAGATTTGCGTTAAGTAATCTTCTACATTTTCTACTATTTTTAAGATCCTTAAAAGATTTATCTCACCGGTTTTTCTATTTATCTGAGCTTTAATATTATATTCATTACCGTATTTTTTTCGTCCTGCTACTTGTACCGCTTGTTCAACCGTTGAAATCAAAATTTCTTTTGATATTCCTTTCTCACGAGCTACAGAATCTATAATTTGTAAAATTTCTACGTTACCTATATTAGACATACATTATCTCTTACTGCTTTTTAGGTTCTATAAAGATTTCTATAAAGATTTAATTTTAGTTATTTTTTGCTGCAAATTACAATATTTTTTTGAAATATGAATAACTATTTCTTCAAAAATCTTATTAATTTTCGCTAAAAAATACCTCAAAATAAAAAATCAATTAGAAACCTTCATAGAACCTAGTAATTTTTTAAATACTTCTTCCGTTAAAACTAGATTAGCGTTTTTAATTAAATCATAATCTATTAGTACTTCTTGTTCTTCACATTTCAAATATATTTTATTATTTTCGGCTTTAATTATTTTACCCTGATAACGAGTTTTGCCATTCAATAATTCTTTAAGTTTGATTTTAACTTCTCTTTCTAAAAATCTTTTATAATTTTCAAACTTTACTAACGGACGTTCAAGACCGCTTGATGCTACTTCTAAAGAATATGCGTCTTCTATTAAATCTTCAACATCCAAAATAGCGGAGATAGTCCTGCTTGCTTTAGTACAATCTTCCACAGATATTTTTTCATCGTTTAAGCTATCAATCAATATCTCGACTACTTTAGGATTAACACCTTTAAACTTAACAAGAACTAACTCAAATCCCATATCCGTCAAGGATTCTTCTATTACGTTTGTTATTTGTTGTTCAATAGTTTGCATATTTGATGTTTATAACAAAAAAGGTGGGATAACCCACCTTTTTTTAAATTTTATAATGCTTATCCGTAACGAAAATACACTAATTAGAATATATAAGCAATATTTAACTTTATATTTTTATAATATAACTAAATACCAAAAATTTTAAGGAAACGTGCTTCTATCTTTACTGTTTAAAAAAATTATTTATAATGAACTTCTTGTTAACTAAATAGTAAGATATATGTTTTTAAAATTTAAGGAAGCTTTTTCTTATTGTAATGTGATTTGTTTTATCATAGGAATTTTTTGTCTTGTATTATTGTCAGCAGGATTATATGACAAGTATATTTTGTGGCAAGATCAAAAAACTTTCTTGTTTGACCGAGCAGCTATTAATTTAAGTATCTTACTTTTATTTTTGGTAGCTCCTACCTATTTTGTAATAAAAGATCAACTTTTTAAAAAAGCACTTTTTATGACATTTTATCTTGCTTGTTATTTTGGTCTCTTTGCACTATTGCATAATTTTTGTTGGATTTATTTTCTAGGCAAAGAGTAACTAGTTATTTAATTATCAAACCTTAAAATGTCCCGCTATTAAAAACTCTTTATTCCCTTTAGCCCCTAGTATAGGGCTTTCTATAATACCTAATATTTTAAAATTATATTCTTTCTCAAGCCAATCTTTTATTTTATCGCATACTTTTTGATGTAAGAGAGGATTTTTAATAATACCGCCTTTTTCAACTTCATGCTTTTCGACTTCAAACTGCGGCTTTATTAAAGCAACAATCATACAATCTTCTTTAGCTAAATTTAGTGGAGTCGGTAATATAGTAGTTAAACTAATAAAGCTGGCATCACAAACAATTAAATCAGGCTTCGTTGTTATTTGTTTATTGGTTAAATATCGTGCGTTAGTCTTCTCGAACACTTTAATTTGTGGATTATCACGTAATTTAGGGTGAAGTTCACCGTAACCGACATCTACTGCAAAGATTAATTTTGCTTTACGCTCAAGTAACACTTCAGTAAAACCGCCGGTGCTACTACCTATATCAATACAAACCAAATTTTCAGGATTAATTTTAAAATAATCCAAAGCAGCAATTAACTTTAATGCCCCTCTTGAAACATAATTATGTTTCGGTAATTTTACTTTTATATCCGTGCTATTTATATTAACTTGTGTACCTGGTTTAGTTAACTGCTCATACTTATTATGTACTTTACCTTGGATGATTAAACTTTGTGCTATGGTAATATCTGTTACAAAACCTTTTTTCAGCAAATATTCATCAAGCCTTATTTTCGTTGCTTTAATCATTTTAATATTTGAGCAATTTGTCCTAATGGGGTTAAATTAGTATTTAAAAAACTACCGTCTTGCTTTCCATTATAAACTAAATAATTTTCAATATTAGGATCAAATTTAGAAAAATAGGTTAGATTCTTAATAAAATCTTTCTGCAAGGTGGAATTAAATTTAATTTCTATAGCTTTGATTTTACCTCCCCACTCACCGACACAATCTATTTCATGCCCTGTTTTATCTCGCCAAAAGTAAAAATTCGCCGGTAATCCTAAATTTAACCGACCTTTTAAAAGCTCTAAAATCACTAGATTTTCATATAATGCTCCTTTGAGATAATGAGTTTCTAATTGTTTATCTTGTTCAATTCCTAACAAATTACAAGCAAGACCGGTATCATAAAAGTATAATTTCGGCATCTTTATAAGTCGCTTGTTAAAATTTTTATAAAACGGATGAAGAAAGAAAATAATGTAGCTAGCTTCTAATATATTAAGCCACTGCCTAGCCGTAGTATGGGAAATACCACAATCTTGGGCCAAAGAGGAAAAATTTACAAGCTGCCCTACTCTGCCGGCACATAATTTTATAAAATTATGAAATTGATTCAAGTCGCCGATATTTTGTAATTGCCGTACATCTCGTTCAATATAGGTCTGAATATAACTTTGATAAAAACGAATTGTTGGTATATTTAAACTATGCAAAGAAGGATACCCACCTTTAAATATAGAAGTGAAAGGGTTTTCTTGCTTCTGAATTTCTGCTAAGCTAAGGGGTAACAAAGTAACCATACCCACGCGCCCTGCAAGAGACTGCGTTATATTATGATTAAGAGCAAAATTTTGAGAACCGGTAATTATATAACGCCCTTTTTGAGATGAATCATCCACCACGCCTTGTAAATAAGATAATAGCTCAGGCACATGCTGCACTTCATCAAAAATAGCTCCATCATAATATTTAGATAAAAATACACGTATATCTTCTTTTGCTTGCATCCTAATATCTAAATCTTCTAATGACACATAAGGTAAGTGAGGGAATAACATTTTAGCTAGAGTTGTTTTTCCTGATTGTCTAGGACCGGTAATACCGACTACCGGAAAAAACTGAGCACATTGCTCTACTACTTCTTTTATAGAACGCTGAAACATAGCTACACCTATCTAATTGAATTTAGTAGTTTCAATTTAGCATATAATTATTTGATTTTCAAGGATTACCGCTTAAACCCTAACTAATATATGTCTTTTTTTACCGGCAGAAAGTTTTATAACATTTTTATCGAGTAAAAAAGTAGTATTAATTATCATATTCTCATCTGCAACTAACTCATCATTTATTTTAGCACCCTTCCCTCTTATAAGTTTACGTGCTTCCGATTTAGAGCTAGCAAGCCCTGCTTCATGAAATAGCTCATATGCACTAATGCCCGCCTGTAATATTTCCGGTTCTAAAACAACCGTATGCAGGTTTTCATCGATTTCCCCTTGCTCAAATATCTTTACCGCAGTTTCTAGAGCTGATTTTGCTGCTTGTTCTGAATGACAAAGCTTAGTTAGCTCATAAGCAAGCTGTTTTTTAGCTGCATTAATATCTTCAGCCACTAAGCTCTCAAATTTATTAAGCTCTTCCTCCGTTAACTCACTATATAATTTAGCAAATCTAATTACGTCGGCATCTTCACAATTACGCCAATATTGGTAATAATCATACGGACTTAGCAGTTCTTCATTAAGCCATACCGCCCCTGCCGCAGTTTTACCCATCTTAGCACCTGAGCTAGTCGTAAGTAGCGGCGTCGTCATACCGAATACTTCTTTGCTGCTTATTTTACGAATTAAATCCGCTCCCATTACGATATTGCCCCATTGGTCACTACCGCCAAGCTGCATGCTGCAATTATAATGTTTGCTTAAATAGTAAAAATCATAGGCTTGCAGCAACATATAGTTAAATTCTAAGAAGCTTAAATGCTGCTCACGCTCAAGCCTTAGCTTTACCGAATCCATAGTAAGCATACGATTAACTGAGAAATAGCTACCAAAA
>DYDV01000080.1 GCA_020404465.1 Rickettsia endosymbiont of Omalisus fontisbellaquei
GATTTAATGATTATGCCAGGGCTTATTAATCTTGATTTTGCCGATATTAAAGCAGTAATGAGCGAAATGGGTAAAGCAATGATGGGTACGGGTGAAGCTAGTGGTGAAGATAGAGCCATTAAAGCAGCAGAATCTGCAATTTCAAATCCGCTGCTAGATCATAGCTCAATGTGCGGTGCAAGAGGAGTGTTAATTAATATTACAGGCGGTTCTGACATGACTTTATTTGAAGTTGACAACGCCGCTAATAGAATTAGAGAAGAAGTAGATAACCTTGATGCTAATATTATTTTCGGTTCAACATTTAATCCGGAACTAAAAGGAGTTATCAGAGTATCGGTTGTTGCTACTGGTATTGATGCTGATAAAGTACCAACATATAAACCAACAGCTGAAACTACCAATACAGTTCCTGAAGAAGCTTATAATGAAGCTATAGCACAACCTACACAAATAGAAGAAATTCCTGATTTTAACAGCTACAGTACCGAAAATATTGAAATTACCGATTCTCCAATAAATCAAAATTTTACTGTAAATGAAGATGAATTAGGACTACATGTAAACAACTTCAACAAATCTGAAGGAGAAGCACAAAAACCATCCTTCTTAGGAAAAATATGGGGTTCTCTGCGTACTTCAAATAATCAAACTTTAGAACGCAAAAACGTTGTTGTTAGTACTCTAGAGCAAGATAATAAAGAGTCTGATATTCATGACATACCTGCTTTTTTAAGAAAGAAACGGGATTAGATTAAAATATGAGTATAATTCTAGAACAACATAAAAAAGAATTACTAAAAATAACTGAAGATTCTCCTGCGGATATTACATTACTGATAGATTATTTAGAAGAGAAATTACAAAATAAAATTGAATCTTATGAACCTAAACAATTAGAAGATTTTAAATTTTTTGTAATGAAAAGTTTTGCAGATGAGATTAATAATTCTAAAGGTGATAACAAGTATATTCAAGAGTTATTAGAAACACTACAAGAAATATGGGGAGATTTATTTGAAGAAATACTTCAAGGTCAACATACATATAGTTTAGATATTGGCAACACAACCTATTACACCGAATTAGATTTTACAGAATTAAAACAAAATAATATGCTGAATACAGAATTTAGCGAAACCTCTTTTGATCTTAATTTAATAGAAACACTGCCTAACTTTTCTAGTGACAAACAAAAATATAAGGCTGAATTAGCCTTTACAGAATTAAAACAAAATAATTTTGCAAATATATATTTGGAAAAACAGCAATATAACTCTCAAACTATTCTTATTTCAAATATACAAAATAATTACATATTATTTCCTAAAATTATAAACCTTAAAGAAAAAGTTACTATAGAGATATTAAATGATTTGTTATTATTAGGTACTTGTAATAAACATAATTTTTTTAAATCTAGTGAAGAATCAGAAATATATTTTATATTACCGAATAATGAAAGGCTCGCTATGAAGGTTTTTAGTTTAAATAATCAGCCTATACATAAAAACGGTAAATTTAAGAATGCTATATTATTTTTAAGTAAAAAAATAAACGAACATAGTGAAGTTGACTATAGTGAGGGTTTTAGTGCTGATATAGCCGACGGCGAAATAAATTCTTCTTATATAACTCCTTTAGGCGAGATAATGGATTTTAATTAAAAAAAATAATCATATGCCAAATAAAATTATACTATTTCTTATATTATGTTTTTTAAATACTCATTTACTAGCTAATACCAATAAGCCGTTAAAAGATATTGCTCCCTACCCTATACCGGCAGATGACCAAAAGCGATATGTAATTCATTTACCTACAAAGCCTAATGAAGAAAAATTAAAAGTAGAATTGCAAGCAACAAAGAATGCGATGAAAGATTGTAATCGTGTTTGGTTTGGCGGTAAGCTGGAAACAAAGACCTTAGAAGGATGGGGATATAATTATTATGTAATAGATCAAGTTAGCGATCACCCTGCTAGTACAATGATGGCATGCCTAAACGTAAAAGCAACGATGCAGCCGGTGAGTGTATTTTTAGGCGACGAAACATTTTTAAGATATAATAGCAAACTACCTATCGTAATTTATGCCCCAAAAGATGTGGCATTACATTACATTATTTGGCATCAAGATGATATAATCAATTCTGCAAAGGAAGAATAGCTTCTTAACAGTAATTTAAACATTTTCAGATGTCATTCCCGCAAAAGCATTGTTGCGTGGACCAGTTTTTCAGTTGTCATCCCGCGAGCCTATAGCGGGATCCAGTTAAAAATACTAACATTATTAGTATTTTCAGTTGTTTTTATGGATACCGTGGTCAAGCCACGGTATGACTACCTTAGTGCGTTTTTATATCTACGCAACAATGCCTCGCGGGAATGACATAGAAACTTTAGATCAACTATTTTTAAGCAATACAGCATGTTTCAGAAAGCTTCAGACAAGATGAATTTAAAGGCGAGCCTGCGGAGCGTAGAAAACTACGTGAGCACAGGCGAGTCCTACAAAATTCGCTTGTATCAAGCTTTATGAATTATGCTATACCTAAATTATTCAAAATCTTCTTCTACAGCTTCAACTTCTTGCACTTCCGGTACAAAATGTTTAAGCATTGATTCAATGCCGTTTTTTAAGGTAATAGTAGAGCTTGGACATCCAAGGCATGCACCACGAAGAGCTAATTTAACTATGCCGTTTTCAAAGCCTTTATATATTATATCACCGCCGTCTTGTGCAACCGATGGACGCACTCTAGTTTCAATAATTTCGATAATTTGCTTCTCTATTTCCGAAAGCCCATCAAGGTTATGATTTACACTATCTGCTTTAGCACTTTCTTCAAAGACAGGAAATCCTGAAACAAAATGATCCATAATCACCATTAAAATTTCAGGCTTTATAACTTGCCAATTACTTTCAGATTTTTTAGTAACAGTAATAAAATCACTACCGAAAAATACTGATTTCACATTATTAATATAAAATAGTGACTCAGCAAGCTTACTTCTTCCTTTAACTTCAGCAATATCGCTAAAAAATACCGGCTGATCGCTACTTATTTCCTGCCCCGGAAAAAACTTTATTGCATCCGGATTTGGAGTGTCTTCAGTTTGAATAAACATAATTAAATCACACTAATAAATTTGTTGATTATTATAAATTGATAGAGCTACTTTTACAATATATTTGTATTTATCTTGGGCATTGTTGCGTGGACCGGTAAAACCCAATGTGTCACCCCGTGGACAAGCCACGGTATGACACCGAGCAACGCCGCTTTTAGCTAGAAATGACATAAGAAGGTAAATATCTAATTAATATATAAGCCGGTATAAAACAAAATCCTGCAACTACAAAAAAGTAATTCCACCCAAGATAAGTAGCTGCATAACCCGAAATACTACCAAGTAATATAGTACTAACATAAGTAATAGATGTAATCAAAGCAATCTGAGTTATGCAATATCTGCTACTACAACATTTTAGTTGATAAGAAAAAAACGGCGACATAGTTAAGCCTTTAGTAAATTCTTGAAAAAAGACCGCTATATAAAGACTTGTAATATCGCGATTATAAAAATAAAGAAATATGAAAGATAGACTAGATAAAGCATGGTATATTAATGCTCTCTTAAGTAAATAAGAATATTCATATTTTCGACATAAAAATCCGCCTATAAAACCGCCAAATATAGCGGCACACATACCAAAGGCTTTATAGCCAAGAGCTAAATCCTTTTTCGTATAGCCGATATCGAGATAAAACATATTTGGCATAATTGAAAGAAAATTATCTTGAAGACGATATAGAAGCATGAAGCTAACAATTATTAACCATTTAGGCTTCTTAATAAAGTCATAAAAAGCATGCCAAAATCTATCAAAATTATTAGCAATCGCCTTATCTTTAAATTTAAGCGGATAGAATATGATTAGCAGTAATGATGGTATACATAAAATCGCCATCACGCGGTAAACCTCTTGCCAAGATATGATAGTAGATAAATATAACGATCCCGAACCGGATATAAGTATACCGATTCTAAAACCGGTAGTACAAGCCGCTTCGCTTATACCCCAATTTTTATTTGTAATCAGTAGCATTTGCGAAGACTGCAATAACATATCGTAAATGGAAGAAAAAAATGCCACAGCTACTAAGCATAAAGCAAATGGTATAAAATTAGTGTTAGGGTTAAAATTTGTTAGAACATACACACAAAAAATACAACTAACTAAAGCAATAATTAAACAATATTTATAACCTCTCTTACTTGAAGGAGAAAAACTTATTTTTTCAAGTAAAGGTCCCCATAAAAACTTAAATATATGTATAAAATTAACTAAACTGAAAAGCCCGATAGTGATTTTATCAAAACCGGATTCTCGAAGCCAAAAGGAAAGGGTCGAACCGGTAAGTAAATAAATTAAACCACCAGGAAAAGAAATTATTAATATAAATAAAATATTAAATATAGATTGAAATCGTGAAAAATTAAAACTTATGAATTTATCCTCCTTAAATATGCTCTAGGTCATACCATGGCTTGTACCTACATTGCCTGCGTGAATACTAAGCCGTCATTGCGAGCGGACCTTGTTGCGTGGATCAATTCTCCCTTTGTCATCCCGCGACTTGATCGCGGGATCCAGTTTAAAATACTAAATTATTAGTATTTTAATTGTTTTTATGGATACCGTGGTCAAGCCACGGTATGACACTGAGCACTTTTTTATATCCACGCAACAATGCCCTGCGAGTGACTGAAATGAGCGTGGCAATCTCAAGATTTTGGCATGAGATTGCTTCGTCAAAATTTTCAATTTTTCTTCGCAATGACGTAGATCTAAACTACGATGCTTTACGTTTTTTATTACCGTAATTACCGCCTTCAAAAGTTCTTTTACGATTATTACCAGCAGAACTAAATCCTTTATTAGCACTATCAGTTCTTCTACCACCATCAAATGACCTTTTACGATTATTTTTATTAGTGTTCTTAAACTCACTACGCGGTGTAGATTCACCCTTATTTATTAAACGATCAATAGCACGCCATCTAATAACATCATCAGGCGAGATAAACGATAATGCATGCCCCGTAGCACCTGCTCTACCTGTTCTACCTATTCTGTGTAAATAATCTTCAGGACACATTGGTAAATCGTAATTAATAACATGCTGTGTATGAGGAATATCAAGCCCACGAGCCGCTACATCCGTTGCTACCATTATTCTATGATTTGACTTACGGAAAGATAAAATTACTTTTTCACGTTGACGCTGACTTAAATCACCGTGTATAGCTTCCGCTTTATGATGTTCATATCTTAACATTTTAGCTAACTGATCTGCAGAACGTTTAGTTTTTACAAAAATAATTACCGATCCTTCTCTGCTACTAAGCTGTTTATTTAATTCACTAAATTTTTCTTTATCGGAAACATGCATTGACTCCTGCTTTATTTCTGCTGCTGCTTTATTAGCAGAACCGACCGTAATACGTACAGGATTATTTAGATATTTTTGAGAAAGAGCAATAATATGTTTTGGCATAGTAGCAGAAAACATTAAAACTTGTCTTTTTGCCGGTAAAAATTTGTTGATTTCTTCTAACTGTTCTTTCATCCCCATATCAAGCATTCTATCCATTTCATCAAGCACAGTTATACCTATGCCATCAATTTTTAAACTGCCTCGGTTCAAGTGATCGATTATACGCCCAGGAGTACCGATAATCACTTTCGGATTCTTTTTTAGTTGCATAAATTGCTTAGGCATCGGTTCACCGCCTATCAAAACTGCATTATTTATTTTAAAAGACTTAGTGACTTCAGTCAAAGCACTACATATTTGAGTTGCAAGCTCTCTTGTCGGAACAAGTACTAAAGCAGTGGTTTTATTTTCAATAAATGAATTAATTATAGGAAGCAAATAAGCAAGGGTTTTCCCCGAACCTGTTTGACTAGAGGCAAGTATATCTGAGCCTGACATAGCAACCGGAATCGACTGCTTTTGTATTTCAGTAGCCTCAGTTATATTCATTTTCTCAAGTGCAGTAATTAATTCTTCAGGTAAATTAAAGTTTTTCATTATATAATCCATATATAGTTTTAATCAAAATATGCACATTATTGATTAGACCTCTTACATACCCCATTTCTAAAGATAATTAAGACATCGACTCTGCCTTTTCATCCTCACGTACTTAACTATGTACGCTATGTAAGATAAGTTATGCAAGAGGTCTATTGTATAAAAAATAAGTTATAGTAAATTAAAATAACGACTTATATAATTATCCTGAATCAAAAAATATGCTTAATTTAGATTAGAAAACCCTAATTAAATATATAAAATGATAATGAATAATAAAGCTATTCAAAATCTTATTCACGCTAGAATAATAATTAAGTTTAAGGTATTTTCATACCCTCTAGCAGAAATAATTTATTATACTTTAAATTATATTATATAGGTTATTATAAGACAAAAACAAAATATTTACTATTTTGATAAAGATGACTAGGCTATCCTAAATTATAAAAAATTTTGGATAGCTGTTGTTGGTATTATAAAATATATTTATTTGATTTTGATGTTAACAGCATAGGCTTTTCCTTGCTTTTCTTCAAGATCAAAAGTTACATTTTGTCCTTCCTCAAGACTATGTAAACCTGCTTGGTCTACGGCTGATTTGTGTACAAACACATCTTTGCCACCATCATTCTGTTCAATAAACCCAAAATTCTTCGTCGAATTATACCACTTAACTTTACCACTTATAGACATAAAAACCTTATATTAGATAGAAATTACTTATTTGAACTTAACTCCGCTTATAATAACTAAAACTTAAATTTAAGCCTACTTAATACAAGAGTCGATAAAAATTCATTATGCAAAACTACCCTATCTTGCGGCATTTGTCAATAAACATGTCAATAACATGCAAGAGAAAGTATTACTTTCTAAAACTAATCTATCATATTATTACTATTTTGTCACTATTTAAGTTAATTATCTAACAAATAATAGTAAAAATGAGCTTATTTTTTAACTTTTTCATATTATATAGTGCTATCTTGTATTATTTAGCCATATAGTAAATTGATTAGCATTTGGTGTTTCGTTACTTGTCGTCTCGCCTATTCCTATAGGTTCTACCCTCGCACTTGTCACCAAATACCATTAAATTTACTAATATGGCACTGTTAACACAATTAATTTTCATATAAAAATATAAATAATTTAAATTTCCTGTGCAGAACCTAATAAAAGTACTTGCTTTTTTTCATTTTTTTTATTAATCTGTCACCTTAGAATTAAATACAGTATGCAATATACTGTACACTGAATCTTGCCCGCGTGATGGAATGGTAGACATAACGGACTTAAAATCCGTGGAGCGTAAGCTCTTGCCGGTTCAAGTCCGGCCGCGGGTACCATTAAAATTAAAACGCATAAGCCTCTACTTTCAACTGTAATCCTAAAGCATTTAATAAAGAACCAATATTATCAAAACTTGGGTTACCTTTGCTAGATAACATTTTATATATATGTTGTCTGTTTATATAGGCTTCTTTAGATATTTTGGCTACCCCTCCTCTTGCCATCACACCATCCCTAGGAATAGGAAATTGAATTAAATTCTGATGACTTAGAAGCAAAAGAAAAAAAGCAAGAAATATTAAATATGCAAAAATCTAATTCAAAGTGAAATCTATCTGGCATAAAATAACAGAAATAGCTAAGTCGCAGAATTTAGTAGTTAGTTAAGAGTAATATGTTACCGTCGCCCTGTTAATGGTAGTTATGATTTAGTCAGCTGTATTCGGACTTATGAAAAATATTTACAGTTATAATCATAGCCAAACTGTAACTGCTTTGTTATCATAAATTTTGTTAATTATCTCTAAACGGTTTAATAGGTTTACAATAAATTTTTGCAGCATCAACAGAGACTAATTCTTTTTCTGGATAACGAAGTGCGGTAAGTTTACCTCCAAATACACATCCTGTATCAATATTTATAGTATTATTAAGCCACCGTGCTTCAGAAACAGGGGTATGACCATAAACAATCAGCGTATTTCCTTGATATTCTTGGTCCCACGAGTAACGAAACGGTAAACCAAACTCATCGATTTCACCGGTGGTTGCACCATACATACAAAATTTACTTATTCGCTCAGAACTACGCCCTAGATCTTTTTCTTTAATGCCGGCATGTGCTACTGCTAATTTTTCATCATCTAATATATAATAGCTATTTAATTTTTCTAAAAATTTAAGAACAGATGCTTTAAATTCTGCTGGCTCGTTTTCTAATTGCTCAAGTGTTTCCTGAAGTCCATGAGCAATAACAACATTTCGTCCCTGAAGTTTTCGTTTTAGTTTATCATCATGGTTACCGTTAACACAAAAAGCAATAGATGAGGAAACACTATCCATTACTAAGCGTAATACCTCCGGTGAGTTTGGACCTCGATCTACTAAATCCCCTACGAAAATAATTCGTCTTCCTTGAGGATGAGTAATAATATATTTATTACCTTTTTTAATTCTATAACCGAGCTTATCTAGTAAGTTTTTTAACTCATCAAAACAACCATGTACATCACCAATAATATCAAACAGCCCTTTTTCATGTTCCTTATTTATCTGCATTAATTGATGTTCAACTTCTTTATTTTCTTATATTTTAATATATTTTTAAGCAAAAATTAATAAGATTTTAGAAATTTATTTTTTAATAACTTTCTTGTCCTAGATAGAACCGCTGCCTAACACATGAAAAAAATACGTATTGAGCCAAAACTCAATGCTATATCTGTCTCGATCATTAAATGGAGCTTTATATTAATTTATTTATAAGCTATCGATTCAATCAAAAAATTTACTCATGTTCTATTAGCGGCATAATAAAATATGTGATAAATAAATTTCACTTTCAGATTGATAAATAAAAAATATTATAATACTGTAACTTGCATTAATTTAATAATAATCCCAATATGCTTTTTCAATCACTAAATTTATATTCCATCTTAGTTGCAGGTCTTACAGCTACGGTTATAGTTTTTATGCGTCAATTATCTTATTATAAACAACAAATTATTAATAAGGATTTAAAGATAATACCGGCATATTTAGATAAAACGTTATTATATCAAATTCTTAATAATAATTGTGATAGATATTCTGCACTTGAAATGATTAAATCATATTTTAAACTGAAAAACGCAAGATCATTATCATATGAAGAGTTTGAGAATGATGAACAATTAAGCGAATTATTTATAGATTCTTTAAACTATTTTATTGATAATTTTATATCAAAACCCGATAAATCAGTTGCATTAAAAAAAATATTTAGTATTGAAGATGAACATAACACTATCCATAAATTATATGTATTTTTAGAGAAAGATAAAATATCGAACAAAACACATCAAATGCTTATATATGTTAAAGTACCTTATATAATGACCAAAGACGAAGAAGAAAGCTTAAATACTTTCATACGCTTGGCTAAAATAATGTAGATTTCCTGAAAATAAAATCAGAAGCTCAAGAAAGAAGACTAACTAATTTCAAAACTGTCTATTAGAAAATTATTTTAAAAAGCACCAGTCATTTCTATTAAATCACAACTAATGATTAAAAATTATTGACTTATTTTAAGTATCTTTATATCGTAATTTACTTAAATGATATTTAAACTCTATCATTAATTTTTAATAAACTTAAGAGATGGTAACGTATGGAAAATAAAGAAGAAGAAGAATCAAATATACTACCTGAGTTTATAATTGATGAAGAGGAAGAAAAACGATTAAAAGCTGAAAACTCTAGAAAAGAACTTAAGCTAATATTAATAACGTTTGCAATCATTTTAACTAGCTTTTTAACTTTTTGTTATTTCTTTTTTAACTATATAGAAGAAAAAGCAGCAGAATATAAATTACAGCAGGAACAAGAAGCAGAAGCAAAAAAAGTGGATAAAGCTGAATGATGAAAACTTATAGCCTCTTAGCAATCCTCAAATAATCTTGAGGAGTAAGATTTTCAGCACGATAATTATCATTGATTTTCAACTGAGTTAATACTTCATGTATATTAGGTACAAGATTTTTCAATGATGATTTGATCATTTTCCGTCGTCCTGCAAAAGCAAGTTTTGTTATTTGCTCAACTTTATTTATCAAGATAATAGACGGTGGGTTTTCTAAAGGCGTTAGTTTAACTATCGCAGAATATACTTTAGGAGGTGGATAGAAAGCAGCCGGTGCTACGTCAAAGCATTTCTCCACTTTAGCTATTAACTGACATATTACTGATAGCCTACCATATGCTTTAGTTGACGGCATAGCACAAATACGTTCTACTACTTCCTTTTGCAACATTAGCGTCATACTAGTAATTAGCTGTGCTTCTTTCAGCCATCTAATTACTAATTCAGTACCTATATGATATGGTAAATTAGAGATTATAGTTACTTTATAGTCAATTGATTTGGACTCGCTGACGATGTTGCTCGTCGCTCTCCTATTAGTTATAGGCTCTACCCTTCGCTCCTTGTATCCGAATGAGGCTGAATTGACTATACCATAGCCTAAATCAGTTAAATTTATTTTAAGAGCATCCTGCTTTATAATATTTAAATTAGGGTAATATTCTTTAATCTCATTAAGTAATGGGATACATCTCTCATCTGTTTCTATAACAGTTAAGGATTCAGGATTTTTCTGCAATATTGACCTAGTTAACCCTCCTGTGCCGGGTCCTATTTCTAGCACCCTGCTATTTTCTGCAAGGTTACTCGCACGTACAATTTTATCACATAAACTACTGTCAAAGATAAAATTTTGTCCGTGCTTTTTAAGAGGATTAATTTGATGTGAGGCTGCATGTTTTGCAATTGAAAGGAGCATAGGATATGTCAAAAAATAAAGTTTTCTTGTTGCATGGTTCAAAAATAAAATTCACACAACAACACCACAGCACGATAGTATATACTCAAATGATTTTAAGAATTGAATTTTATTTTGAGAGGTGAGCACCCGCAGCCTATACTTAATAGGTTAGGATGCGAATCCTTGATAAAATGAAAGAGCAATTCTTGAAAGCAGAAGAGTATACTAAGACGGCAACATTATTTTTATAGCTGCTTTCTTACGCATATTTTCAAATAGTTTTTGTGCTTTTTGTGAAATCTTTTTATTGGTTAGGAAGTTTACTACATAATTATTCTCATCTTCATTAACATTTAAGATTTTCTTATTACACACTAATATTATTTCAAATTTGTTATTTACTTCAAAAACATTACTTGCTTTATCAGGACCTAAATCCTTTACGATAGTTTGTTTTACATCTTCTATTTTACTAAGCTTATCAGTAATAATTTGCATAGTAGCAAAATTATCATAAAGCGATTTTTTGACGTCGGTACATTTTTTTAACCGATTTTTTAAATTATTCATCTGAGTAAACGCTTTATTGCCTTTATCTTTAGATGTAAATACTTGCATTGAAATTTCTACGTCTTTTTGATCGCTAGATAAAATTGCGACATCTATTTCTTTATTACTTACTTGCACCGACCTTGATAAGCTTGACAAAATATTCATTTTAATCAACTCGGATTTAATTTGAGAAATAAAACTATCAGGATTAACTGATTTGCTTTTTAGATATTGAAGAAGAGAACCGTGAGGCATTTTATTACGATCTTCAATAGACTTGATAGCGTTATCTATTTCTTCTTGCGGGATTTCTCTATCTCCGGCATATTGAAAAAGCAAAGATTCATCAATTAAGCTCTTGATTGCTAAGTCACTTAGCTGCTTATCTTGAGCAGGCGTTAGACTCTCAACATTGTTTAGTGCCATAATCATTTTTTTTCTAGCACGAAACTCATTAAGAGTAATAGGTTCATCATTTACGGATGCTACTATATTCGGTAGCGAAGCTTGTGCTACATTAAAAGTGAAAACGACACTAATTATAAGTAGTAATTTATTCATATTTCTAGACTCACATAACGTAATAATTGGAATAGTTTTTATGTGGATAGCAAACCGTCATTGCGAGGAAATTACGAAGTAATTGACGAAGCAATCCAGTTAAAAATGCTAAATAGCATTTTTTATTATTTTTTCTGGATTGCCACGTCGCTTCGCTCCTCGCAATGACGGTTTGGGTGTCCACGCAGCCTACGGCTGCTCGCAATGACGATTAAGTATCTACACAAGCACAATGCTAAACTTACATGTTTAATACTTTTAAACCGATAGAAATAGTCGGTGAAGAAGTAGTTTTTTTAATTCCTCTACTTCCGTCGGCTAGATAATCGGAATAAATCTTTGTAGTAATTCTAACACAATCTTTAGCATATGTCACCCTAATAGTTCGAGTAAGCAAATTTGGGGATCGTCTAGAGAGATCAATACGCGCACCAAAGCCTATAGTCCAATTTTCCGCTATCTGATAATTTATGTCTCCGTAAAATTGCCGCACTCTATTATTTGAAATCTTTATACTTTCCACGGAATAATATTTTTTAAGATTTGTAAGTTGAATGAAACTACCTAAAAGGTTAATTTTATCATAGTTAAAATTCCCTCCTACCTCATCTCTGATAGGTCTGAAATATTTATCTTTCCGAAAACTATAAAATAATTCTAAATTATTAGAAATATTACCCAAGATTTGACCGACATTTTCCGTATCATCAGCCGGCAAATCTATACTATATCTTGTATTACGGGATTGTCCTAAAAATAATTTTAAATAATTTTCTTCTTTAGCAATACTAGTATTCAAGCCGTAACTTAATCTATTACCAAAATCATGGCAATCAATACCACTATAACGATTGGATAAAAAGATATTTTTTTCAGATAATTCATACTTAGCAGGATCAATCATAACAAATTTTTTATCTTTCTTAGATAATTTACGTCCCATAGTAAAAGAAACTACCGGCTCAATAAGTAGATTTATCGTTTTTGTTATATTACCTACTAATGGGTAACGCCATAAAGTTTGTAATTCCGGTATATTCCTTTGAAATGATTTACTTTCTCTTGGCTTATCTAAATAAGCCCGTCTAGCAAGATAAAAATCACCTCTATCTTTTGCTACAAAATCGAAAATTTGTCCTGAAGAAGTCAGCACATTATGCATAAATGATAATTGCAAAGAGGTTCTAGCAAGTTGTTTCCCTATTCTTTCTTTGTACATTAACGTATTATTTTCAACAACGATATGGCTGTTGTCGTTATCATTTAAATTTATCACGTTTTTTGTATTGATTTTCGGTAATACTAGCGGATCAGTATACTTACTATCATTACTACCTAAGCCTTGAAAACTTAATCCTTCAGCTGAAAAATAATTTGCATCATAAATTTTATTTGCAAATATTCTAGAAGTTAAATATGAAGCATAATTATTATAATAATTTTTCAAATAAGCTTTATCCGATGTACGCTCTACCCTAAAACCATAGTCATAAACTTTATCGGTACTAACAAAATTACCGCTTGCTATATAATGATAAGAAGAAACTTTTTTATTTTTTATCACTACTCCATCTTTTTTTAGAAAATACGGCAATTTACCGTAACTACCTTGAAAATTTAAATGATCCGTTTCATTAGGACGATAGCGTCCCTCTAATTCAAAAGTTTGATATTTACTAAAAATTCTTGGAGTGAGAGTAAAATCCATATTGGGCTTTGCACGTAGATATAACGGTATACCGAATCCTTTGTTTTTTACGTCGGGTACTAATAGCCCTGAAGTTGCAGGAGCCGTAGGAGTAGGATGGAAAAAATACGGTAAGAAAAAAATCGGTACGCCGTATACTTCAAAAAACACGTTCTTATAAACTATTCTATGCTCTTCTGAATGAATGTAAGTATCCTTGGCAACAATTTGCCAAATAGGGTTTTGATTACAAGTAACATCGCAGGGGGTAAACTCCGCATTATGTAGCTTAAGATTATTTTCATCTATTCTTTCAGCAAGCCTCGCAATTAAAAGATTATTATCACCCGAAAGTAAAATGAATTCCGATATGACACCTTTTTTAAATTCATCTTTTAAAACTGCTTTGTCACCCTCTATTATTCTGTTTTGTTTATCCTTAATTCGGATATTACCTTCTGCCCATAAAATATCATTTTTTATATCATAAAGTAAATTATCTGCCGTTAATAAATACTCATCCGTGATAATTTTTATATTACCTTTAGCATATATCAAATCCTGACTTTCATTATACTCTACGAAGTCGGCTATCATATTGCTTATCTTAATATTTTGACCATTCTTAGAAAGATCGGCAAAACTTACCAAAGAAAATGTTATTATAATAAGCAAGCATATTATTCGCAGTAGCATTTATATTAATAAATATATTTAATAGTACAGCGTCATTCAGGAAGCTTCAGACAGGATGAATTTGAAAGTAAGCCTGCACAGCATTAATACGTGAGCACAGGCTTGACTTAAAAATTCTCCTGTATCAAGTTTCCTGAATGACGCTGTAAAAAATAATAGCAAGCTATTAGTAATATATCAAATAATAAAAAATTTTGCTTGCTCTTTTGCATTGCAAGGTTATTCTATGGATAGATGTATGTCATACCGCGACTTGATCGCGGTATCTCAGGACATAATTTGCGATACAAGACCCCGTGATCAAGTCACGGGGTGACAAAAATAATATCAACATGCTAGATAATTTCATTACCTCTCAGGCAACCAACGAATTTTCCGTCAGTGAGATTTCTAATAAAATTAAAGAATTATTAGAAAATAACTTCGGCTATATAAAAGTAAAAGGAGAGATTTCTGGCTTGAAAATAGCAAGTTCAGGGCATGCTTATTTTAACTTAAAAGAAAATACTGCTATTTTAGCTTGTACTTGCTGGCGTCCTATTCTAGCTAAAATTAAATTTCCGTTAAATGACGGCATGGAAGTGGTAATTAGCGGTAAGCTCTCAAGTTATGCAGGTAATTCACGCTATCAATTATCGGTAGATAATTTGCAGCCCGCAGGGCTTGGTGCTATGCTGCAAATTCTAAATGAGCGTAAAGCGAGGCTCGAAAAAGAGGGATTGTTTAATAAAAAGCGTATTCCTATACCTTTTTTACCTGATAAAATAGGTGTTATCACCTCAATAACCGGTGCTGTTATTAAAGATATTATTCACCGAATCCGCGAACGCTTCCCGACTCGTATAATAATATGGCCCGTTAGCGTACAAGGAGAAAATTCCGGTAATGAAATTGCCGAAGCAATTGAAGGGTTCAATAATTTAGAAGGGGCAAATAAACCGAGTGTTATAATTGTTGCAAGAGGCGGCGGTTCTATAGAAGATCTTTGGTCATTTAACGATGAGATATTAGTGC
>DYDV01000081.1 GCA_020404465.1 Rickettsia endosymbiont of Omalisus fontisbellaquei
CTGGCATCTCGTTCTACCGTGAACGGTAACCATCTGAATTCCTGAGCTTTCAGCAATTTTAGCCAAGCTCGGTGCGTTTTTTGTCTGATCATCCCAGCCCATACGCATTTTAACGGTTACCGGCAGCTTAACCGCTTTAACAGTGGCTTCAAAAATCTTAGCTGCAAGCTGCTCGTCTCTCATTAAAGCCGAACCTGCATAACCGCCTACCACCTTTTTCGCCGGACAACCAAAATTAAGATCGATAATTTTTGCCCCCATATCCTCGTTCATTTTAGCAGCTTCTGCTATTACATTCGGCTCACAGCCTGCAAGCTGTACGCAAGCACTTGTTGCATCATCACGCATAATGGCACTTTTTTGTAGTGACTGCCTAGATTCCACAATCATTGCTCTACTCGCAACCATTTCAGAAACTACCAGCCCTGCACCGAATCTTTTCACCCATCTTCTAAATTCCAAATCCGTAACACCCGACATTGGAGCAAGGATTATATTTGAAGAAAGTACAATATCACCGATTTTGATCATAAAAACCGTTATAAAAATAAACGTCTACTATATCATAATTTTATATTTCTGTCCAACATCACTAATAAAATATAGACAAAAGCCGATTAATCTATTATAAGCTTATTGTTGTACTTGGTTTTTCCGTCATTGCGAGAAGAATTACAACATAATTCGACGAAGCAATCCAGTTTATGTCATTCCCGTAGAAGCGGGGCTTGGCTCGTTTATGTCATTCCCGCGTAGGCGGGAATCCATCATAAAGCAAAATAAATCGAGCTTTTAACAAGCTTTAAAGTACTGGATTCCCGCCTACGCGGGAATGACATATATAAGCGTCACTCAAAACAAGAATGACATCTAATTATTAAGGCCACGTAGCTCAGTCGGTAGAGCAAAGGACTGAAAATCCTTGTGTCGTTGGTTCGATTCCGACCGTGGCCACCATTCTCCAGTTTTCAGTATTTCTACAAACCCATTAAACTATGACTCATGATAACAATTTAAAACAAAAGAATTCTTATATATTAAGCTTAGGAAAAGCTGGAGCTAAAAATTTAGATTTTCAGCACCAGATGTTAAAGCAACATTCTATAGAGCAACTTGAAAAAGCTGCTTTAAAAGAAGGTACTATTATCTGGGATATTGGTTGTGGAAATGGTACAATGACTGAGATCATGGCATCTAAAGTAGGTGATAACGGGCAAGTATATGCAGTTGATATTAGCAAGCAACAAATCCAAATAGCCAAACAAAGAATTAAGAATGCGGGATTCAAAAATGTTACATTTATAGTTAGCGATCTTTATTCACTATTAAATAACGATTATCCCAAAGCCGATATTGTCTATTCTAGGTTACTATTAATGCATCTAAAGAATCCAGTTGAAGCTATAAAGCTGATGAGTTCTTTATTAAAAAAAGAAGGGATAATCTCATTACAAGAATCTGCTTTAAATTCAACTCTTCAAAAACTAAACAATCAGGAATCTAATGAAAGTTTCAAACGTTATTATCAGCTGGTCATAACTTATGGGCAAATTAACGGGGTTCACTATGATATAGGTTATAAATTAGCTACAATATGCCAAAATTTGAATATTTTTTCAAAAGTTGAACACTATATTTCTAGTTATGATTTTAATAATTATAAAAACTTGCTCTTAGCTAGATATGACGAATTTAGAGACAGAGTTGTTTTAGCTCGCTTAATAACTGAAGAAGAATCTTTACAACTTAGAGAAAAACTGCATATTTTTTTTAATAGCAAAGAATTAATAAATATGAACTTAAAAATTGATCAGCATCATTTATTACTTACTATATAAAAGCTAGAAGTTAACTCATTATATAGCTTACTTCATGGCAATTTAGCAATAATATTTTCCACCACAAATTCATAAGTTTCTTTAAAATTCCAATGAAATTTGAACGGAAATAAAATACCCTCCCTCGCCTCCCTACTATAAAATCTTTATACTGCTTTTATATAATTTTGTTACACAAAAAAGTATCGCTTTACTGTCGATTGGTGGAGCAAATCGTCTACCTGCCTCCACCATTTAAATTCTGCTTATTTAATTACTCCCAGTTAATAAGTTTTTTAAAGTAATTAATTTTATATAACAAAAAGTAATTTTCGCTACTTTTTAAAGCTCTCATATTTAATACACAATCATTCTCATCATAGATAAAAATTTTAACTAGGTTTAGATATGATAAAGTGCCAAGAATAATTGAACGAACTAAACTAAGAGAGGCTTTTAAAAGCGTTTTATCAATTAAAAATATGATTTTTCGGTATGGCAATTTGAATAAAGTACGGATTAACTTATAGCAGGCATATGTGTTGTAAGGCTTCTTGGCTAAAATAAGTTCTATACTTACCACGCCCATTCCATTCGGATAGATTTCACGTAATAAGTCTTTGTCTTTAATAATAAAATCTAGATACGGCTCTATTCTTTCTGCTACGGTTTTAGTGTTCATAACGGCTTAGTTCTCCTGATTAAACTTAAATGATTCAAGTTTGATCACCAAGAAGCTAAGTTAAAGCCCGATTGGTGATCAGGGAGTTAGAAACACCGTCAACAAGAACAGCTGAGTAGTTTTTAGGCTTAAAGTTAATACCTCTAAGCCCTGAACATGACTACTACCTCCCCGACCGTAAAATATCGAGGAATAAACCAATTTAACGGTGGTTTTACCGCCTGTTGATGGAGGTTTCTATACTCCAGAGCAGTCTTAACTGCTCCAAAGTGATTTTAAGCAAAACTTTAAACAAGTCAATATGATTATTGATTTCAAAAATTAGTATTGCCTAGAAAAAGTTATTTTATGGTGTAGGTTAGCTTTCCTATGTCATTCCAGCGTAGGCATTGTTGCGTGGACCAGTTTTTCGTCATTGCGAGAAGAATTACGAAGTAATCAGGGCGAAGCAATCCAGTAAAAAATTCTGATTCACAGAATTTTTTTATTATTTTTCTGGATTGCCACGCAGTCTATGACTGCTCGCAATGACGAGGTGCTATCCACACAGGCAATGCCATGCGAACATGACCTAAGAGCCATGCAAAACTTGTAAATTTTGTTGCATAATAAAACTATCACTTATATACTGTCGCTAATGATTAATTTGCTTAAAGTTTCATATGGTAAGTAGTAATTTTTATAAAAATCTAGGACCACGAAAACTAACGGCAATTATAGATTTTTTACAAGATATTATAGAAGCTCCTAAAATCTATGAAGATATAGTAATTCATGATATTAAGATTTTACAAGAAGCATCTTCAAACGATATTAGCTTTTTAAGCAATCCTAAATACTCCGAATTTTTAAAAACTACCAAAGCTGCTGCTTGCATCATACCAAAAAATTTCGCCGGAAAAGTAGATCCAAATACCGTTTTACTACGTGCTACAAATTCATATTTTGCTTACGGCAAATTGATTGATTTTTTTTATGCTCCTATTAAATCATACCCTGCTAAAATAATGAAATCAGCCTGTATTGCAGATTCGGCAACTATCGGAAAAAATTGTTATATAGGTCATAACGTCGTTATTGAAGATGACGCTGTTATAGGTGATGATAGTATTATAGAATCCGGTAGTTTTATAGGTAGAGGTGTAAGCTTAGGCAGAAATGCTAAAATAGAATCAAATGTCTCAATAAATTACGCAATTATAGGCGATGATGTCGTCATACTTGCAGGTGCAAAAATAGGACAAGATGGATTTGGATTTTCTACCGAAAAAGGCGTACATCATAAAATATTTCATATAGGAATAGTTAAAATCGGCAATAATGTTGAAATTGGTGCAAACACTACCATTGATAGAGGCTCGCTCCAAGATACAATTATAGAAGATTTATGCCGCATAGATAACTTAGTACAAATAGGACACAGCGTAAGAATAGGCAGAGGTTCTATTATTGTAGCACAAGCAGGTATAGCAGGTAGCACCGCAATCGGTAAATATTGCGCTCTTGGAGGACAGGTAGGAATCGCTGGACATCTAAATATAGGCGACGGGGTACAGATAGCAGCACAAGGCGGCGCAGCACAAAATATAGAAGCAGGTAAAATTGTCGGCGGTAGCCCCGCAGTACCTATTATGGATTGGCATAGACAATCTATTATTATGAAACAATTAGTAAAGACCTCTAATAGCAAATTAAAAAAGTAGTTTGCTATTGAAAATGAATACCTGAACCGTCATTGCGAGGAGGCATTGTTGCGTGGATCGATTTTTCCGTCATTGCGAGAAGAAACTGCAAGTTTCGACGAAGCAATCCAGACTTTTTTATTATTTTTCTGGATTGCCACGTCGCTTCGCTCCTCGCAATGACGACCTTCAGTATCCACGCAGGCAACGCCTACTCGCAATGACGGAAAATTTATATTAAAGAAGAGACCTAAATAGATGATTATCGATATTATAGAAATAATGGAGTTGATACCTCATCGCTATCCATTTTTATTAGTAGATAGAGTGCTTGAAATTGATCTTAACAAATCAATAACAGGTATTAAAAACGTTACCGTTAACGAGCCGCAATTTACAGGACATTTTCCGGCAAGACCTGTTATGCCCGGTGTTCTAATGGTTGAGGCTATGGCACAGCTTGCGGCTATATTAGTTGCTAAATCTTTAGGCTCTACTAAGAATAAAGAAGTGTTTTTAATGGCTATTGAAAATGCAAAATTTCGTAGAATCGTTCAGCCCGGGGATACTATGCATATCCATGCTACTATTGAGCAGCAAAGAGCTAACGTATGGAAATTTTCAAGTACGGTTACGGTCGAAGGTGAAATAGCCGCAGAAAGTAAATTTACTGCAATGATTAAAGATAAAACCTAAAGGTAATAGTGTCAAATTCTAATATTCATACTACGGCTATAATTGCAGATGGTGCAAAGCTCGGTAAAAACATAAAAATCGGTCCGTATTGTATTATAAGTGCTGAAGTAGTACTTCATGATAATGTAGAGCTAAAATCTCATGTGGTAATTGAAGGGATCACCGAAATCGGTGAAAACACGGTTATTTATCCTTTTGCATCAATTGGTCAACCTCCGCAAATCTTAAAATATGCTAATGAGCGATCAAGCACAATAATCGGCTCTAATAATACTATTAGAGAATATGTTACGGTGCAAGCAGGAAGCCAAGGCGGCGGAATGGTGACAAGAATAGGAAATAATAATTTATTTATGGTCGGTGTTCATATCGGTCATGACTGTAAAATCGGCAATAACGTAGTATTTGCTAATTACGTAAGCCTAGCAGGTCATATTGAGGTAGGTGATTACGCAATAATAGGTGGATTATCGGCAGTTCATCAATATGCTAGAATCGGTGAATATTCGATGATCGGCGGGCTATCACCGGTCGGAGCAGACGTAATACCTTTTGGGCTTGTAAGCAGTAAGCGTGCAGTGCTTGAGGGTTTAAATCTAATTGGTATGAATAGAAAAGGTTTTGATAAAGCAGAGTCTTTAAGTGCTTTAAAAGCTATCGAAGAAATCTTCTCAGGCGAAGGTAATTTTGCTGAGCGTATAAAACAAGTTACAGAGAAGTATAAAAATAATTCTATAATAATGCAAATTATCGATTTTCTTAATCAAGATAGTAGTAGAGCATTTTGTCGTTTTGAGAAGTGAATTTATTTAACTAGCGATATGTAACACTTTGTGTTACAATTAAATATTATAAGCAGGGTTATTTTAATTTATTAAAGGGGATAAAAATGACAAAAAGTATTACGACTAGTATACGTTTAGAAATAAATTTAAGTAAAAAACTTGAAAAAGCAGCTCATGATTTACACCGTGGCAAAAGCTGGATAATTAGTGAAGCAATACGTGTATATCTTAAACAACTAGATAATTCAGACGTAGCTAAAGAAGCTAGACGTCAATCCTTATTAGCTAGAAAAGAAAACAATCCTGATGCCGATTTATGGTTAAAACACAATGAAGAAAGTTGGCTAGATGAATGGAAATAATAGAAATTAAAAAAGGATATATATTGTTGCTTGTGTAATATCTGGAGATTATGGTAAACCTCGTCCCGCTGTTGTTGTTCAATCTAATTTACATAAAAATCATCCCAGTATAACAGTTTGCCCTCTAACAACGGATTTAATAGATGCCCCAACTTTTCGCCTGTTATTGACTCCTACAGCGCTAAATGGTCTTAATTTAGAATCTCATATTATGGTTGATAAAATTAGTGCTATAAGAAGTGATAAAATTCAAAAAAAAATTGGTGAATTATCACCTGAACAACTAGAAGAGTTAATTGAAGCTATTAAATCATGGATTAATTAGCTATCAATTTTCTCATTTTTTCTTGCAAAGAATTTTGGCGTAAACGAGTTTTCAAGCTTTTAAAATCAATCATTTCTGCTTTTTGATTTTGACAGCTACAGGCAAAAATATATTTCTGCTCTCCTTTGACCTTTTGAATACATTGTCCACAAATTCCTTTCATCATACATTGCATCGATGAGTTAACGCTAACTATTAACTCTGTATCCTCGCCGAATATTTCATTTTTTAAACTTTGTAATTCTTCTATTATTTCAGGGGAAGCATTAATTATTACTATATCCGCTGAAACTAATTTATCATTTTTTATATCAGGATAGGTGCAGCTAGATTCAGAAAGCTTTAGACAAGATGAATTGACGACTGAGCCTGCGGAGCGTACAAAAGTACGTGAGCAAAGGCGAGTGTCAGAGAATTCGCTTGTATCAGGCTTTCTGAATGACGCTGTAAAAAATATAACTTCATTATTATTGTCCTTTAGAACTTTTAATAAGCCTACATTACCGACTTCGGAATCAATAATAACTATTTTTTTATTTTGAGGTATTTCTAGCGGCGAGCCTGTCGGTCCCATTAAAACCACTTTCTCATTTTCGGATAATGTTTTACATAAGCTAGTTGATTTACCGACTTCAAAAACTATAAAACTAATTAGGCCTTTTTCTATTTCAATATCTATAGGACTTAAGGCTACTGGCTCTATTAACTTAGTAATATCTTCAGAATAATTTTGTAAGCGAAAAAACTGTCCGAACTTAAAATTTTTAGCAGCAAGCGGTGAATGAATTATAAGCTCAAAAGTTTTATCATCTAGAATATTTATTTTATTAACCCTAGAGGTTAGCAAATAATCAAGCTGCGTTATAAAGTCTTTGTAACTATCTTTAAAGCTAGGGTTATTATTTATAAGTCTTTTGTTAATAACGTCGTAACCATCTTTGGTACTAGCAAGAGCTTTCACCACACTACCCGAATATTTAGGATTACAATCACCAAAATAACTATATTTATCCTCATCGAATTGAGTGTTATTTTCTATACCGATTGCCATAATCACGGTTTTGGCTTTAAGTACCACAGTGTCCTTTATGTCATTCCTGCTTTTTTCTATGTCATTCCCGCGAAAGCGGGAATCCAGTAATTTGTTTGTATTATTTTTTTCTAGATTCCCGCTTTCGCGGGAATGACATAATACTGGCTCGCAATGACGATCCTCAAACTCCACCCCCTCTACATGACCGTATTTATCAATATTAATACTTAAAGGCTGCATATTTTCCTTAAAATCAACACCAAGTGCTAATGCATATATTAGCTCCTCGTGATTTAGTTTATACGCCGGCGAATCTTGCAGTTTTCCACGATAATAAACAGTAGCCCCCCCAAGCTTATTAAAAACCTTTCTTAATTCTTCATTATTTTTAGTTTCTTTAAATAATTTTGCATGAGCAATAAATTCCTTGGCTATTTCTTTATCTTCCTCCGCTAAATCTTTCTCGCATTTTTGTGCAGCAAACTCATAATCTCTAACAAATCTTTCTACTTGGGTCTTATAGTAATATAGACTTTCCGTTGCTACATCGATTGAAGTAAGACCGCCGCCTATTATTGCAATCGGCATCCTAATTACCATATTAGTATTAGAATTTTCTAAAAATGCTCCTCCGCTTTGCAAAGTCATTAAGAAATCGGAAGCTGTTTTTACGCCCTTAGCTTCAAAATTTTCTATCTCTAAAACTTTCGGCTGACCTGCTCCAATGCAAAAAGCTATATGGTCAAAACCCAAATCTAGAGCTTGTTCTTTCGTTATATTAAAATCTAAGGCTACTCCATCATAATATTTGAAATTATTATTTCTCTCGAGTATTAGCCGCAATATATCAAGGTTATTTTTATCCCACCGAACAGTAATCCCATATTCTGCTACCCCTCCAAATCCTCTTGGCGTTCTCTCTGATAATAAGCTTTTATACTCATGCCAAAATTTTATAGGCTTATGAACATCAAATGGTAAGGGAGTAATTTTTAAGCCGTCAATAGCCACTACATTATGGCCTGACCTTAATAAATAATAGCTGAGACTGAAGCCTGCCGGTCCAAGACCCGTAACTAAAATATTATAATTAGTAGATTCTTTCGGCAGCGGAGCATAGATATTAAGCGGATTCCAGCGAGTCAGAAGTAAGTATATTTCTAAACCGTAAGGTAATTTAAGTGTTTCTTCTAAAATATTTGATTCTATTAATGGAATATTTACCGGATCTTGCTTTTGGTAAATACAAGCCTTAGAGCAATCATTACAAATTCTATGACCCGTTGCCGCAACCATGGGATTATCAATAACAATAATCGCAAGAGCGCTTAAGTTAAAACCTTGTGCCTTAACATAATTCATTTCAGAAATTTTTTGTTTTAACGGGCAGCCTTGTTTTAAATCCGTCATTGCGAGCGACTGCAAGGAGCGTGGCAATCTCATCTAATCTCCTGAGATTGCCACGTCGCTTCGCTCCTCGCAATGACGATTCTGAGGTTGCAGTAATCCCTTAGAACAGCTATCCTTATCCTGCTTATGACAATAAATACAATAATGAGAATGGTTTAAAGCTTCATCTAAATTTAAAAAGATATCGGTATAGTTAAAATCTATTCTCTCATTCTTTTGATATTTTAATATTTTTTTATCGTCTATTAGATTTTCTTTGTCTAATTTTTGTGGGAGGTTGAATAGGATGTCATCGTTTCTTATGTCATCCCCGTGAAAACGGGGATCCAGTCTTGATTTTTTTGGATTCCCGCTTTCGCGGGAATGACACAATGAAAAGGAATGACAGTGATCATAAACTCGGTAAGCAACATACCTAGCTGCTATATCTAATTCTGCGACAAAACTCTCTTCATCCTGTTGCCATATAATGATCTGCTTAGCAAATTCTTTAGAAGTAAAATTCGTACCTATTAATTCAGATAATTTTAAATACACCTCTTCAAAATCAATATCTTTTATTTTTTCCTGTGAGTATTTTTTTACTGCATAACGCTCTACAAATTTCCTTTTACATTCATAAATAACATCAAAATCTTTATGCTTTAATCTTGATATAGTTACTTCTTTTGAAATGCAAAATAACTCGGCTAGAAAATCATCTAAATGAGGGGAAATTTTTAACAAAAATTCGGAATAATCTTGTGGAATAACAGAGGAAGAAGCTAATCTAAATAATATTAAATCTTTATGCAGAGATTTATCGGCTTTAAAGAGATAATCTAAAAATATTTGATCTAATTTTTTAAGTCCGGTTAAATCTAATTCATTAAAATCTAGATTAAAACCAAGTTTCATAAATAATAAATAACTCTTTTAGAAAATTGTCTGTAAATTAAATAACTGATACAAACAGTAATAAATGCAACTATAATAGACTTAACCATCAGCATCATATCCGGCAATGTTCCGTCAATTACCAATGCTTGTACAGGTCTTATAACTAAAAAGAACGGGTTAAACTCAAAATATATTTTTTTAGATTCCGGAATTAGCGAATAGGGATAAACTATCGGTATACTCCAATAAATAACTCCAAGAACAACACTCAACATTTGCGGAATATCTCGAATATACGGAGTTAAAAATGCTACTGCGATAGAGCCGCTAATCACGCATATTATTAAGGGCAAAATCAATATCGGCATAAATATTATTTGCCAAGAAAATTTTTCAGGAAATAATAAAATAAAAGCAACATACATTGCCGAAAATGAACAAATTAAAGTATATAATTGCCCTAAACTATCTGCAACCGGAAAAAAAGTTTTAGAAATTCTAACTTTTTTTATTATTTGATCACGGGTTACCAAAGAACTCGAGCAAATCGTTAAGCTGCTTACTATAAAACTCCATAAAGGAATACCACCGACTAAGTTCATTATCATAAATTCTCTTGGTTGCTTTAATAAAAAACCAAAAAAATATGAAATTACCATTATGTGAATAAAAGGCTGAATTAAACTCCATAAAGAACCCAAAAAAGAATCCTTATTTTGTCTAATTATAGAAGCTTTAACCAGTAATGCTATTGCCTGCCAGTATTTTTTAGAAAAAAAATACTTTATCATCTATGGGTTTCTCCATTATAAATTTTAAACATTTCTGATGGATTTCCATCACCGATAATATTACCGTCACGTAATAATATACATCTATCGCAATTATCTTTTATAATTTCTTCTTGATGGCTTACTATTATTGAAATAGGAGTATTTTTAAATTTATTCTTCATTAAATTAAGAGATTTTTCTATAAAATAGCTATCACCTGCCGCAAAAACTTCATCAAGTAATAGAATCTGCGGATTTTGGAATATCGATACGGAAAAAGCAAGACGCGATAACATACCTGAACTATAAATTTTTATCGGTAAATCAATTTTACTACCGAGTTCCGAAAAATCTATAATCTCTTTTTCAATTTTTTTGCTATATTTGTCTAACATATTGTTATATAGCATTAACATTTTTATATTTTCACGACCTGTCTGCTCTGGCTCAAAACCCACTCCCATATCTATGATTGCCGCAATATCTCCATGAACTTTAACTGTACCTGATTTTAACGGATATATTCCTGCGATTAGCTTTAAAAGCGAACTTTTTCCCGAACCGTTACTTCCTATAAAAGCTATTTTCTCTCCCTCATAACAAGAAAAATTAATGTTGTTTAATATGGGTATATCTGGAGAAAGAGAAACTCCTTTTTTTAAAAAAAAATGCTTTAAACCTTGGGCTCTTTTATGAGTATCAATACCCTCAACATAACCATTGGCTATCTCTATAAATACTTTTGAATGGCTAAGTAACATAAAATAAATATTAAATAGATTTATTAATCCAGTCTAAAAGAGAGTTTTTTTGCTGCAAACCTATTTTAGTATCTTTCTGTTCACCGTTTTTAAATAACATTACCGTCGGAATACTACGAATACCATATTTTGATGGAGTATCAGGGTTATCATCAATATTCATCTTAAGTACTTTTACTTTGCCTTGTAATTCTTTACTGATTTCATCTATTATCGGTGTTAACATTTTGCACGGTCCACACCATTCTGCCCAAAAATCAACCAGTACAGGTAAATCCGATTCCAACACCTCTTTTTCAAAAGAGCTATCCGTTACATTATTTGCCATAATTTCTCCTCTGTGTTGTATGGATGTCATTGCGAGCGACTAAAAGGAGTGCGGCAATCTCAGGATTTTGGCACGAGATTGCTTCGTCAAAATTTTCAATTTTTCCTCGCAATGACGAAAAAATATAAATAAAATTATAAATTACTCATCTCTACTTGTAAATGATGAAAATATTTTATTTATTATATTTATTCTTCCTATTATAATATATCCGCATTATTAAAGCCGCCGTTTCTTCTATTGATCTAGTTGATACATCAATTACCGGCCAATTTCTTTGCCCGCAAATTTTTTTAACTTCCAAACACTCTTTTTGTACTATATTAAAATCCGTATAGCTTTTATTCTCGTTAATTTGCAATAAATTTAATCTAGCTTCTCTTATCTCGATTAATCTATTTGGATTAATGACCAGTCCTACTACCAATTGATCTATATCTTTTTCTATAAAATCAGGAAAAGGACAATTATAAACATAAGGAATATTGGCAGCTTTTAGCCCGTTATATGCTAAAAATACAGAAGTTGGGGTTTTAGAAGTCCTAGAAGGACCTATTAATATTATATCAGCGAATGGCAGCTCATTAAGCATTTGTCCGTCATCATGTCTTATAGCATAATCTATTGCATTAAGAGTATCAAAATAAGTTTTATCAAATTTATAATTATAATTTTGTTCTTTTTCTATTTCAATACCTGAAAAAACAGACATTTCTTTAATAATTTTACCTATTACGGAAATACATGGAATTTTTAATTCATAGCAAAATTTTGTTAATGTTTTTCTTAGTTCTTGATCGGCAATCGTATATAATACTATACCGTGTTTTAGCTTAATTTTATTTAGTACTTCATTTAGCAATTCCAAATTTCTAATCATTGGCCAATGATATAATTTTGGTTTTACGGAAGTAAATTGTGCAAGAGCAGAACTTGCTGCATATTTCGCTGTTTGTACGGAAGAGTCTGAAACCAAGTGAATAATTAGCTTTGTCATACTTTACACATGTAATTGTGGATAAATTTTTTAATAACTTATTATTTTTCTAATTAATATCTATTAAAAATTTCCTCAAATCCTTATTAAATCAAGCAAATCTAGTATATTTTCTTTTAAATAAATAGTTTGTGGATAAAATTGTGAATAAATAACATTTTTCTTTGAAAAAATAGTCTTTTCTAAGCTATAAACAAAGATTACACTTAATTATCCACTTACATAAATCTATTGCAAATTTATGTGAATACTAATTAAAAATGCTAATATTTTTAAGAAAAATCTTAGTGAAAATTTTGTTGATAACTTTGTTCAAAAGATTTAATCTACATAATTCTGTTTACATAAACAACACTTAATAAAAATATTTATTATATTTAATTTTATAGTAGTACAATGAAACAACTTTTAAGTCCTGTAAAAGGACCTAACGACAAGATACCTATTTGGTTTATGCGTCAGGCAGGTAGACATTTACCGGAATATAGAAAAGTAAGAGAAAGCGTAAAAAATTTCTTAGATTTTTGTTATGACGTAGATAAAGCTACAGAAGTAACACTACAACCGATAAGGCGTTATAATCTTGATGCAGCTATTATTTTTTCCGATATATTAGTTTTACCTCATGCTCTTGGATGGGAAGTGGATTTTAAAGAAAATATAGGTCCTGTATTAAGACAATTTAAATCGCAAGAAGATTTTAAATATCTACAAAATGATCCAAGTAGTAAATTAGAAAAAGTTTATGAAATAATAAAAAAAGTAAAAGAAGAATTACCATTATCTACTTCCTTAATAGGATTTACAGGTAGCCCTTGGACAGTGATGAGCTATATGCTGGAAGGAAAAGGAAAACAGGATTTTAAAATAAGCAAAAAATTTATATATGAAAATAAAATACTTGCTAGAAAATTATTAGATTTTATTACGGAAAAAACAGCTTCTCATCTTATAAATCAAGCAAAGTCAGGAGCAGATATTTTAAAGCTTTTTGATTCATGGTCAGGAGTACTTGCAGAAGAAGAATTTACTGAATTTGTAATAGAGCCAACAAAGAAGATTATATCAAGAGTAAAAGAAACTTTTCCGAATGTTCCAATAATTGCTTTTCCTAAAGGAGCAGGATTATTATACGAGAAGTTTATAAAAGAAGTACCGATAGATATTTTAGCACTAGATCAAACAGTTCCGCTTGAAAAAATGAGACAATGGAGCGATAAGGTAATAGTACAAGGTAATTTAGATCCTATCATACTGCTTACTAATAAAGAAATTATTAAAGAAAAAGCTTACAAAATTCTTTCAGCAATGAAAGGAAAGAATTTTATATTTAATTTAGGACATGGTATTTTACCTGAAACACCTCCGGAAAATGTAGAATTTTTAACAGAATATGTTAGAAATTTTAAAGAATAGTGAATAATATGAAGAAAAAAATAGCAATAGTACTTTTTAATTTAGGAGGTCCGGATAGCCTTAAATCAGTAAAGCCTTTTCTATTTAATTTATTTTATGATAAAGCTATAATTAATTTTCCAAATCCGTTACGTTATATTATTGCAAAAATAATTTCTATTACTAGAGAAAGAAAATCTCAAAAAATTTATTCTTTAATAGGAGGTAAATCGTCTTTACCTAAAGAAACACAAGAGCAGAAATTAGCGTTAACCGAAAAGCTAAAGCAACTAGTAAAAGAAGATTTCGCCATTTTTATAAATATGAGATATTCAGCACCGTTTGCCAAAGAAACAATAGAGCAAATAAAAGAATATAATCCAAGTGAGATAATATTGTTACCTCTATATCCTCAGTTTTCAAGTACTACAACAGGGTCATCGGTTAAAAATTTTTTAAAAAGCCTTGATATAGATATCCCGATAAAAACAGTTTGTTGTTATCCTCTAGAAGAAGATTTTATAAAAGCTCATGTTTCTTTAATAAAGGAAAAACTATATGATAAAAATTTTCGTATATTATTTTCTGCTCATGGGTTACCTAAAAAAATAATAAAAGCAGGTGATCCTTATAGTTTTCAGATAAAAGAAACAGTAAAAGCAATAGTCAAAGAATTAAATATAAAAGATTTAGATTATAAGATAACTTATCAAAGTAGGGTAGGACCTATAGAGTGGTTAAAACCGAATACGGAAGACGAAATAGAGATAGCTGGAAAGTTAAAAAAAGATATAATAATCGTACCTATATCATTTGTATCCGAACATGTTGAAACATTAGTAGAACTTGATATTGAGTATAAATTAATCGCAGATAAATATGAAATTCAATATACTCGAATCCCGACGCTTGGGACGAATAAAAGTTTTATTAATAGTTTGACAAATATATTGCTACGATTTATTAATAAGGTTGATACTAATTTAGTTACGAGTAGCTCTAGTACAAGAATATGTCCAAACGAATTTACTAAATGTTTGTGTAAATTAAAAAATTAATAAGGGAAAAAATGGCAAGTTACTATCTATGGTTTAAGTCAATCCATCTGATATCTGCTATATGTTGGATGGCAGGACTTCTTTATTTACCTAGAATATATGTTTATCATACCAAAGCTAAAATAGGTAGTGAGCTAGATAGTACTTTACAAGTAATGGAGCTAAAATTACTCAGATTCATTATGAATCCGGCAATGATTAGCACATTTATATTTGGTTTAATAAATGCTCATATTTACGGGTTTGTTGCTCTTGATACTTGGTTTCACGTTAAAATGTTTGCAGTGTTAATTTTAGTGATATTTCACGGTTTACTTGCAAGATGGCGAAAAGATTTTGCAACTGGTAAGAATGTGCATTCAGAAAAATTTTACCGCATAGTTAATGAGATTCCGGCTATTTGTATGATTATTGCAGTAATAATGGTTATAGTAAAACCTTTTGACTAATATTTATTCTGTTTTGTCATACCGTAGCTTGACCACGGTATCCATAAATACAACTTAAAATATTAAATAGTGGGAATGACATAAATGAAAACAATGCCTGCTTATCTATACTTTGGCAATACCAAATATTGCTTCTAGTTTTGCTAAGCGTTTCTCTATTGCGTCGATATCTCTCTTTTTCAAAGGTCTTTCCAACAACTCTGCTATCTCAACTTTTAGGATTTCTAAATTTTCTTTTGAAGTAAACTCTGCTACGAGTTCAGGTAGGGTTTTTGGTATTTTGGTTGAACATATGGACACTCCTAATTGATTAAACTTAAATTGCTCAAGTTTCAACCACCGAAGTTTAACTTTGGTGGTCGGGGAAGTAAGAAAACCATCAACGATAGCCATAATAGCCTTTAGGTTTAAACCTTGGACATAACTATTATAACCCCGACCAGAATAAAGTCGAGGATTGCGTCATTTTATGGTCGACACAAATACCACGTTGATTAAGAGGTTCTTACGCCCCAAAATAGCATTTTGCTATTTCAGTTAAAATTTATACCTAACTTCCTTTAAAAGTCAATCGATAACTTATTTTATTTAAACTAATAGTTTTATTTATATAGAAGATTTTTTATTTCTAATATAAGTTGTAAAATTTATTTAGAATATCTATAATTCATAAAAAATAATATGGAACATTATGAATAATAGCGATAAACTTAATAAGTTAGTAATTTTTAAAGATAAAACCATTAGGAGAATTTTGCATAACAACGAGTGGTGGTTTTCGGTAGTCGATGTAGTAGGAGCATTGACTGATAGTGCTATCCCACGGCGATATTGGTCAGATTTAAAAAAGCAATTACTAAAAACTGAAGGATTTACTCAATTGTACGAAAAAATCGTACAGTTAAAATTAAAAGCTCCCGATGGAAAGTTGCGTGAAACAGATTGTGCAAATACAGAATCATTACTTCGTATTATACAATCTATTCCGTCTCCAAAAGCAGAACCGTTTAAACAATGGCTTGCTAAAGTCGGTTATGAAAGGATTCAAGAAATTTCTGATCCGGAAAAGTCAATTGATAGAGCAAGGGATAATTGGAAGCGACACGGGCGTAGTGAGAAGTGGATTCAGCAACGTATGATGGGGCAGGAAACACGAAATAAATTAACTGACTACTGGAAAAATCATGAAGTAACAAAAGAGAGTGAATTTGCTATATTAACTAATATTATTCATCAAGAATGGACAGGTATAAGCATTAAAGAACATAAAAATATAAAAGGCTTAAAAAATCAAAATTTACGTGATCACATGAATGAAGCAGAATTAATTTTTACTGCTCTTGCTGAATTATCTACTCGTCAGGTAGCAGAAACTAATAATGCGACAGGAATGGAAGAAAATAAGGTTGCAGGTAAAATAGGAGGAAGTATAGCTAAAAACGCTAAAACGGCTCTAGAAAATAAAACCGGTAAAAAAGTAATATCAACAGAAAATTATTTACCGCCTAAACTTACAAAGTAAAAAATTTGCTATAGACCGTGAAGCCAAGGATTGCATCGATTTTGTAAAAAATACTCTCACTTTTGACAGAGGTTTCGACACATCGAAATAGCGTTTTATTAGTTCGGTTATGATTTTAAAAAAGTCAATTAAACTTTACTTCAGGTGGCAGTGACATTAATATTGCCTCTACATTTCCATCAGTCATTAAACCGAATTTAGTACCGCGATCATATAATAGATTAAATTCTACATATCTACCTCGCCTTATAAGCTGGTATTCTTTCTGCTCTAAAGTCCAAGGTAAAAATAACTTGCTTCTAACGATTTCAGGATATACCGCTAATAAAGCTTTACCTACATCCTTGGTAAAACCGAAATCCTGTTCAAAATTACCGCTATTTAAGTAATCATAGAATATTCCGCCTACTCCTCTTGGTTCTTTTCTATGCTTTAGATAAAAATATTCATCACATTGCTTTTTGAATTTAGGGTAATAGTTAGAATCATACTTATCGCATGCTTCTTTAAAAGCTGCATGAAACTTTGCCGTTTCATGTTCTTCCGGATAAAAGGGCGTTAAATCGCCACCGCCGCCAAACCAATTTTTAGAGGTTTCTATATAACGAGTATTGAAATGCATAGCAGGAATTAACGGCGATTTAAGATGTGCAACTACTGAGATACCTGTTGCAAAGAATTTTCCGTCTAGCTCTGCTCCTGGAATTTCGCTACGGAATTCGGGAGAAAATTCACCGAATACGGTAGAAATATTAACTCCGACTTTTTCAAATACTTCTCCTTTCATGAGAGACATAACACCGCCACCGCCGCCGTTACGCTCCCAACTTGAGCGTATAAACTTAGCCGGTTTTAAACCTTTTGTCTGTGCATATTCTTCTTCGATTTTTTCAAATTCTTTGCACAATAAATCACGTAAATTAGTAAACCAACTATTTGTTATTTCTTTATTTTCTATGTTCATAATTATTAAGCAACGATTTAATTACTTTCCTCATCATATACATAATCACTAAAAATGCGGCAGCAATGATCATGATATAAAAAGCCGGAGCATAAAATAAGCCTGTATGCTCTACAAGCCAACGAGAAATAATAGGTGAAGTTCCACCGAATATCGCTATTGCAAAATTGTAGCTGAAAGCAACACCGGTAAATCTTTGTTCTGCCGTAAATAAGGATATAACAAATATATAAGCCGTACCTGCTATACTTCCTGCAAGCATACCAAGCATTGTAAGAGCTATAATTTGTTGCCACATCTCTTCTGATGACATAAGTAACATAGTAGGTAAGATTAATATCAAGATAGCAACTCCTACAAGCATTGCCATTTTAAATTTTCCGATAATATCGGCAGTACCGCCGGCAAGCGGCATCGCTATCATCGCAATAAACGAACTATAAGCCAAATATGATAAAGCAATAGTATTGCTAAGATGCATTACATTATAATAGAAAACATTTATATAAGTTTTTACTAAATACATAACGCTGCTAGCGATAGCACCTATACACATGGTTAAAACCATAGATCTCCAAGCAGTTCTAATTACGTTGGAAAAAGGTGCTTTAAGAACTTGTTTCTTTTTCTCAAGCATTTTAAAAATCGGTGTTTCCGATACACGCAATCGCAAGTAAAATCCGGCAAGACCCATAAATCCGCCAAGCAGAAAAGCAAACCGCCAAGCAAAATCTATATGAGAAAAATAACGCTCGATTATAATACCGATAAATGTTGCAATTAAAGTACCGGCAATATTTGAGCCGTGAACCAAACCTGCCGTAAAACCGGGTCTTAAGTTTTGACGATGTTCTAGGATAAAAATAGCTGCTCCCGTTCCTTCACCGCTAATACATAAACCTTGAATAAGCCTCATTATAACTAATGTTATAGGGGCATAAATCCCAATACTTGCATATGATGGTATGAGTCCCATAATAAAAGTCGGAACGGTCATACCTAGCATCGATATTATTAAAGCGATACGTCTACCGTATCTATCACCGATATAACCGAATAATATGCCCCCTATAGGTCTTGTCAAAAAACCGACCGCAAAAACTCCAAGGCTTAAAAGAATACGCATAAATTCCGATTCACCGGGGAAAAAAACTTGTCCAATAATCAGCGAAAAAACTGAATATACCGTAAAATCATAATATTCGAGTACATTGCCTGAAATAGCAGATAAAAAAATGAACTTAGATTTATTCATCGAGCTTTAAATAACTTAATTACTAATTAGTTATTATAGACAAGTTACATCATTTATAAAGTGTAATTTATAATATTATAAATTAACCTTTATAATATTTAATTTTTTTATATATTATTAATTACAATAAAATCATAAGCACATATGCAATATAAATATTTAATTGTCGGTATTTTAATTCTTGTGGTAGTAGCAATATGCTTTCGTAACTATTTGCCTAATCTGTCTTTATCTAATGATGAATCTAAATACATTGTAAATAATCTCGAAAAAGAACTAGCAGAGTGCGATAAAGCTATTGAACTAAACCCTAATAATGATAAAGCATATTTTAAAAAAGGAAATATACTTGCAAAATTGAGTAAGTATGAAGTAGCACTTGAAGCTTATAATAAGGCAATAGAGATTAATCCCGATAATCCTGATATTTATAACAATCAAGGAGGAATATTTCTTACATTAAATGAATATAAATTAGCTATAAAAGCTTATGATAAAGCTATTAAACTAAATCCTAACGATTTTGAGGTATACACTAATCGAGGAGCGGCCTTAAGAAGACTTAGAAAATATGAGCTTGCACTTGAATCATATAAAAGAGCAATTGAGTTTAACCCTAACTATTATAATGCGTATTTTAATAAAGCTATAGTTCTAGAAGAGCTTGGAAAATATGAGCTTGCACTAGAAGCGTATGATAAGGCGATAGAATTAAATCCTAGTGATCCTGAAGTATATTTAAAAAAAGGAAATATATTCAAGAGTTTAGGTAAATATGATGTAGCTTTTAAATTTTATGATAAGGCAATTAAGCTAAACAAAAATTTTACCGAGAGTTATGTTAATAAAGGAAATATATTGTTTGAATTAGGTAAATACGATCAGGCACTAGAGTTATACGATAAAGCAATTAAGTTAGCACCTAATGATTTTGAAATTTATATGAACCAAGGTGCAGCATTACACAAGTTAGGCAAATATAATTTAGCTCTCAATTCATACGAAAAAGCAATTGAACTAGAACCTAACAATTCAGTTGTTTATACTAATCAAGGAAGTATATTTTACGAACTAGGTAAGTATAAGCTATCTATTGAAGCATACGATAAAGCAATAGAACTAAACCCTAAACATTTTAATGCTTACTTTAATAAAGGTCTTGCTTTAGAAGAATTAGGCAAATATGACTTAGCTCTTGAAGTATACAATAAAGCATTAGAATTAGAGCCTGATAATCTAGAAGTAAAAGCTCAAGTACAAGCTATATTAGACATGCAAAAGACTAAATAATTAAGATCATAATTTATTATGACTATTATAACGTACATATTAATTTGGTCATAACTATTATAATATATACGTTATAACGGTCAAGTATTTAAAATTTTGTAATCTAGTTATCTATCTAGTAGGAACTACCGGAATTCCTACTTTTGTAAGTTTAGCACCTTTTGGCTTTTTAATTCCCGCAAACTGCTTCTCTTCTTGTTGTTTTCGTAGTTGTTCTCCTATTTTTGTAGCTTCTCTGCTACCTTTAAGAGCACTTCTTACTGGCTTTTTGTTAAGATTTGTAATACCTTTTGAAGTCTTAATATCTTCATCTTTATCAAAATATTTTATGTCAGCACCGCTTAAATGATAAACTCCGCTACTTTTTTGTATAAACTGATTTTGATTTTGTAAAGCTTTACCTTCTAAATCTAAGAATTTACCATTTTTTTCAATAGCAAATACTTTTCCATTTTTTTGAAGAATAGTTTCATTAAAATCAATTTTGATATTTTCGTTTCTTATTAAATTTCCTTCATTATTAATATAACCGATTTCATTATCATTAAGGTCATAAGCTTTAGCCCCTTTATATTTTTTTAATTCTTGTACAAAGTCATTTATTGACTCTTTATCATTTTTAAAATCACCTAAACTATGAAACCCGATAACATCTTTTTTTTTGGTGACTACATCCTCTCTATATATTTCAGTTATAGTAATTTTTTTTGTATTTTTAATAATACCAAGGTAGGCTAGAGCTTTTTTAAACTTACCCAAATTACGCTTTACTTCAACTTCTTTAGGTCTTTCAAAATTTTGTTTTTTTACTTCTTCAACTTCTCCTATAATTAATTGCCCATCTATGGGTCTGCCCAGTTCATCTTTAAAATGAATTAATTTGGCATTTTTTACTCTATTTAATTCAATTTCTTCAGTTTGAAAATGTACATGTTTTTTTTCTGGCATAAATTCCTCCTTGGATAAATTTTGATTTATTATTTAGTGTAAAGGGGTAAATCAAAATTTTGCAAGAAATTTTCATTGTTAGTTATTTCTCAATAACTAACAAATATTAAGAATTAAAGACTACTGTGCCGTCCAGCCGCCATCTATCAAGAGTCCACTACCTGTTATTGATGATGCTTTTTCGTCACATAAGAATATTACTAAGTTTGCTATTTCATCGGCTTCAACAAATTTCTTTGTAGCTTGAGATTTTAGGATTACGTCCCTTAATGCCGATTCCTCACTGATATGCCTAGCTTTAGCAGTATCTGCTATTTGATTCCTGACTAAGGGAGTATTAACGTAACCAGGGCAGATAGCATTCACTGTAATATTATTCTCAGCCACTTCTAAAGCAACGGTTTTGGTAAGCCCAAGGATACCGTGCTTTGCTGCTACATATGCCGACTTAAAGGGTGATGCGACATAGGCATGAGCAGAAGCGATGTTAACAATCCGCCCAAAGCCGTTTTTTTTCATAATCGGTATTGCGTATTTTGTAGTATAAAAAGAGGCTATTAAATCTATACGCAAAATTTGTTCCCATTTATCTTCAGGAAATTCATCGATAGGGGCAACGTGCTGAATACCGGCATTATTTACTAATATATCTATTTTACCGAATTCTTTTATTATTCTCTCAAACATAGAACGAATTTCTTCAGGTTTTTCTAAATTTATTCCTTGATAAAATACGCTACTTGCACCAAGTTCTTTCAATTCTGCTGAAATTTTGGCTACTTCATCTTCTTTTGCAAGACCGTTAATAACTATTTTAGATTCAAGTTTTGCGAAATGTTTTGCTATTTCAAGCCCGATACCGCTAGTAGAACCGGTAATGACTGCTACTTTGTTTTTCATTTTTACCTCCTGCTGTGTTATGCTATAGTCAACCTAGTCTTATTGTATGACGTTCGATGTCATTCCCGCGTAGGCGGGAATCCAGTACTTTAAAGCTCTTTAAAAGCTCGGTTTATCTTGCTTTACCATGGATTCCCGCCTACGCGGGAATGACATAGTTAATCAAGTATTATTTGTCTTTTATTTAAAAGTAACTTATATTAGATTTCACTTAAAGAAATAATGTATAAATCTATGGAAATTGTTAATAGCGTTGATGCATCTGTATCTTGCCAGGGCAAAGAACCTCCATATGACCATCCAAAAGTTTATTTAGAGATAGATAAAGAAAAAAAGGAAGTTATCTGCCCATATTGTAGTAAGAAATTTAAATTAGTAGCAAAATGACTATCAAGTTTCTTTCAGAAAGTACTATCAACCGAATTGCTGCCGGTGAGGTTATAGAAAGACCTGCATCGGTGGTAAAGGAATTAGTTGAGAATGCGGTTGATGCAGGTAGTACTAAAATAGATATTATCTTAGAACGTGCCGGTAAAAATCTAATCATTATTTCCGATGACGGTATCGGTATGACTGATAAGGAGTTAGAAATTGCCGTTGAACGCCATACAACTTCCAAGCTTGATGAAAGCGATTTTCTAAATATTCATACTTTCGGTTTTCGTGGTGAAGCATTACCGTCTATTGCTGCTATTAGTAAAATGCTCATTACTTCTAAGAAACGAGAAGCTGACAAAGCATTTCAAATTAAATTAATCGGCGGCAATGAAAAACAAGTTACTGTTTCTGTCCATAATGAAGGTACTAAAATAGAGATACGGGATTTATTCTTTGCCACGCCCGCACGCTTAAAATTTCTAAGAAGCGACAAAACTGAACTTGCTGCAACAGTTGATGTAGTTAAGAAAATTTCCTTAGCACATCCTGAAATTTCTTTTAGCTTAACACATGACGGCAAGAATCTTTTAAAGCTTAAAGGACAAAATAAAGATGCAGAAAGTAACTTAAAACAGCGTATAATCGATGTAATAGGTGAAGATTTTATAAAAAATGCCGCTTATATAGATTTCAAAACTCCTGATTTCTCTATTTGCGGCTATACTAGTATCCCGACATATAATAGAGCTTCAAGTGAAGATCAGTTTTTGTTTATAAATAATAGAGCGGTAAAAGACAAATTATTACAAGTAGCTCTAAGAGTAGCATATCAGGATTATTTAGCTCGTGATCGTTATCCGTTATGTGCTATATTCTTACAAATCGATCCGCAACTTGTTGACGTTAATGTACATCCAGCAAAAGCAGAGGTTAGATTTCATGACCCAAATTATGTACGAAATTTATTGATAGAAGCAATTAAAAATGCGTTGACAAATAAAAGCCATGTTACTTCTACCACTATCGCCTCTGATGCTCTTGAGTTATTTAAAAATCCTTTAGTTAATAAACAACCGCCTTTAAGTAAAGGCTTAAACGTTAATAGCAAACCTAGCGAATATAGACCTGCTATGCCGTCTAACTTTAAGTCTGCACCAAATACTGCTTGTCAGAAGCTAATTGATACATTACCGCATGCAAAAATAGAGCAAGAAGTAGAGAATCGTATAGAGCAAGAGCAGCATAACCATAAACAATATAAACTTGGGGCAGCTAAAGCACAACTTCATACGACTTATATTGTTTCACAGACCGAAGATAGTATAGTAATTACCGATCAACATGCAGCACATGAACGTTTAGGGTATGAAAAAATAAAAGATTACCTTAAAACGGAAGAGTTAATAAAACAGCGTTTACTTATCCCTGAGATAGTAGAACTGCCAAATGAAAGAAAAGCGGATTGCTTGTATGAGCATAGGGAAAAATTATCCAAACTTGGTTTAACTCTAGAAAAATTCGGTGAAAAATCTATTATAGTAACCGAAATCCCAAATATCCTTGGAGATGTAAACGTACAAAAGTTAATTCAGGATCTCGCCGATCATTTATCGGACTTTGGCGAGAATATAGCTTTAACGGAGTTAATAGAACATGTGACGGAAACTTATGCCTGTCATTACTCTATTAGAGCAGGACGAAAATTATCGGCAGATGAAATGAATGCACTGCTACGTCAAATGGAAAATACGCCGTTTTCAGGACAATGTAATCACGGCAGACCTACCTATATTGAGTTGAAGCTTAAGGATATCGAACGCTTGTTTGGTCGGTAACTCGTTTAATTTGAAAAATTGACCAAAGTCTTAATCGGCTTTGTTGCACAGTTCGATGTCATTCCTGCGAAAGCAGGAATCCAGAAAAAAAATTATAAATACAACAAATTTTTAAAATTAAAAGCTCGAGTTATCTCGCTTTACGCTGGATTCCTGCTTTCGCAGGAATGACATCAGGTTAAATTATTTCATTTTACTTGACTATTTTTCAATTTCGTTTTATTCTGCTTTTCTTAAGTAATAATAAAATAATATCTTGATTTAAGGTGTCAGCTAATGGCAAAGAAAAATAAAAATATTTTGGTAAGATTAGTAAGCACGGCAGGTACAGGTTTTTTTTTAGTAAAAAAGCGTAATCCAAAAACCCAGACCGAAAAACTTTCTTTTCGTAAATACGATCCAAAAGTAAGAAAACATGTTCTTTTTAAAGAAGAAAAAATAAAATAATTGTAAGTAATATATGGCAGTAAAAATTCGTTTAGCTAGAGGCGGTGCTAAAAAGCGTCCTTTTTACCGTGTAGTAGTAGCTAATGCAACAGCACCTCGTGATGGTGACTTTTTAGAAAAAGTCGGAACTTATAATCCAATGCTTGCTTCAGATAATAGTGAGCGTGTGGTTTTAAAAAAAGATCGTATAGAATATTGGCTTGGCACTGGTGCTAAACCAACCGAGCGAGTTGCAAAATTTATTGAGCAAGCTGGTGTTACTCTTCCTGAAAAAATCAAAAAAGAAATGGAAGTTAAAGCAAAAAGTCGCAAAGCTAGACCAAGCAAAAAAGAAGCTAAAGAAGCTTAGTTTATAGTACATTTTCGTCATTGCGAGCAGGCATTGCTTGTGTGGATCGCTTTATGTCATTCCTGCGTAGGCGGGAATCTAGTAAAGCATATAAAAAACAAGTTTTTTATATGCTTACTTTGTCAATAATGTGTAACAACATTAAATTTTTTTGGATTCCTGCTTCCGCAGGAATGACATAAAAGCCATGCAATAAAGCCGATACCTTGTGGGAATGACATAAGGACGTTTTCACATTTTTTCTAAATAGTTACCTTTTCTCTATAATCATATTAATATGCCGGATTAGCTCAGTGGTAGAGCAACCGCCTTGTAAGCGGTAGGTCATCAGTTCAAATCCGATATCCGGCACCATCAAAATTTTTCTTATCATACTGGGGATCGGTTTATGTCATTCCTGCGGAAGCAAGAATCTAGAAAAAAATATAAATACAGCAAGTTCTTGAAATTAAAAGCTTGATTTATCTTGCTTTATGCTGGATTCCTGCTTCCGCAGGAATGACATAAGAGCCATGCAACAAAGTCGTTTTTAACTAAGATTAACACCATTTAAACTATGATAGTAATCGATAAAACATCTTATAGAGCTGTAGGGTTTGATAAACGTATTAAATTCCTAGTACTACATTATACACAATGTGATTTTAAGCAATCTTTAGATTTTCTAACCGGTAAAAAGTTAAGTAGCCATTATTTAATAAATGATGAAAACCCTGAACATATATTTCAATTAGTAGAAGAGCATGATAGAGCATGGCATGCCGGAGTAAGTTACTGGCAAGGTCATGAGCGTATTAATGATACATCAATCGGCATTGAAATCGTAAATCCTGCTTTTGAAGTAAATGCAAAAAATGATAATATAATAACCTGGCTGCCTTATTCAAAACAGCAAATTAATAGTGTTATAAGTTTGTGTAAACAGATTATTGCTAGATATGATATTAAACCTACTAGAGTGGTTGGACATTCTGATATTGCTCCAGGTAGAAAACAGGATCCAGGTCCGCTATTTCCTTGGAAACTATTATATGATAACGGTATAGGAGCATGGTATGATGACTGGAGTTTTAACGATCTATTGCCGCAAGTTGATACAACCGATATTGCAGCAATTCGGCAAAAATTTATTACATACGGTTATAAACTTGAAGCTACCGGAGTTCTAGACTCTAAAATGAAAGACGTTATAATTTCATTTCAAATGCATTTTCGTCCTAATAATTTTTCCGGCGATTTGGATGCTGAAACCATAACAATTTTAGATACATTAATATTGAAATATAAATCTGAATTAAGTAGTTAATATGATATATTTATAATATGGTGCAATTCATAACTATACCGGATCTTACGGATTATCAAGCTACTTTGAAATTAATGGAAGACTATGTTAATAAGGTAATTAATGCTAATGAACCCGAAATTGTTTATTTACTAGAACATTCTGAAGTATATACCGCCGGTACTAATTATAAACAAGAAGAATTATTAAATTACGGTGATATTCCGGTAATTTACACAGGTCGTGGCGGTAAATTTACTTTTCATGGACCGGGTCAGCGTGTTATTTATCCAATTCTTAATTTGGCTTTACCAAATCGCCATAAAGATTTAAAGCTATATATAAAAATGCTTGAAGAGTGGATTATAAATAGCTTAAATTATTTTGGAATTAAAGCATATATTATTAAAGATAAAGTAGGAATTTGGGTAAAAGTAAGGAAAGATAAATTTGCTAAAATTGCTGCAATAGGAGTTAGAGTAAGAAAATGGGTCACATATCACGGTATAGCTATAAATATTTCAACAGATTTGAGTAAGTTTGGTGGGATTATTCCTTGTGGACTTGAAAATTCTTTAGTAACATCTTTAAATCAGTTAGGAATTTATATTGAAATGTCTGAATTTGATAAAATTATTCAAACTGAATTTAACAAAATATTTAAATGATCAGAAAATTTTTACTCACAATTTTAGCAATTTTTGCTCTTTGGATAGGTGGTTTTGGTTATTATGTATATTTAATAAATTCTTATAAGCTTAACAGTAATACTACTAGTGCAATAATAGTATTTGCAGGAGGAGGGCATAAAATTGAAACCGGTATTGCTTTGCTTAAGGCTGGTTATGCACCTATATTATTTATTACCGGTATAGAATCTGCGGGGCAATTAAAAAATTTGCTAAAAGAACATAGCGTGATAGAACAACGAGTAGTACTTGCTCCGAATAAAATAATTTCTGAAGAAGATAATGTTAAGAAAGCGGTTGATTTTATTGTGACTTATAATCTTACTTCAGTAATTTTAGTAGAGCATAATTATAATATGCCCTTTGTGCTAAATAAGCTTGAAAAAGCGATTCCTTCTTCTAGTAATATCTATATAGTACCATATCCTGTTTTTTCCAAACAAAAATATGATGTATTATTTAAATCCTATCATCGTTACTTAATGAGTATAGTAAACTGATCCCCACTTTGTGCTTCGTTGTTCGTCGTCTCGCCTATTATTATAGGCTTCGCTCCTCACGCCTGTCACAAAACGGGGCTGAGTTTACTATATATACTCGTTGAACTTGAAAAATTGGCTACGTCGTCTTTGTAAGTCCTCGGATGCTCACGTACTTTTGTACGCTCCGCTCCTCGGCTTACAGACTCCTTGCTCTTTTCCAAGTTGAACTTCGTATATCAACTCTTCATTTCACAGTAGTGTACTCGTTTAATTTAAAACGCCGTGCTCTTTTTCAAATTAAACTTCGTCTACCTTACTCGAAGTATATATATTTGCCACCTTACTCTTTTCTAGTACAATATTTTAGAACTATTACGCCAAATAATGCAGAAATTAAAGAGCCTATTATTACTGCGGCTCTCATAGAGTTTGAAGGGCAACTACTCTCAAACGTAATACTACCTATAAACAAACTTAAGGTAAATCCAATTCCTCCAAGGATAGATACAGAATAAAATTTTAACCATGAAGTATCACTTGGTAAATTACAGAATTTAAATTTCACAAATGGATATGAAAATAACATAATACCTAATTGTTTGCCTATAAATAAACCAAATATTATCCCATAAACTAAAGCAAGTATTGAATTAGAACAAGTGCCTTTAAATACAAAATATTCTAAAAGAATGCCGGAATTCATAAATACAAAAAGAGGTAAAATAAAGTAATTTACAAAAGGACGAGTTAAGTTTTCAAGTTTTTTGAAAGAAGTGTTAAATTCTCCTTTTATATTAACGGGTATGAAAAGTGCTATTATAGCTCCGCATAGAGTACCGTGAATGCCGGACTCCACCATACTTACCCATAACAATACGCCTACAATTATATAATAAAATAGCTGTTTAACTTGTCGATAATTCAATATAAGCAAGATGAATATGATTGCAGAGGAAATTAATAATGCCGGAGTATTGATTGTTTTAGTATAAAACAAGGCTAGTATAATTAATGCAAAAGCATCATCAATTAATGAAAAACCTATAATAAAAGCCCGTAATTCTAAGGATATATGTCGGCTGAAAAAAGATAAAATACCAAGGACAAAAGCAGTATCGGTTGCTATAGGAATAGCCCAGCCTTTTATTAAACCTGGTTTATCATAATTAAAAAACATGTATACTAAGGCAGGAACTACCACACCGCCAAGTGCCGCTGCCGTAGGCAATATTAGTTTTTTTTTATTTTTATATTCACCTTCTACTAGATGAAATTTCATTTCTAAACCTATTAATAAGAAGAAGAAAGTCATGAGACCGTCATTAACTAATTCTATAAAAGTTGTTTGTAAACTTACGCTTCCTATTGTTAAAGAGATTTTACTGTAAATAAAAGAAGAATAATATTTTGCTAGGAAAATATTGTTGCTGACGATTATTGCTAAGGTAAAAGCAATAATTAATAATATACCAGCAAAAGTACCGGACTTAATTAATTCTCTTAATTGATTATTTATACGCATGATTTAATACTGATTATAACAAGGTGATAATAATAAGTTATTTAAATTCATTAAGAAAGTCAAAAATCTATATAAATCCATAGCAATAATTTATTTTTTAGTGAGATAAAAGTTGTTTTTTGTTTTTCTATAAGCTTGTATAATAACTGTAAGAAGATATAATCCTCAATAGAACATCTAAACAATTTTTATGTTAGCAGAACAACAAACTGAATGGATTATCAGCAATAACCTTGTGAACAAAGGTTGGCATATAGATAATGACACTAAAAAGAATGTTTATTTCCAAAAACCAAAATCAAAAACGGAACAAACAAAATTAAACGGAAAAAGACCGGATTATATTTTATATAAAAGTGGCAATGACACACCTATTGCAATTATTGAAGCGAAAAAAGGCGGAGTAGATTTAAAGTTAGCCTTAGAACAAGCAACAGAATATGCAAAAGCTCTTAATGTGTCCTTAGTATTTGCTATGAACGGGGCTTATTGTGAAACTCGTTTTGTAGCGAATAATAAAGAGCTCATATTAAACGGTGAAGAAGTAAGAGAGTTACTTCGTGAAAAAGAGATATTAGCTTTTTTAGATGAAAATAGTAATGAAGCCTGGACAATCCCTAAGGAAGTTAAAGTTTCACGAGATGAGTTGATATCGATATTCAAAAATCTAAATAATATTTTAAGAAGCGAAGGACTCAGAGCAGGCATAGAACGATTTAGTGAATTTGCTAATATATTATTCTTAAAATTGCTTAGTGAGAATAATGAAAAATCTTGGTGGAATACTATTAAAGCACAGTCAAACGATGATATTATCGGTTACGTAAACGGCTATGTCATAGAACAAATTAAAAATAAATACGGCGGTGATGTTTTTACGCCTATTTCTATCGGTAACCCTCAAACACTTCGGCATATTATTGATGCAATCGACCCTCTTATTTTATCGACAATAGATACTGATATAAAAGGTGATGCATTTGAATATTTCCTTGAAAAAACCATTTTCATTGAAAATAATTTTGGTGAATATTCTACACCGAGAAATATAATCAAAACAATTATTAACCTAATTGATCCCAAGTTTGGAGAAACTATTTATGATCCTTTTTGTGGTACAGGTGGTTTTTTAACTGAAGCTTTTAATTATATAAAAGAAAATAATATAATTAACACTGAAGAAGATTTAGAAAGGTTAAGGTTTAATACATTATATGGACGAGAGTTAACTAAAACTGTTAGAATCGCAAAGATGAACACTGTTTTACAAGGTTATGATGGACATAGTGAAATCCAGCAAATAGATACCCTAAGAAATCCTTACTATATTAGCTCCAAGACAAGCCAACAATTAAAGTTTGACATAATAGCTACTAATATACCATTTTCTCAAACTATCACTGAAAAAACGATAAAAAATGATAAAACTATAACAGAGAATCATATAGCTCCTCTTTATTATAATGGCATTGCCAAAAATAACGGTGATGCTGCTTGTGTTTTGCATTGTCTACAAAATTTAAAAGAAGGCGGTAGAATGGCCTTGGTAGTACCTGAGGGATTTTTGTTTAGGAAAGACGCATCTAGCGTCCGTCAATTTTTACTATCAAAAGCAAAATTACAGGCTGTTATTTCTCTGCCACAAGGTACTTTCTTACCTTATGTGGGAGTAAAAACGTCGATACTTTATTTTACCGATGCACATAAACTAAATAAACAGAAATATTATTGGTTTTCTAAATTTGAAGATATGCATAACATATTAGATAATAGAAAAATGGAAAAACTAAGAGTAGATGAGCTATTTTTACTTGATACTAGAAAAGTAATTAAAATTCCAAATAACGAAGCTAAACTAAACTCCTTTTGGCAATAATTGATGCATATTACCTACCTAAAAAACTTAATCGGTTTTAAGTCTGTAACTCCTGAGAGTGCCGGGGCTATTGAGTATATTGACGGTTTGCTTAAAAAACACGGCTTTAAGACTGAAATAAAGATATTCGGTGAGGCAGAAGAGCAAGTAACTAACCTTTATGCCGTGTATGGTAACGGCAAACCTAATATTTGCTTTGTCGGGCATGTAGATGTAGTACCTGCGGGCGATTATCATCTTTGGCATAATGCGAGTCCATTTAAGGCTCATGAGCAAGACGGGAAGATATATGGCAGGGGCATAGTTGATATGAAAGGGGCTATAGCGTGCTTTCTAGCAGCTAGCTTAGATTTTATAAAAAATAATACCGATTTTAAAGGTTCTGTTAGTTTTTTACTTACTAGTGATGAAGAGGGAAAAGCAAAGCACGGTACTAAAGAAATGCTACAATATATTTATGCTCAAGGGCATAAAATCGACTTTGCTATTGTTGGTGAGCCTACTTGCGAAAAAGAGATAGGCGATACAATTAAAATCGGCAGAAGAGGAAGCGTTAACTTTAAATTAAATATAGAAAGCTTAGGCGGACATGTAGCTTATCCTCATAAAGCAAATAACCCGTTGCCTTGCTTAATAAGAATATTGAACGAGTTAATAAATATAAAACTTGATGAAGGGACGGAATTTTTTCAAAGCTCAAATCTTGAAGTAACGAATATCGATGTCGGTAATAATACCACAAATGTAATTCCGGCAAGTGCGGAAGCATCTTTCAATATACGTTTTAATAATTTACATAATGCAGAAACTTTAGCAAAACAGGTAGAAGAAATTATTAAACGACATTGCAAAGAATATAAAGTAGATTATAACCTAGAATATAGTAGTTCTGCTGAAAGTTTTATTCAGAATCCTAACGATAAAATAAAAGAATTTGCTGATATAGTAGAGAGAACGTTAAAAATAAAGCCCGAATTCTCTACAAGCGGCGGTACGTCGGATGCAAGATTTGTCAAAGATTATTGCTCCTTAGTGGAGTTCGGTTTATTATCCGAAACAGCACATAAAATAAACGAATCCACCAAAATTAACGATTTACAAAAATTATATGATGTGTATTATAATTTTTTGATGGAAATACTTTGATGTTATTGTTGTGTGGATCAGAAAACGTCATTGCGAGCAGCCGTAGGCTGTGCGGCAATCTCATAAAATAATAACAAATTCCTAAGATTGCTTCGTCAATTGCTATGCAATTTCCTCGCAATGACAAAAAAACTGAACCACGCAACAATACCTTACGGTAACGACATTATCATATGCGGATGTGATGGAACTGGTAGACATGCAAGATTTAGGTTCTTGTGCCGCAAGGCGTGGGGGTTCAAGTCCCTTCATCCGTACCATTCTTTAGTTTTTATAACTTTAATTTTATAGTTCTTAAGTTAAATCTATTAATTACCTTGAAGTTACTTGTATACTAAATAATAAATAAGCTTCTTAATATTTTAGATAATTTTTTAATTTAATAAGAGTATAGCTATGCGTCCACCTCTCAACAATGAAACTGACGAAAGTGAAGTAACAGAAGTTTCTTCTCAAACCGCTGCTTCCCAAGAACCGATAGCTACCGCAACTACCTTTACATCAACCTTATCTGTAAAAATAAACCAATTGGAAAATAAGAAAGAGAATAAAGAAAAAGAAAAACTTGAAAGATTTTTGGAAAGTTTAACTGATAGTCAACGCACAAAATATTCAGGGTCTTTTGTTAAGCAACCTTTGGACAAAAGTAAAGTAACAGATTTAAAAAGCAGCACAGAAAAAGAAGAATATGCAAAATTTTTGGAAGGTTTTACTAAAACTCGAATCAAAAAATATTCAGAACCTTTTGTTAGACAACCTTTGGACCAAAGTAAAGTAACAGATTTAAAAAGTAGTACGGAAGAAGAAAAATTTACAAGTTTTTCGAACAGTTTTACTGATAGTCGACGTGAAAATTTTTTAAAGCCTATTAGAAAATCTTTGGATAAAAAAGTAAAAAAGAAAGATGGACTACAAGTTTCAAGTTTAAAACAAGAAAATATAGGAACTAATGAGTTACTGGAAAAAATGCTTATTAAGTTAAAAAACGAACCTACTAATGCTGTTAGTTACGAAGATAAAGTTAAAATAAAGAACATACTATGTGAAGTACAAAATTTCGCTTCTGAAAAAGTGATTGAGGATATTAAAAATATTATACATAATAATAATATAACTAGGGAAACGCTAAGTTATTTAAATGAAAATCTTGGGAAATTTATGGTCAATAAAACAAGTAAAGTAGATGATGAAGTATTAGTCCAAGGAGCAGACGATGGCGTTGTGGATTAATAGAACTGAATGATCAATTAATTATAGTAGTTTTCATGCAGCAATTTAGTATTTATCAAACAAGCGATGAATTACTTCTAAAATCGATATTGCTTCTGATAGAAAAATGCTATCACTCTGATCTTAAAAGTGTTGTATTAACAATAGACGCAGATCAACAAGAAATGCTCAATAAAAGTCTTTGGACTTATTCACGTAAACAATTTATACCTCACGGTAGTAAACTTGACCCACAGCCTGAAAAACAGCCGATTTATATTACCGATGAGTTACAAAATCCTAATAATGCTAGTGTACTTATTCTCATTTCTCCCATAGATATAGAAAAAATTTTACAAGTTAAAGACTATATAGAAGTTTTTAAAAGGATAATTATAATAACCGATTTACCCGAAGATTTAAAAGAATTAGCGGCAAAAATAAATAAATTTACTACGCCCCAAAACAAAATTGATTGCTTTAAACAAGACGCACGAAGTTCGTGGAGTAAAGTAGAATAGACTTCTTGCGTAATTAACTTATAGTGAGGAATTTGCAGGAGACACGAAGCACAGGACCGCAGCGTAGTAAATCTACGTGAGGATCCGGCTATCTTCTCGACGCACAAATTACCGCTAGAAGTTAATTACGCAAGAAGTCTAATAAACTTATATTCTTTTACGTACAAATAAATATAATCCCATCGTTAAGGCAATAACCAAATTGGAATAACACGCAAAAATAAAATCTAGATTTTTTGAAGCAAAATTTTGCAATATAAAATGAATTGAAGTAACAAGCAATACTGTCAAAGCTGAAAATAATACCGGCATAAAAGTTGTCTTTTTGCTATAAGGATATCTCAAAAAAACCGCAAGTGCTAAAAAAGGTAATACAAAATTATATAAAGGCCAAATTATTCTTTGATGTGCTTCAGCAATTAATTTAATTTTTTTAGTAATAGCTAAATCATGAGGAGGGTCAAGTAATTCGCTTATATAATATTCGTTTGCTTCTTTGTTATGTTGAGTTCTTTGTGATGCTAAAGGATTATCATTTTGTAGCTTTATCATTAAAGAATCAAAAGTTAGCTGAGTTAAATTACCGTTTACGTCATACTCTTGTCTTAGACCTTTATTAAGTTCAAAAATCGGGTTATTATCATATATATTAAGAGTACCTGAATCTGCAAATACTACTGATGGGTTATCGGCATTACGATTATCAAATATTATTACGCCGTTCATAGTATTCCCTGCTGATTTTTTATCTATAAAAACAGTGATATCTTTAGTTATTTTATTAAAAGTTTTCTCCTCAATCATACTTGAGATATAATTATTCTTTATAAAGCTTAAACGTGATTTTAAGTTTATGTGAGATAAAGGTAGGATGGTGGAAGATATATAATGAGCAAGTAGCATAACTATTAATGCGACATATAAAGCAGGCAATGCTAGCTGTAAATTATTAACTCCTGAAGCTTGTAGTATAATTAGTTGTCGCTCGACTTTTAAATTATTATAGATATAGATTACGGCAATAACCGTTATTACCGGTAATAGAATAAATAGTAAAGTAGGAAGTACTAACGCTATTAAACTGACGAAGTCCATAACTTTTATACCTTTATCAAATAAATATAAAAGCTTTAATACCTGCGTTATCCATACTATACTAGTCACTGAAAAAGTAACGACTATAAGCAGCGGTAGGATATTTTTTATAAAGTATTTTCTGTATAGTAACATATAATGTTTGTTTGATTTTTTGATGTCATTCCCATATTACCGGACTTGTCATTGCGAGGAGTTGCGTTAGCAACGATGCGGCAATCCAGAAAAATAATAAAAAAATTCTGTAAATCAGAATTTTTTACTGGATTGCTTCGTCGAATTACTCTGTAATTCTTCTCGCAATGACGAAAATGGTCCACGCAACAATGCTGACTCGCAATGACGAGTCCGATGCTATGATGGATGATCGGATGGGTTTTGTAGAAACATAACTAAAAACCAAGTTCACTGTGTGAGCCTAATCGTATTAATTCCAATGTGTCAGCATCGGGTTTTCTATAAATTAGTACTAAATCCGGTTTAATATGACAATCTCTACAATCTTTCCAATTACCTATAAGAGCATGATCTCTCATAGTTACAGGTAATGTTATATCAGCAATCAAGTACTTAACTGCTTTCAATAAAATATCGTCCAAATTTATTCCGTGTTTTCTACGTTTTTCACGCTTATAATCACGTTTAAACTGTGCAGTACGTTTAATCGTTCTCATTTAAATCGGACAACAAATTATTTATATTACCAACATGAACTAATTTGCCGCTTCTTGCAGCTTTCATGGCCTTAATTGTTTCATCATTTGGGATAAGCGGTTCAAACGGCAACGCTTTTTCACGAGCAACACGAAATAAAAGCATACGAACAGCATCGGATAAAGTAAGCCCCATAGCAGCAAGCACTAAAGCTGCTTCTTCTTTAACCTCTTCATTAATACGGGCTCGCACAATAGAATCAGTAGACATAAAAATTCTTCTTTCAATAATGTAGCTACATTGTAGCAGTTATATTAAAAACTTTCAAGATTAAAAATCAAGTTTTTTATATGCAGCAAGAATTAAACCTCCAACCTTTCTTATTATAGTACCCGCAAAGACTCGATAAATTAATTTACCTATCAATATTGTTATAAATGCAATAGCAATGCCGTAAATTATATCACTTGGGTAATGCATGGCAAGGCTTATGCGAGATAAAGACACGAGCATAATAACACAAATCATTAAGATTTTTAATGGTAATTTTATATAATTCCAAGCAAAATATGTGACTAAAACGCTAAGAGCTGCGTGGCTGCTCGGAAAGCTTGAAAAGCATCTTTCATTTGCAGTATTTATTATTGTTGTGAAACTATCTATAGGAAGACTACAATAAGGACGAGGTAAATTAACGGAAAATTTAAGAGCCGTAAAAATTAAACCGAATACTGCGTATATTATACCAATTTCCACTAACTTATTATAACCGTGCCAAAATTTATTTTGTCGTTCAGTGGTGTTTTTAATTTTCTTTAATTGAATATAAAAATATATGCAGTATAAAATATATATTAAGGCGAAATTAGCGATATTAAAACAAAGAGAAATTATTTTTAAAAAATAAGATATAAAGCCGATATTAGTAATTTTATTTAAAAATAAGAATATTTCTTGATTTAAGCCGCAAAAATTATAAAAAACTTCAAACATCATTTTAATTATTTATGTTACAAGTAACAATACTTGGGTGCGGATCGTCAATAGGTGTACCGGTTATAGGGTGCAGTTGCTGCGTATGTCTCTCAAATTCAAAGTACAATAAAAGGACTAGATCAGCAATATATATTAACGATGAAAATAGTCAAATATTAGTTGATTTCGGTTATGATATTAAATATCAACTAGTAAGAGAGAAAATAAACAAGCTTGATTGTGCTATATTAACTCATGATCATTCCGATCATGTTAACGGCATTGAGGATTTACGAGTATTTTCGTTTATTTCAAAAAAGCCGTTAGAAATTTATACCGATCATAATACTGTGGCAAAGCTACACAAGAAATTTGATTATTTATTTAAGCCGGCTTCAGTCATGCCTTGGCAAGTGCTAGCTACTAAATCTATCGATTTTTTTGATAAAATTAAAATTAATACTATTGATGTACAGTTCTTTAGACAAAATCATGGTCCTATTGATAGTTTAGGCTTGCGGATAGGCGACTTTGTCTACTCACCCGATGTAAGCAATTTTCCGCCTGAGTCAGAAAAATTTTTAAAAGATATAAAAATATGGATATTGGATTGTATGGATTATACCTCAAACAAAAATCACGCTGGACTTAATAAGGTATTAGAGTGGCGAGAAAAATATAAACCAGAGCAGATATTATTAACCAATATGAGACACACGATAGATTATCATGAAATTACGAAAATGCTCCCAAGTAACGTTAAGCCGCTTTATGACGGCTATAAATTTACAGTTTAGTTTATGATTATTTTAGAAAAAGTCTGTAAGCGTTACGGCAAAAATTACGCAATTAAGAATATTGATTTAAGTTTTACTACCAAAGAAACTACTGTAATAATCGGTCCTTCGGGAAGCGGTAAAACTACTCTACTTAGAATTTTGAATAATTTGGAAGAACCAAGTAGCGGTACTTTTTTGGTAGACGGGAAGAAACTACTGCCTAAAGACAGAAGAAAACTTCGCTTAAAAGTAGGGATGGTGTTTCAAAATTTTAATCTCTTTCCTCATTTAACGGTAGGAGAAAACCTAATTTATACGCCCGTAAATGTTTTAAAATTATCAAAAGAACAAGCAATTTCTATGGCAAAAGAGCTACTTGTGAAATTTAAGCTAACGCAAAAATTTGATTCATACCCGGCGAGTTTATCCGGGGGACAAAAACAACGTATAGCGATAGCAAGAGCCTTAATGATGAAACCGGAAATTTTGTTATTCGATGAACCAACGTCAGCACTTGATCCCGAAAATATTAAAGATGTTATAGAGAATATAAATTTATTAAAAGATCAAATGAGTATGGTAGTAGTCACGCACCATTTGAAATTTGCAAAATTAATAGCGGATCGTGTTATTTTTATGGATCAAGGGCAGATTTTAGCAAATCAGCCTGCAAGGGATTTTTTTAGTAAACCGGCATCACATAGGGCTAGGTTGTTTTTAGAGAATATAGGTGATTTAATGTGATATGCACACAGTGTCATGCCGTGGCTTGACCACGGCATGACACAAGGAAGCACTGAATTTTCGCCTATGCAGGAATGACATAGAATCAATAAATAAAATTACCATATGAATAAAAAACTTATCATATTTTTTAGTATAATATCATTATTGTTATGTTCTACGGTTTTTGCTAAGCCACGAGTAGAATTACCGCAAAAACTAAGAAACTTTATTAAAAAGCTTGAATTGCAAAAAGATGAATTACAAGGAGGAGCAATTGCAATTTTATATAAAGGTGAAGTTATTTATAAAACAACCTTTGGAAATCAGAAAGGTAATAGCGGAGTTGTTACCGATAAAACTTTATTTCCGTTAGCATCGGTTTCAAAAGCTGTTTCAGCAACAGCAATTGCGTTAATGGTAGATCAAGGAAGTTTAAATTTTGATGAAAAATTCAAATTACCATACTTAAAAAATGCTGTTAGTCTTAATAATATTTTAAGCCATACAACAGGTTATCAATTCTCAGGGAATGTTGAAATTGAGCAAGGAATGAGTCGCTCAAAGCTTTTAATGCTGCTAAAAAAACAACAAGCTAGTTGTAAACCCGGACAATGTTATAAATATAGTAACACTGTTTTTAGTTTGCTTGAAGAAGCTTTAAATTGTAAAAAATCAAGCTTAAATGCTGCAATAGATAATTTGCGTACAACGCTTAAAACGCAAGATATACAAATATTACCGCTAGAGCCGAATATACAACTTGCTTATCCGCATTCTAAAACAATAATAAACGGACAAGAGGTAATAACAATGCTGCCGTTTCCGCCTTACTACCCAAAGACGGTGCCTGCATCTGCCGGTATTTTTGCATCGATAAATGGAATGATTGAAATATTCAAACTTAGCTTTGGTTATAAACCAGATCTTATTTCTAAGAATACGTTAGACCGTATGTATAAAATAGTAAAATCAAACAAGGATGTTTTTGGATTTAAATGGCAACCGGTTTGGCCGATTGATCAAAAAATGATTGAGTCATATTATGCTCTTGGATGGCGTATTCTTAAAGTAAAAGGACGGTCAAATAAAGATTTAATTTTTCACTCAGGCTATATTAACGGTATTAATTCTTTTATTGGCTTTATACCATCAGAAGAACTTGGAATTATTATTCTAGTGAATCAAGAAGGTAAATTTCCATTTAAAAATGGGCTTGGGCTTTGGTTTGATTATATAGATTAAAAGTTATATTATATGAATAAAAAACTTATCAAATTTGTTTTTATCGTTTGCAACACCATAATTGTAACCGGTTTATTATACAAATATATCAATCAGCATTATCCGAAATTTTTTAAAGAACCGCAAAATATAGGAAGTTTTTGTGCGTCGTTATTAATATTATTTAGTATAATTTATAGTACTATTAGCCAAAATGAAATACGCAAATTTTGTTTGCAATTAGCAAGCTGGGCAGCAATTTTTTTAGTTATAATAACCGGCTATGCTTTTAGGTTTGAGCTGAATTATGCTTATCATAGGGTAATGTCTGCTTTAATTCCCTCATATAAATGGTCTACTGAAGTAGGGGAAATTATTATAGCACGTAGTGGGGACGGGCATTTTTATATCAATGCTTTTGTAAATAACGTTAAAATAAAATTTATGATCGATACCGGTGCAAGTGATGTTGCTTTAACTAAGGAAGATGCTCAAAAATTAGGCTTTGACTTAACTAAATTAAAATATACTAGAACTTATCTAACAGCTAACGGTGAAAATAAAGCCGCCCCTATAACCTTAGATAGTGTAGTAATCGGCACAGAATTTAAGAGCATCAAAGGACATGTAGGTCTCGGTGACCTCGATATCTCACTTCTCGGTATGTCTGTGCTTGAACGCTTTAGAGGTTTCAGGATTGATAAAGATTTATTAATCTTGAATTATTAGACATCTTCGTCATTGCGAGCAGTCATAGGCATTGTTGCATGGTTCGGTTATGTCATTCCCGCGTAGGCGGGAATCCAGTAAAACATATAAAAAACTTGTTTTTTATATGTTTAGCTTGTTAAATATGTGACTTCTATCAATATTGAAGTTATTTTTCTGGATTCCCGCTTTCGCGGGAATGACATAAACGCCGTATTAAAACGGCATTTTAAAACCAGGTGGTAAGCTCATACCGTTTAAAGCTCCTGATAAAGAATTTTGAGAATCTTCATCGCATTTTTGTTTAGCATCGTTAAAGGCAACTTTAATTAAATCCTCAAGCATTTCTTTTTCCTCTGCTTTTAATAAAGATTCATCAATTGAAATCTTTTCAATTTCCCCTTTACCGGTTGCAATAACTTCAACAAGCCCGCCACCGGCTTTACCGGTATATCTCGCATTTGCCATTTGTTCTTGGGCTTCTTGCATTTTCTTTTGCATTGATTGGGCTTGTTTTAAAAACTGATTAAAATTTACCATAATTCTATCCTATATATTTTTTAGCTTTTAAGTAAAATATCCGAAATTGTTATATTTGGGAAATGTTTTTTAATTAAACCAAAATCGTTACTTGCTTCAATTTTACCGATTAACTGATTCTTTAAGGTTTGCTTGCTCTGCTCTTTTATTATTACTATCTCAAACTTTTCTTTAGTAAAAGCAGTTAACAAATCTTCTATTTGTTTTTTTAGTTTGCTTGTAATTTCAAGACTTACGAGTTCTAATCTATTATCACTAAGCTTTTTAAGCTCCGTGTTATTGAGCAGGAAGTAATATATATCTATCTCATTATTTTTATATAGATATTCAAGAAAATCTACAATTTCAAATTTTTTTTTTATTTCTGGATCGATTGACTGATTTAAATTTTGATTATTACTATCCGAATCATCAAGTAGTGGTAGCGATACCGAATATATAGATTTTATAACTAACATTTCCGTTTCTGTTAGCTGATTATAGGAAATTTTTATTTCTCGGACTCCCTTATTATATATTTGCCATAAGATTGATAAGTGCGGCAAGCTAATTTTATCCAAAATATTTTTGATTCTATCATTAAATGATTCATATATCGGCAAACTATAATTAGGTAACATTTTTACTTTATTAAGATAAGCGATAAAATCTGCTACCGATTCTATAAAAATCTCAAGATTAACTGAAAAACCATAAAGCTCATTTATTAAGGTAATAGCTTTTTCCGTCTCTCTATGAATTATATATTCTACAAATTCTATTATAACGGAACTATCAACAAGCCCAAGCATTTGATTGATTACCTGCGGACTAATTATATTATCGGATTTCGCAGGCATACTAGCGGCTTGATCTAAAATAGATACTGCATCACGTGCTGACCCTTCAGATTTGTAAGCTATAATTCTTAATGCTTCTATATCGGCTTTTAAATTTTCTTGCTTAGCTATATATTCAAGTAGCTTAAAAATCTCTTCAAAACTCAACCGCCTTAAATCATAACGTTGACATCTTGAGATAATAGTTGCAGGTATTTTTTGTACTTCCGTTGTTGCAAAAATAAATATTATGTGAGGTGGTGGTTCTTCTAAAGTTTTAAGAAGTGCATTAAACGCTCCTTTAGAAAGCATATGCACCTCATCAATAATGAAGATTTTGTGTTTACCTTGCAGAGGTTTATACTCAGCAGATTCGATAATTCTACGTATATCATCTACGCTAGTTTTACTTGCCGCGTCAATTTCGATTATATCAGGATGATTATGATTATTAAAGCTGATGCAGTTTGTGCATTCTTCGCATGTTTTAATAGTCGTATTTTCAGTAATTAAAGCAGAGCAGTTTACGGCTTTAGCAATAATACGGGCGGAGGTAGTTTTACCGACTCCTCTAATACCTGTTAAAAGATAACCTCCGGCCAGCCTATCATTTAAAATAGTATAGCTTAAAACTTTGACTAATACCTCTTGCCCCTGAAGCTCGGCAAAGTTACTAGGACGATATTTCCTTGCAAAAGGAATATACTGATTAGATGAATTTATATCGGTCACGATTTAAATTTTGAAGAGTGATTTGATTTTTTCAATGTCATTCCTGCGAAAGCAGGGATCCATGCTAAAAAAGCTTTACTTTAATGGATTCCCGCTTCCGCGGGAATGACATAAACGAGTCATGCGGTCAAGCCACGGCATGACAGTATGACTGTACTTACTCGAAGTATTTTTGAAATTGAATTTTATTTTTTAAGAGGGAATAGCGGAGCGTACATTTAGTACGTGAGCATATGAACTCTTAAGTAAAATAAAAGAGCAATTTTAAAAAGACGAGAAGTAAATGCTAGTAATGACCCACCGAATCTCACCCCGGCTGCTTCCTTTCAGACCTGACCGACTAAACAAGCACAGTGCCCACTACTAGCATAATTAACATAACCTGTTTATCAGGAAGAGACAACATATTTTTTTTCTATTTCTGCTTTTGTTAACCTCTCAGGCGGACCAAATATTTCAGGATTTTTTAATTTAAACAGATCATCGGAAAATTTTTGTACTTTAGCTATTTTATCAAAAGTAATAGTGACTATATTATTATCTTCAAATATTTTTAATGTTTCAATTTGTTTAATAGCTTTATTAAAAGTAATTTCGCTACGCTTTTCCGTTAGAGTATGATGGATAGTAATTTTAAAAATATTTCCTTCATTAATTACCGATTCAAAAACAAAATCCTTGTCAAAATTCTCATTATCACCGAGTAAAAAATTAAATGTATTTTCAGCTCGAGCGATTCGGCTTACTTGTTCCATATCATAATCATACATTGATACAAAATTTTTAGTACCTATTATAACTAATGGAAAGGGAGGATAATAATTACATCGAAAATTATAAGGCTTGTTGATCAACAATTTTCCTTTAACTATATTAGCTTTAGAATCTTCTTGAGTAAAATCTATTGCAACCGATTTTATCGTACGTAGATAAGTTTTTAGCTCTGAAATAGCTGTTTTATCATCTGCCCCAAATGCTAAGCTTGAATTCACAAAAAGATAAATAATGATTAGAAAAAATATTTTTTTCATTTTCGTTGTTTTATATTTTAAATTATGTTTAAAATACCTTTTGTATTCAGTTAATGCAAAAGTATAATTAGTATTTATGAAAATTGTTGCTTTAAAAGAAAAAGCCCTGCATGAGTCGCGTACCGCTATAACACCTGAAGTAGCGGGATTGCTAGTCAAAAAAGGCTATGCGGTTACGGTAGAAAAAGATATAGGGTTTTCTGCTGGCTTTCTTGATGAAGAATATGCCGCTCTAGGTGCTAAGATATCCTCAGTGCCGCTCGAAATCATTTCCGATGCTGATATTATATTAAAGGTGCAACCTTCATCCGTTACGGATAAATATAGTGAGCTTGAATTTGCAAAAAAAGGAGCAATTATTGTAGGATTATTGTCGCCTTATTTAAATCATGAATATATAAAAGCGGCAGCTAAAAAAAATCTTACTACCTTTGCTATGGAGTTCGTACCGAGAATTACTAAAGCACAAAATATGGATGCTTTATCTTCTCAAAGTAATCTAGTTGGATATAGAGCGGTAATTGAAGCAAGCTATCATTATACAAGAGCTTTTCCGATGATGATGACGGCAGCAGGAACTATTTCACCGTGTAAAACTTTGGTCCTTGGTATCGGTGTTGCAGGTCTTCAAGCTATTGCAACGGCAAAAAGGCTTGGTAGTATTGTTGCAGGATACGATGTGAGAGCTGCTACTAAAGAGCAGGTAGAAAGCTTAGGAGCCAAGTTTGTTTCACCGGAACTACAAGAAGATTTACAAGATAAATCAGGTTATGCTCACGAGAGTTCAGAAGATTACCAAGCTAAACAAGAAGAGTTTTTAGCAAAAATTATTAAAGGATACGATATAGTTATTACTACTGCACAAATTCCCGGAAAAAAAGCACCTCTGCTTGTTACAAAAAAAATGCTGGAATCGATGAAGCATGGCTCAGTGATTGTTGATATAGCGACTTCTACAGGTGGAAATGTGGAGGGGTCGGAAATGGATAAAATAGTCACTAAACATGGAGTTACCATAATAGGCTTATCAAATCTTGCTACCAAAATTGCTACCGACAGCTCAAAATTATATTCCAAAAATTTGTATAATTTTTTAAATTATGCTTTGCAAGACGGTAAATTTAATATGGATGATGAGTTAGTACGTGATATGTTGATTACTAAAGATGGCAAAATTGTGAGCGAGAAAATCAAATGATTATGTGTCTATCGTCATTGCGAGCAGCCGTAGGCTGCGCGGCAATCTCGTCAAATATCCTGAGATTGCTTCGTCAAAATTTTCAATTTTTCCTCGCAATGACAATGAAAATACTAACCAAGAGAAAAATATGAATCAATTACCGATAATAGCGAAGCAGGCGGCTGAAATTGCTCATAATACCAAAGAATTATCAGACAAGTTAAAAGATTTAGTAATAGATACTAGTTGGCAAACGAACACAAGTACTATAGACCCACTAGTATTTGCTATAACTATTTTTGTATTAGCTTCTTTTGTAGGCTATTATGTTGTATGGAAAGTAACACCGGCACTTCATACCCCGCTTATGTCTATTACTAACGCTATTTCAGGTATTATAGTTCTTAGTTCTATGATTGCCGCAAGTAGCTCTGCTTTGGGAGTTTCCGGTCTACTTGGGTATTTTGCAACTTTACTTGCTTCTATAAACATTTTCGGCGGATTTATAGTGACAAAAAGAATGCTAGAGATGTTTAAGAAAAAATAAATACAGCATAATAGGACTGTGTATAAATAATATAATAAGTTACTACTTTTCATCTATCCTAATATATAACTATGTATACAACATATAGATCAAAAAATTCTCTTATAAACGGCTTGTTGAATTTAATTGCACATTATGGTCTAATATTATGTTTTCTAATGATTACTTCTTGTGCTACAAGATATGAGATTATTCCACCAAATACTGCAGAAGGTAGAAAATGTGCTAATGAATGCTTATTAGAAAAAGAAAGATGTATGCAAAACTGTGATATGTATAATACGCAATGTAATTTACTTAATCAACTAAATGCTCAAAATAGCTATTTAATCTCGCAACAAGCTGTCAAAAGCAATAAGGATAGCAAATATACACCACACTTTAGTAGCCATCAAAATAATCTTTGCAATAATTCCAGTTGTAGTTGGCGTTGTGTTGAAAACTATCATATCTGCCACAAGAACTGCGGCGGAGAGGTTATAGCGATAAAATAAAATATTTTAACCTAATTGCAAAGAGTAAAAGTGTCTTCTTCAAACTCTTTTTTTATTAAGAGTTATGCAAAAAGGTCTACTGCTATGGTATTAGCTTAGCTATCTTTATTAGTAATAAGAAAAAGTTAAGCTAAAGCTCTAATTCTTTATATTCAACTTTAACTACTTCGTATGATTTTGTTCCTCCCGGTGTTGTAACTTCTGCAATATCACCTACCGATTTTCCAATCAAAGCTTTTGCTATAGGAGAAGCGATTGAAACTCTTTTTCTAGTGATATCGGCTTCATATTCTCCTACAATAACATATGTTACTTTCTCTTCAGTATCGTCGTCGATCAAAGTAACTGTAGCCCCGAATTTTATGTTATCTCCCGATAGTTTGCCAATATCAATAATTTCCGCTCTTGCCGTCATATCTTCAAGCTCTTTAATACGCCCTTCTATAAATGCTTGTTTCTCACGTGCTGCTTCATATTCCGCATTCTCGGATAAATCACCGTGTTCTCGTGCTTCTGCTATATCTTCACTAATTTTTTTACGCTCTACATGTTTTAAATGTTTAAGCTCATGTTCTAATTTTTCAAAACCTTTAGCGGTGATAGGAAATTTTGTATTCATAATTATATTGTGTAAATTTAGTAGTTTTAGTATACTATTTTCAATAATATAGATTTCAGCAAGTATATTTGTAATAGTTAAATTTGTCAAATAAGCCTTTTTAATTATTTTTCATATGCAGCGTAATTCAAAAAGGTTCAGACAAGATGAGTTTAAAGGGCGAGTCTGCACAACGTATAAAAATACGTGAGCACAGGCGAGTCCTACAAAATTCGCTCGGATCAAGCTTTTTGAATTATGCTGTAAAATAGCAATCAATTAGTAATCTTATGGCAATCAAAGATTTTGACTTTGAAAAAAAGCGTAAAATTTTCCACCTATCGGCTATAATATTTCCGCTGCTTTATTTATTTATTTCAAGAACAACCATTACATTACTATTATTTATAATAACTGCTATTACTTTATATTTAGATATATCACGTCATAATAATGCAAAAATTAGCGAATTTGTGACTAGATTTTTTTCAAAAGTTATAAGGTTTGAAGAAAATAACGGCTCTTTTGCTTTAAGCGGTATTAGCTTTATGATGCTTGGTTTTTTCTTGACTGCTTTTCTTTTTCCTAAAAATTTAGTAATTTGCTCGTGGTTAATTTTAATTATTTCTGATTGTTTAGCAGCTCTTGTTGGCGTTAAAATAGGCAATAGTTTAAGTAACGGTAAATCGATAGCAGGTTCTATTGCCTTTTTAACTTCTGCAATTTTTATAAGTATATTAGTATATTTCTACTTAGGGTATAATACAAGTTTTATTATTATTATTATAAGCTGCATAGGGGCTGCGGCAGTTGAATTTTATTCAAAAGATTTAAGAATTAACGATAATTTATCTATACCTCTTTCTTATTGTCTTTCTACTGCTATTCTTTCTTATATAATATGATATACTCGCCCCACTTGAAAAATTGGCAGCAATGTCTTTGTAAGTCCTCGGATGCTGAAAGTTTAATAACTGCTGCTGCTCGGCTTACAGCTAGATTACTTTTTTCCAAGTTGAACTTCGTATAACAACTCTTCATTCCACAGGAGTATATAATGAGAATTACACCGGAATTTTATGAGTTTTTAAGAAACCGTATTAATATATCTGATGTAGTACGGCAAAAAGTAGTCTTAACTAGAAAATCCGGTAACTATGTAGGTTTATGTCCTTTTCATCAAGAAAAAACTCCATCTTTTACAGTTAGTGATAGTAAGAGATTTTTCTATTGTTTTGGTTGTAAAGCAGCTGGTGACGTTATAAAGTTTACTTCTAATATTAGCGGTCTATCCTATAATGAGTCTGCTATAAAACTTGCAACTGATTACGGTATAGAGATACCGAAATTAACTGTGAAACAGAAAGAATTTTATGAAGAATCCGATGAAATTTTAAATATTTTAGAACTCGCCAATAAGTTTTTCAGAACGCAGTTAACGCCTGAAATATTAAATTATCTACACCGAAGAAATATTACCGAAGAAACAGTAAAAGAGTTTTCAATAGGTTTTGCTCCAAGGAATAATAAATTTGAAAAGTTTTTTCATGATAAGAATATTGATATTACAAAACTCGGTAAAGCAGGTCTAATTGGCAGGAGAGAAAACGGAGAAATATATAATTTATTTTCTAACCGTATTACCATTCCAATTAGAAATATTTACAATAAAATTGTAGGCTTTGGCGGTAGAGTGTTAGGGGAGGGGTTGCCTAAATACTTAAATTCACCTGAAACTATAGTATTTCAAAAAAGCGAAACTTTATATGGTGAGCATAAGGCGATAAGCAGTAGCTATAAAAAAAATCACTCGATTTTAGTGGAAGGTTATTTTGATGTTATAGCACTACATCAAGCAGGTTTTAGCGAAACGGTTGCGAGTCTTGGTACTAGTGTTACTGAGAATCATTTACATAAATTATGGCGTGCCGGTGATGAAATTATATTATGCCTTGACGGAGATAATGCAGGTATAAAAGCTAGTATAAGAACTATTAATCTAGCATTACCTATTATTAATAGTGAAAAGAAAATTTCTTTTATTAGGCTGCCAAGCGGACTTGATCCCGACGATGCAGTAAATAAAAACGGTGCTGATTTTTTTACAAAGCTTATAGATAAAAGAATAAGCCTATCAGAAATGATTTGGCATATTGAGTATAGCGGCAAGAGTTTTAAAACTGCAGAAGAAAAAGCTAATTTAGAAAAAAATTTAAAAGATTATTGCGGCAAAATATCGGATAGTAATTTAAGAGCGAGTTATTACAGATTTTTTAAAGATCAAATATGGCAGAATTTATTAACAAACCAGAAAAAAGTTGTAACTAAAAACTCAAATTTAGCTCCTATAATTTCAAGTCACAGCTATTCGGAGCTTGAAATGCTAGAACACGCTTTTTGTGCTTTGTTGGTTAAATTTCCCACAATACTTGAAGAAAAAGATATTAAAGATTTTATCCTAAACTTAAATTTTAATAATAAATCGCTTGAAGAATTTCGTAATTGGTATTTTAACGAAATTATAGATAATAACGTAGAAGCAGGTGAAATTGCTGCAATTGTGGAAAAAACTAGCTTTTTTGATATTTTTTTATTATTATCAAAAACGAACAACTTATTTTTAGATATCTCATTTAATAAAAATAATGTCAGACTAGATTTATTATGGCAGTGGCTACATAAGAAATATTATCTAATAAATTTACAACAAGAATATGCTATCACTATAAGCAGCATTGATAATCACGACTTTGAAAAAGTTTTACTATATAAAAAAGAAATTCTGAAGATTGCAAATGAACTGCAAGTTTTAAACGAATCTTTTATTAACCACATGACAACTTAGGTTCTTTGTACTTTTGATTAATTATGATTATTCTATTAAAAGTGCAAAGAACCTAACATAAGTTTAAGAAAGTCTTAAGCTTATGATTAACTTAATTTATCCTAAGGTATTTAATGAGCAATAGCAATATAGACAATGATCTAGATAAAATAGACAGTTTACTTAAAAAAGCTAAATCTAAAAAAACACCTGTTACATACGATGAGATAAATAAAGCTATCCCTCTTAATAAAAATCTTTCTATACGACAATTAGAAGAAGCTATATTAAAATTCTCCGATGCAGGGGTAGATATTTTAGAACCTAAATTAAAATTCTCCAATGCAGTGGTAGATATTTTAGAACCTAATGAAGATGACGAAATTAAGCTTGATATCGGAATGGATGAAGAATTTAAGCTATCTACCAATGTTGATAATGAACCTGAAGATGAAGGAGAAGAGGAAAATATAGGTACTACCGATGATCCTGTAAGGTTATACCTTAAGGATATGGGAGGAGTCGATCTTTTAACTCGTGAAAACGAAGTAGAAATAGCAAAAAGGATTGAGGAAGGACGTAAAACAATGACTGCTTCCTTATGCAGAAGCCCTATTGCTATGCGTTGTTTTATAGTATGGTATGAAGATTTAGTTAATGAAAAAATGTTACTACGTGATCTAATAGATTTAGAAGCTAACATGTTACATGACGAAACACCCGAAAATGATGAAGAACATAGTAGTGATGCCGAAGGTGAAGAACATGAGGATAATCACTTATCTATGTCTAGAGTAGAAACGCAGATATTACCTAATATCATAGAGCGTATGAAAAAGATTTCTTTTATCTGCGAAGAGCTACTAATTGAAGCTAAAAAATGTTATGAGAAATCTTTTGAGCCGAAGGTTTTACAAAATAGCAAAAAATATAATAATAATTTGGAACTATTAATAAATGAAGTTTCGGAAATACATTTTAATTCTAAAAGAACAGAAGAAATTTTAGGTAAAATGTATGGAATAAATCGTGATTTAATTAATAAAGAAACCGCCTTTTTAAAACTTGCCGAAAAATACGGAGTAACTCGCCAAAATTTCCTTGATGAATATATAGGATCGGTTATCAATGCAGCATGGAAAGAAAAAATGCTGAAAAATAAAAAAACCGCTTGGAAAGAGTTAATTACTAAGGAATCAGAATATATAGATCAAATGATTGCCGAATTATCGGTTATAGAATCTAATACCGGTCTTTTAGTTAATGATTTTAAAAAATTAGTGAATACTATACAAAAAAGCGAAAGACAAACACTGCAAGCAAAAAAAGATATGATAGAAGCAAATTTACGTTTAGTTATATCTATCGCTAAAAAATATGCTAATAGGGGACTACAGTTTTTAGATTTAATTCAAGAAGGTAATATAGGGCTTATGAAAGCGGTGGATAAATTTGAATATCGCCGTGGCTATAAATTCTCTACCTATGCTACTTGGTGGATTAGACAAGCTATAACAAGAGCTATTGCCGATCAAGCAAGGACTATACGTATTCCTGTGCATATGATTGAAACGATTAATAAGATACTGCGTACTTCAAGACAAATGCTTAATGAGCTCGGCTATGAACCGACTGCAACGGAAATCGCTAACCGTCTTTCAATGCCGCTTGATAAAGTACGTAAAGTCATGAAAATAGCTAAAGAACCTATAAGTCTTGAGAATCCCGTAGGTGATGATAGTGATGGTGGTCAATTAGGCGATTTTATTGAAGATAAGAATGCAGTAGCACCAATTGATGCGGCAATTCAGTCAAATTTACGAGAAGTTACCACTAGAGTACTTGCAACCCTTACGCCTCGTGAAGAAAGAGTGCTTAGAATGCGTTTCGGTATAGGCATGAATACTGACCATACATTAGAAGAAGTAGGGCAGCAATTTAAAGTAACTAGAGAACGTATAAGACAAATTGAGTCAAAAGCTTTAAGAAAGTTACAGCATCCTATTAGATCTAAAAAACTTAATAGCTTTAGAAGCGGCGGAAAGCGTGGTGACGGTAATCCATCGGATCTATTAGAGGCGTGATAATACTTATACTGTCATCCCGGTGGCTTGACCACGGGATCTTGTATCACAGCCTGTGTCCTGAGATCCCGTGGTCAAGCCACGGGATGACAGTGGGCTATTATGTATCGATATAAAATTACCATTGAATATTTAGGCACGGAACTTGCAGGTTGGCAAAAGCAGGCAGGAGTAATGTCGGTACAACAAGTACTAGAAGAAGCGATTTATAAATTTTCCGGTGAACAGGTGATATTGTTTGGATCAGGAAGAACGGATGCCGGTGTTCATGCTATAGGTCAAGTAGCACATTTTGACCTTTCAAAATATTTAGAACCTCACAAAATTATTACAGCTATTAACTATTTTGCTAGACCGTATGCCGTAGGAGTATGGAACTGTGAATTAGCCACCAATAATTTTCATGCAAGATTTTCAGCTACCTCACGTCATTATATATATAGAATTATTAATAGACCTTATCCATCCGTAATTGATTTAAACAGAGCATGGTGGATTATTTCACCTTTAGATGTTCTAGCTATGCAAAAAGCTGCCGTCTATCTCTTAGGTAAACATGATTTTACTTCATTTAGGGCTAGCTCATGTCAATCAAAATCACCGATAAAAACTTTAACGGAACTTAATATCATTAAAGAAGATGAAGAAATAAAATTATATCTCTCAGCACCTTCGTTTTTGCATCATATGGTACGTAATATTGTTGGTAGTTTAGTACTTGTCGGTAAAAATATTTGGCAGGCAGAACAAATTAAAGATGTTCTAGAGGCCAAAGATAGAAAAGTCGCCGGTCCTACTGCTCCCGCATCCGGACTTTATTTTATGAAGGCAGAGTATTAATAACTATAGGTATCGCTCCTATCTATTTGCAATAGCTCTTAACAACGATAGTTTCCGTTTTACAATGTAACCCTAAATATTAACGTTCTTTACAAAAAATCACAATTAGTATATAATTCGCTAAAAAATTAATTATTAATTAATTATCATGATGAACCAAGAAACTTTTCAATCTACACCAAATAAGCCCCAAACCATTACTTTCCCTGAAGGTAAGCCTATTCTTGCAGAAGCTAATACTTCTAAACAATTAGCAGCTATATTAGCAAAAAGCCCGGACTTACAATTATTATATGATTCTGTTGCTCCGGTAAAAAATGTTAAGGCTGCTGTAGAAATGGTAGTTTATTCATTAAATTATTTATCTAAAATAAATGGAATAACTCCTATGCAAAATATTATGGCGGGATTATTTACTTATTATAAATACGAAGAATTTATAGGTAATGAATTACTCCATAAGTACACAATCATAAAAAAATCCGAAAATATTTATACCTATAAAATAAGGAGAGAGTCTTATGACTGTAATTTCAAACCAAAAAAAATTGATAATTTAGACTACAAAAAAAATAAGTTTCTAGAAATACAATCTACATATCATGCTATATATGCTGCTATAAAAAACGGTAATAAACAAACCGTTGAAGAATTAATAAAAGAAGTATTAAAAAATGCAGACTTATATTTAACCGTATTTTCGGCAAGTAACTATAATAAATATGATGAATGTACTACTATTATTGCTGCAGTAATAGAATTATTAGAACCGGAATCAAAAATTCATGCTTATCGAACATTAAAAAAACATTGGCAGCAACATTTTGATATATTAACAAATTTTTCTAATGCTTTACTGTTAGGAGAACATTTTGATGAAATAATAGAATTGTTAGAAAGTAAATTAGCAAATATAGCTACTTTAGCAAATGAAGATATAGGTAGTTGTTATTATAATCTCGGCTTAGCATATTACTCTAAAACAAATTATCAAGCTGCAAAAAAATATTATTTAAGTGCCTTAAAACATTTACCGAATGATCAAGATACGATTTTAGAACTAATTAAAATCTTTTTAAACACTAGTGAAATAAAAAGTGCAGCAAATTATATAAAGAATCTGGAATCTAAAGATATAAAGAACTTATTAGAAATGGGTCTTGATTTATCTACTATTTCTATAACCAAATTCAACTTAGTTAAAAATAAACCCGTACCTGAATCTTTGGTTTCTTTGATCCCAATTTTTGAGTATATAGCTAAATTTAATGAAGGTAAGCTTTCTAATAAGGATAAAGCTTTTAAAGTCCTTTGTAAAAAATGTAATAATAACCCTTCATTACTTTCAACGGTAATTTATACTAAACAATATAATTTTATAAAAGAAATTGTACAAAAAATCTCTAAGGAAGAATTATTTCAAAATAAACATTTGTGGAAATTTAAAGCTTTATTTGGATTAGAAGAGGATACCGAAACTTCACAAATGGTTATTGATAACAATAATCTAGAAGGAAGAGAAGCAGCCGATTTAATTAATATCTCGAATACCGTTTCAATTGCTAAGGGAGAATTTGACTCTGTTGCTGAAAAGGTAGACAACGCTTTAAAATATGACCAAAAAAATGAAGAAGCTTTAGAAATTGGTATAGCTGCTTCTTTATTAAATAATAATCAAGAAAAAGCGAGAGAATATGCAGATCAATTAAGCGAAGAAAAACAGCAAGAAATTTCTACAAATTATTCTAGAGGTAACAAAGCAGAAAGCATAGGGGAGCTTATTGAACAATATGATCCAAAAGAAATACATGCTTATTACCAACGGGTAAAACAACAAAAGTTTTTTGAAATTAGTCGAAAATTTACAAATAACCAAGTAGATCCAAGTTGGAATATTGATAAAAAGATCATTAAAAAAGATGATACTTTTTTTGTAGGCAAATATAAAGGTTTAAATTGTTTTGCAAAAATTGCGAAAGAAGAAGTTGAAAAGAAACTAGATAATAACCTTATTGATTCTTTTACTCGGGCTATAGAAAAAGGTATTACATATTGTAAAACAGGCATCAATGGAGTTAAATTTTTACAAAATAAAGCGGTAGAACTTAAAATTGACGGTGACATGCGTTTATTTACAAATCTACTTTATAAAAATTCTCAAGAAGAATTATTAATAAATTTTGATCATTACGGCAACCATGATGAGGCAGGAAATTTTGCTAATAACCATAAATTAATAGAGGTACTTGGGGATTTAACCGTATTATAATACACGGTTGCGTAAATACCAATGTCATTCCTGCGAAAGCAGGAATCCAAAAAATAGTCTTAATATTGACAAAATAAACCTAAAAAAATAAGTTTTTTGTAGGTTTTACTAGATTCCCGCTTTTGCGGGAATGACATAGAACAAAAAATGTCCGGTACTATAGGCTTGACCACGGGATCTAAAAAACAACTTATAATACTGTTAACAAACTATATAATTTTTCATGGATGTTAGTTAGTTTACCTAGATCATTTCCGCCTGCTTGAGCAATTGCAGGCTGTCCACCTCCGCCACTGCCGCCTAAGAATAAAGAGAGTTCTTTTGCAATTATACCTGCATTAAATTTATCTGTGATAGCTTTACTCACTGCAACCGTAATAGATAATTTACCAATCCCTTGAGCAATATATACTACTATTAAATCTTCTGTTTTATTTGTTAATTGTTCAGCAGCTTGGCGTAATATTTTATTATCTATATTTCCTACTTTTTTGTATAGTAGCTTTATTCCTGCTATTTTTTCGGCTTCTTTATTAATCTGCTCTATGCTTAAATCTAAACGGGTTAAATGGACTTTTTCAAGCTCTTTCTCAAGCCCTTTATTTCGTTCCAAAATATTGTTCACTTTGGTAATGAGTTCATTTTTGTTAGTCTTTAAAGTGCTTTCTACCGATTTAAGTAAATTATCTTTTTCTCTCATTAATTTAATTACGAATTCACCACAAACTGCTTCAATTCTGCGAACACCGGCAGCTATAGCACTTTCGCTTGTAATTTTAAAAGAGCCAATATCACCGGTACGTCTAACATGCGTACCGCCGCATAATTCTAAAGAGTTATCGCCCATCTTAACTACTCTGACCTCAGAGTCGTATTTTTCACCGAATAATGCCATAGCTCCATGTTTGACTGCGTCTTCAGTTGCCATTAATGTAGTATTTACCTCATGATTGTCTCTAATAATCTCATTTACTTTATCTTCGATCAGAATGATTTCTTCGCTAGTCAAGGATTTAGAATGGCTAATATCAAAGCGTAAATAAGTCGGAGCAACTAACGAACCTTTTTGAGTAACATGTTTACCAAGTACCTCGTGCAGTACTGCATGTAATATATGCGTTGCCGAATGGTGAATTCTTAAATTTTGTCTATATTTGATGTCTATACTAAAATTAGCATTCTCGCCTACGTTAATCTGCCCCTTTTTCAAAATACATTTGTGGACTATAATAGAGCCTAAATATTTTAAAGTATCTATTACTTCTACTTTAGAATCTTTTGCAAATATCATCCCAATGTCACCCATTTGACCTCCGGACTCACCGTAAAAAGGTGTTTGGTTGCTGATCAACAAAAATTGTGTATCTGTTTCCTGAATATCATCAACTAAATTATTATCTTTAATTAATGCAATTATTTTACATTCTGCTTCATTAAGCGTATATCCTAAAAATTCCGTGCTACCATATTGCTCTTTGATATTAAACCATAGCTGATCGGTTTTTGACTCACCGGAACCAAGCCAAGATTTTCTAGCACGTTCTTTTTGTGCAAGCATTTGCTCTTCAAACCCTTTATGATCAACGGAAATATCACGGTTTTTTAAAATATCTTCGGTTAAATCAAGTGGAAATCCATAAGTATCGTATAATTTAAATGCTATTTCTCCTGATAATTCATTACCTTTTGTTAGCGTTTCTGTTTCTTCGGTAAGAAGCTTTAATCCACGTTCTAAAGTAGTTTTAAACCTAATTTCTTCTTGTTCTAAGATACTGCTTATAAAGCTTTCTGCTCTCTTAAGTTCAGGATAAACATTCCCCATCAAATCAACAAGTTTCGGTAGTAACTTATACATTAACGGCTCTTTATTCCCTAAAATATGAGCATGCCGCATGGCTCGCCTCATAATGCGGCGAAGGACATAACCACGTCCTTCGTTTGAAGGGATGACGCCGTCAGCTATTAAAAAGCTACTTGCTCTTAGGTGATCAGCAATAACCCTATAAGAAAATTTAGCTTCTCCCTCTACTTTTACCTTTACTATGTTTTCGGTAAAATCAATTATTTCCTGAAATAAATCTATATCATAGTTGTTGTTAACGTGCTGCAATACTGCCGTCATACGCTCAAGACCCATACCGGTATCAATAGATTTTTGCGGTAACTCTATTCTAGTATTCTTATCGACTTGTTCATATTGCATAAATACCATATTCCAAATCTCGATAAATCTATCACCATCTTCATCTTTAGTACCGGGAAGCCCGCCATATATTTGTTCTCCGTGGTCGTAAAAAATTTCGGAGCAAGGACCGCAAGGACCCGTATCGCCCATA
>DYDV01000082.1 GCA_020404465.1 Rickettsia endosymbiont of Omalisus fontisbellaquei
AAGTAATTCGTATAGTTTCAGTATATTTTTTTCGGCTACATAATGTAATATGGTATTGCCGTTTTCATCAATTTTACTAAGCGTCTGTATGTTGGAACTCCGAATTAAATCTTCTGCATCCTCTAATTGATTATTTTGTATTGCTGATAGTAATTTATTAAGTTGTTGTATTTCTTGTTCTTGCTTGGCTTCTAATTCTGCCTGCTGCTTAGCCAATAACTCTGCTTGTTGTTTTTCTTGTTGGATTTGAGTTAAACGTGTAGTTATAAGTTCTACAATTTTATTATATCCTTTCGTTTGTGCTAATTCTGATGCTGTTTTACCATCTCTATTAATGCTATTAATAGCTTCTTTAGACATTTTGGATAGTAGTAATTCACAGATTTTTTCATTTCCATAATCAATGGCACTATGCAATGCTGTATAACTACCACTAGCGCTAATAGTCTGCTGACTCATTTTACTAAGTAATAATGCACATATATCCTCATGTTTAGCAACCCAATGAAGTACTGTATATCCATACTTATCAACAGCATTAATAGTTTGCTCATTCATTCTAGATATAAGTAATTCACATATTTCTTTTAAACCTTTACTAATAGCCCAAACTAAAGCTGTTCTTCCATTATTATCAATAGCATTAATAGTTTGGTTAGTCATTTTAGGTATCAGTAATTCGCATACTTCTTTTAAGCCATTTTTAGCTGCATAGCTTAATGCTGTATTGCCGTCAATACCAACAGAATTAATAGCTTGATTAGTCATTTTAGATATAAGTAATTCGCATATTTCTTTTGAACCCTTTCTAGCAGCATAACTTAATGCTGTATTACCATACCTATCAATAGTATTAACAATTTGTTCAGTTATTTTAGGTATCAGTAATTCGCATATTTCTTTTGAACCAATATTAGCAGCATTGCTTAATGCTGTGTGTCCACTAACATCGATAACATTGATGGTTTGGTTAGTCATTTTAGGTATAAGCAATTCGCATATTTCTTTTGAACCCTTTCCAGCAGCATAGCTTAATGCCGTTTCTCTATTAATATTAATAGCATTAATAGTTTGGTTAGTCATTTTAGGTATCAGTAATTCACATACTTCTTTTAAGCCGTTTTTAGCTGCAGATATTAATACTGTATTACTCTTTTCCGGTCCATCAAAAGGAGTACCGGGACCCATAATAGCGTTAATAGCTTCATCAGTCATCCTAGGTATAAGTGACTTGCATACTTTGTCTAACCCTCTATGAGCAGCATAACTTAATGCTGTACTCCCATCATTTATTGTATTAATAGCTTGGTCAGTCATTTTAGGGATTAACAACTCACATATTCTATCTAAACTCGTATAGGCTGCTAAAAGTAATGCTGTACTGTTATTATTATTAATATTATTAATAACTTGATCAGTTGCCATGGGTATCAGTAATTCGCATATTTTATCTAATTTCTTATAAGCTGCTAGGCTTAATGCTGTATCTCCATTTTTATTGATAATATTTATAGATTGTTGATCCATTCGAGATATAAGTAACTCACATATTTCTTGTAACCCCTTATTAGCAGCAAGAATTAATGCCGTACTACCGCTTTGAGGATCCTGCCATGTTCCACTGCACCCGTTCCAAATAGAAGCATTAATATTTTGGTTAGTCATTTTGGGTATAAGTAACTTACATGTTTTTTCTAAGCAATTGTGAGCAGCCCAATGTAATGCCGTAAATTTATTTTTACTAATGTTAATAGCTTGCTTGCTCATCTTAGGTATAAATAACTCGCAAACTTTTTCTTGTCCAGTTTGAGCAGCACAAAGCAACGCTGTATAGCCGTTTTTATTAATTGTATCAAGCAGTTTAGGATTTTCTTTTATTAATAATTCACAGATTTTTTCTTGTCCATTACTAGCTGTGTGATGTAGAGCTGTATTGCCGTTATTATCAACTGTATTAATAGCTTCTTTAGACATTTTTGATATCAGTAATTCACAAACTTTTTCTTGTCCATAGACAGCCGCCCAATGTAACGCTGTATATTTGTTATCATTAACTTTACTCAATTCTGTAATATCCATCTGAACAATTAAATTCTCGGCTTCTGTTGTATTTCTTGCTTTTATTGCTTCTATTAGTTGTGGGAACATAAATTATATCCTCTTATTAAATTCTATAAATTTTAATATTTTGTTAAAGGTAAGCTATAAACAAAATCATAATAAGAAGTTTTAAGAATGCAATAGAAATTTAATTAAAGATATAAATAAAAATTTGAGAATAATTTAAAGAGTTTATGAATGTATAGGGGATTAAAGGAAATAGTAGGGAGTTTTAATAAAAGGTAATAATTTCAATTAATATTTTAGTATATTGGTTAATTATTTTAAATAATTAGTTACTACATTTGAAGTAACGACAATCTCATTAGCAATTAAGGCTGTACCTGTTTCACTTAAGAACAATGACCGCTCTACTTGCCAACGTTTCACCAAGCCTTGCAGCTTTACATTTTTAGCGTTTACCAATTTCAGTAGCTTCATCGGCAGCGTTCAAGTACTCGCCTCGGTTTAACTTTTGCCGCAATGTTCATGCCTGAAATGCCCCGTTTCCACAGTTAAAAATAAAAGAGATTAAGGCGGCTTGCTGGTTTTCGGTTAATGGTACACTGCAATATCTGTGTAATGCTGCTTGAGCTTTTAATAACCTCAGCTTTTGAGTATGTAGATTATTATTTTTACTGGAATTTTGCTGTTTTAAATACTTCTAATAAGCTCTAATACAATCAACTAAATCATAATTGCCGGCTATCGTTTTTTACTAACTGCTGAATTCTACGAATACCTAAGGCTTTAGCTATATCGGGTAGGGGAGGTTCACGATTTAAAAGAAATTTAAGAGAAAGGGACAATTTGTCCCTATACTGTGTAGTAAAATTTTAAGCTATTTTACCTGCGTCTTCTATTATCTCAGTAGTAATAGTCCTGCTTCTTTAATTTTAGCTATTAAGTGATATATATTCTTTACTGAATTTAAAGCCTTACAGTTAATCTAAAGCTCTAACTCCTCCATGATAACCATTTATTTCAAAAGAATTTGGATGTATATTTTTACAGGTATCAGAACCTATTAAATTAATCATATCCGTATTGTTGTCTATACGATCTAAGGCATTAACAATATCTGTAAAATACTTATAAGATTCCGGAGAATCATCCCCTCCAATTACTTGTACTTTTACTAAATTTCGTTCAATCGATTTATTTTCAGTCAATTCAGCAATCAATTTCTCTAATTGCTCTATACTAATATTTCTAGCTAACGCTATTTTAGACAATTTAGATGAGAAAAAACTGCAAGCAATTTCTTCATTTAAATTTTTAGTATAAATTGTTAAATCGTCACTTATATCAAATATTTTGTATTCTTGGGACTTAATTTCTACTTTCATAATTTATCTACTTTTTGAATTATTTTTTGTATGAGAAAAATTTTCTCTTACTGGAGTATTCATAGGTCTGGCTATTTTTACTCCATCACTCATTTTTATATCGGTCTTTACACTTACTTTATTCCCTTTATCATTAACAACATTTTTTGTTTTATCTTCACTATTAGAAGTATTTGTAAAGAAATTTTTTATTTTTTGCACTTGAGATTTGCTGATAATATTATTTTCTATAAACTGACCAATTTTATTAGAAATATTAGTGAATATATCCTTTATTTGTTGCATTATAGGCTTTCTTGCAGGCTTATTCTCTAAAAATTCATTAACTTCTTGTACTAATAAAGGATCAGTTTGTCGTATTTCCTCCGCCACTTTAATCAGGGGCTTAGATATTTGATTAGCTTGCCATGTTTCAGTAGCATTAGGTACTGCTGCTTGCCCAGATAAATATTGTTGCATGATATATTTTTTTTGAGCTTCATTTAGCAAACGATTAGGAATGGTTTTATTCTCAGTTAAATCAAAAGCTTTATAAAGTGTAGGGGTGTTACCACCTATACCTAAACATGCTTGTCTAGTAGCGGTTGTCCTATCTTCTTTTCCAGGCACTGCATGTTCTAGTTTTGCTGTTAAAGGGTCAAATACGATGCCTGACGGTGCGCCTTTATTTCCTATATCAGCAGCCTTGATGTTAACATTAGAGTGCTTGCCTAATTCTTGCATTACTTTGCTGATATTACCATCAGAAACCGCAATTGAATTAGGCGACCTATCACGCCCACCAACTAAGTAGGCTTCTAATTTTGTATTAGGGGGAAAATTACTAATTACATCATTTGTTAAAGAACTTGCGTCAGTAAATCTATCAACATGTGCTAATGCAGTTTTTTTTGTTAACGGATCATGTAAAATTACCGCAACACATTGTTGAATATTATCGGTGCCTATTTTTTCTTTATTAGAAAAACCTACCTCATGTTGTTCTACTCGAACAGCATCATAATCAATTTTACCTTGCTGCAAAGAGTAGGCATGTGCATATTGCTCTATAGAATTTTCTTTACGACTTTGTGCCTTATAAGCAGCTCCTAGAGCTAACCTTGCCATTAGTTCGTTACTTGCATCATTTTCAGATTGGCTTTTCATCAAGTTTGATTCTTGTGCATCAATAAAATTTTTCAATGTTCCTTGTTGTTGATGTGCCGTAACTAACTCTTTATATAAATTTTCTGTATCGTAATATCGTTTTGTTTCAAAAGTATTATTTATACTATCTTGGAATTTTTGAATAGCATTATCAAAATCTCCTATAGTTTGATAGCTACGTGCCATTGTAGTATTAATACAAGAGAGAAAGTTATTATCAGTTTGGTTTACAGCTATTTGCTCTGCTTGTTTTAGCTGTTTGATTGCTGCGGTATGGTTTCCTGTCTTAAATAACTCTACTCCTATATTATAAAAATTAGCTGCATATCTCTGCGTATCTAATTCTTTTGGACTTAAAGGTTTTGGAGTAAGATTACTAATATATTCAGGAAAACTAGATGGTATATTTTCTAATTTTTTAAAAACGTTACCTTCAACCTGTTCTCCATTAATAAGCATAATTTTAATTTTCTTATAAGTTGCCTTGATTATTAAAAACTACATTTTTGATAATATCAAGTTATTTGCTTAGGTGCTTGGCACTTTCTAGTTGATTTTAGTATTTTAAGATATTTTTGGCAAAAATTAACAAGATTTTTGAATAAAATTGTGAATTTCAATCTGTGATAAATTATTATAATCTAATTACTTCTATACTAATGCGAAATGATGAGGTGTTATATTTCGCTTTTTGTTACTACTTGACAAGCTAAAATCCCTAAACTTATAAGCTTTCTACGCTCTCAATTTTCAAAACGAAGCGAAATGCTTAAAAATTCCTATCGCTAGGGAAGTAGCGGGATGAGGCGTTACCCGCGAAGCGAAATCGCAGGAAGTACCTTTTAAGATATAAAATTTATAGTTTCTTCTAAAAATTATGAAAATATAAGTTGTTACTCTATTATTTATAATATATATTTAATTTTTAAACCAGCAATTAAGAGAATTATTATGATTTATATAGCAACAGAAGATTATAGAGAATTTGTAAGAAAAACTTCTGGAAAACTAGTACTTTCAGTTAAAGAAAACGTTAGATTAACAAAGCATCATCTTAAAGAAGGTACACAAGAAATAGATTTATGTCCTAACTCTAGCCTTACAGTTGAAGAACCTAACATAAATCTTGTAAATAATACCTTAGATAGAGCTCACACATATGTTATTGATAACAATGAATGTCTACTTACAGGAGATGTATTGTACCTACCAGTTGTTGCATTATTCTAAAAAAATTATTCGTTTCATTTATCTAGCCGTGTCTAGTGCATGGTTAAAACTCTCTGTAAAGACTTTATCCCAGTGTTTGTTAAAGGTGTTGAGTACCATGTCTTTAAAGTCGAAGCGGGGTTTGATGTTTGCTTTAGGTGTTAGACTGTATAGACGTTGCAACCTACCACCCGATAGCAGCTTATATATATAGCTGCCTAGCTTAAAGCTATTCTTGCTACTTTCTTCTTTACCTAAAGCATTAGACGCCCCTTAGTCTCGATGGTACGTTAGCTGACAGAGCCGATTCTTTCTATATTGCAATTAATAAAAATATTGATAATATAGAGAAAATATCAAACAACTTTTTAATCTCTTATCAAGCTGCCTGATTATTAAACACTGTCAGATCAACTCGTTGCTAGTACATAGTAATAAAAAGATTTTAACCCGTTCTTCTAAATTCCTAAAATGACAAAATAAAATGTCTCACTTCTATTGAAATATCACAGCTGAACTTCATTTTGCTATTAATTTATTTTTTTCGTTGTTGTTATTTTTAAAACAACTATCTTTTTTTATTATAAAATACAGTGCTTTTAGTCTGATGCAGGATGCGGAAACAATCCCAAAAGTAGCCTACTAAAGGTGCTGTTTCCTAAAGCTTACAGAAAATCTGTAAGCTTTAGCCTGCTGCTTGTTCTTATTAATTATTGTATTAGCTTTCTAAATTGGAATTACTTTGCTATCTAATCTATACCTAGTAATAAATCACCTAATTTAGCCACATCATGATTATTAACAGCTTGAGTTATAATATTCTCATATCCTGCTTGCATTAATATATTGCTATTATCTAAAACTTTATATAATGATAAGCCGGTAGATTTACTTAATTCTTGTAATAAACCTGATTTATTAAGTATCGGATTATCATATTCAATTTGATTAATGATATTGACTACTTTGTTATTTAAGGGTGGAGGGAAAATACTTTCTTGAAACATTGGCGGTGATATTATTATTACGTCAACTAGTTGCTTAATAATTTCGTCTTGCGTAGAATCAGCATTAAATTGTTCTGTACTAATGGCCTTTATAACTTTTATGGCATCTATACATCCTAACATATAAAAATTATTGTTCCCATATGTGGTATTATCTACATTGAGAAGAAGAAAATCTGTACATTTGGTTATTACATCTTTATTCTTCCAATGTAATATCTCTGAACTATTGTTTATATTTTCAATTTGTCCTTTTTTCTTTAAGGTAGCTTCTTCTGATATTTTCTTTAGTATACCCTGTCTATCTATTGGATTAATACTTAACACTTTTTTAAACTTTATTGCTATTTGTTGTATGTCCTGAGCTTGTTTGAATTCTGCTCTAGCTTCAACTACAGGACTCATATACTGACCTATCACGGGTATTAAGCTAACACCTACAGAAAAAGCTTTGTTCTTAAGATCAAAGGTATTTAAAGCAATATTTCCTGATAAGCTAATCACGTCCGCTTCATTCATTGCTGAAGTTAACCTATCTTTACTTCTATCAGTTAAATATACCCGACACATATTTAATTCTATTGCTTTATTATAACATTCTAAAGCCTCATTACACTGAGACATATCCCCTTTTAATTTAGCTATTCTTGTTAAGATATTACCTTTTGAATGCCAATAACCATGGTTCGTAGGTTTGTCTTCTATCCATCTATTATAATCTTCTAATTGAATTTTTAAGTCGTTAATATCATTATCTGTTAGCATACGCTTTTATTCCTTTTTATAAATTTAGGATTGAGAAAATTTAATATAATTGAATCTATAAAAGGTAGATTACAATTAATATATGGAAGAGTATTATGGGGGGGAAAATTTCATAGCGGTGCTCTTTAGTTAAGTATAAATAAGTTATAACAACCATAACATTTATACCTAAACTAGGAGCTAAATCTAGATTAAGTTAGGTAGTTAAATAAGTTAATAGTAAATTAAACTATTAGATAGGAATTTAAATAAAAAATAATATAATTTAATAAGGTGTAACTTTTGGGTTACTTATATTAATCCCAGCTATATTGATTAGTACTAGTGATGATGAAATGAAATCCTTAAGTAATGATATTAATGCTACTTGGAATGAACAACAATCCATTGGAGTGAAATAAGTAGAGCTGAGCAAACAGCAACAGCATTGCAGAAAGAAATAGGCTATATCAGGTCAAACTCTGCTACAATAGATCATAATATAAATGATCAGGTGCTACAAAAAATTATAGATACTCATCCTGATATCAATAGTAAAGAGCAAGCCGTCAGATGGATTCAGACACACGGAATGGAAGCTGGTAATATAGCAAGAGAAATTATTGATCCGGTTAATAAAATAGGA
>DYDV01000083.1 GCA_020404465.1 Rickettsia endosymbiont of Omalisus fontisbellaquei
GCAATACCATATTACATTATGTAGCCGAAAAAAATATACTGAAACTATACGAATTACTTGCTGAAGTAGCACAAGAATTGGTTAATGCTACTAGCAATAAAAATGAAGCAGCTTTAGAAATATTAACCCAAATACAACAAGCGGAGAAAATTATGATACAGCAACAAACAACAATCCAACAAGCAATGGAATTAACAGCTAAAGGAGTTGATAGCATTAAAGGAAATATAGTTACAAGAGACTATAGAATTATAGAAGAAAAACATACTAAAGGAATATTAATTCTAGGTAAAACCGGAGCCGGCAAAAGTACCCTAGCTTATTTATTAGCCGGTAAAAAATTAAAAATAAAAAAAATTGAAAGCACCGAACAAACAGTTTTTGAAGCAGAAGAACCTAATGAAAATATTGTAATTAATCATAACCAGGTTTCAGAAACTAGCATTCCAGGTAAAATTATGGGCGGTAAAGATAAAGATATAGCAATTTGGGATTGCCCGGGTTTTATGGATACAACGGGAATACCTCAAGAAATAGCTAATGCTTTTCACATTAAACGTTTATTTACAGTTAATTCACAACTAAAATTTATCTTAGCAGTTACGGAAGCAGACTTAACAACTAAATCTAATATACTACCTATAATTAGACAGTTTATTAAAATTTTTAATACTAAGGATAATGATATTAAATGTTTGGAAAATAAAGTGTCTCTTGTTGTTACTAACGTAGCTAATGAAAAAAGCCTTAATGGTATTAAGGCTAGTTTTGAAAATTTTTTAAAATATAATAATAATAAATTTACTGATACAGAAAAAAAAATATTAGGTTTTTTTCAAAAATCAATTCATATTTTCAAGGTGCCACCTAATGAAAATATCTGGTTACTAGATGAAATCATCAATAGTTCTAATGATTACGTAGATTTATATATATACCCTAATCTTGGTAATGCGTCTATTTCAGATGAAGCAGAACCATGTGTGAAAGACTTGCTTCAAATTACTTATAACAATATCAATCAATTACTAGAAATTTTTACAAAAGCTATTAGTGATCCTAATAAATGTATGACAAAGATTGATGATAACGAGTTTATAAAATCTTATTCTATTCTAGAATCTTTACCGAAATCACCGACTTCAAAGACTCCATTTGAAGGATTATCTTTGGATGTTAACCTTCGTGGTCCATTTTTAAAGCTTAATCTAATTGAGTCTTTATATAAAGTATTATATGGAAAATTACTATATAATGATTCAAATTCCGGTAAAAAAACTTTTTTTGGTATATTAGAAGTATTTAGAAAATTTGTAACAAATGATAACGATAATACATTAGAGAAAACAATACAAGACTATATACAAGACTATGCTTCTGCATTCAAACAACAAATAGATATCAATAAAGTCTTGAGCGAAATATGCGGAAATAAAAAAGTAGACAATAGTTATATAGAAAAAGCTTTACGAACATGTAGAGAAAATATAAACAAAATCTTAAAAACAGAAATTGAACACTTGGAAATTGAAGAAAATAAAATAAATGCTGAAAGTGGTAAGCCTGATATAGCTTATTATGAGAAAGCTATAGACTATTTAGATCTTCATGAAATTGATGAAGGTATTAAGCACAAAAAAGCTATTGCGTATTACAATATAGGATGTATATATGACAAACAACATAATTACATTCAAGCAGCAACCAACTATGAAAAAGCATTAAGACTGAACCATGAAGTATATGACGTATATAAAAATTTGGGACAACTATTGTTTGGAAAAGAACATTATAAAGAAGCAATCGAATTTTTTAAAATAATTAATAATTTCACAGTGATTAAAAAGTGCTATAAAAAGCTATTCTCAATTAACGCAGAAGATCATAAGGTTTTAGAAGAGTTTGGAGACTATTACTTATCACTCGCAGAACAGCGTGACGCAAGAAAGTATTACAGAAAAGCTTTTGATATAAGTAAAGATGGAAAGGTTAAACAAGAAATTAACCAAAAAATAAATGGAACTTACATAGATCAAGCAAATAAATTATTAGCTTATGGAGAACAATTAAACAACAATAATAATATCTATCACTATAACGAAAATAAGGCATTAGAGTTGTGTGATCTTGCTCTTAAGATAATAGGTGATACTAGTGCATAATTAATATTTAAATGAAAAAACACATCAACAATTTATCTTTGCCCTTTAAATTTTTATGGTGCGTGTAATAACAAGAAAAATACTGCCTTAACCGGTACTAATTCATTGAAAGGCTTAACAAATGCCTGAATCAAAGCTAATCTACCGGTTAAAGAGCAGTTATTACTACAGATTTACTTTAATCTTTAAAGACCCTTGGTTTGCCATATATTTCTTCGCAAGAGATAAATTATATCTAATACCGAATTCCATCATATTATATTTAGTAGAAATACCGCCGCCTAAATTATAAGTTATCTTTGCAGGTTTAAATCTAACTGTCGTCAGCGGTTCGTCTATACCGTCAAGACGTGCATCAATATTCGGTAACTTACCTTTAAAGTTATAATTTACAAACCCGTGTAATTCAGGTCTTACCAGTATGTCTTGTACTAAGTAATTAGTTACGCCTTTTAAACCTAATATAGTTTCAAATTTATTATAAGAATTTTTTCTTGTAGATAAATTTTGGAAAGTAGTACCGCTTTCTTTATAGCTATTATTTTTAAATGTAGCATAACGAAGCCCAAGCATCGGCGTTATAGTTGTCAGATGAGACATTAGATGGTTATATCCGCCGAGTAATTCACCGCTATAAGAAGTATTGTTAAATTTCCCGACTGCTGTTTGATTCTCGGTAGAGGTTATACGTCCTTCATAATTCTTGATTTTGCTTTTACCGTATGAACCTATAGCTTCAACGAAAAAGTTACTGGTAAGCCAATTATAAAGCCCATAGATAGAATATATATTGCTTTTAGCTTTAGTTTTATCACCGTTCTTATCATTTTTGTGACGTAATTTACTATCAGCTCTAGTATAAGCAGCTCCTACAACTATAGAATTATCGATATTATAATCAAACCCGATTATACCGCCGCC
>DYDV01000084.1 GCA_020404465.1 Rickettsia endosymbiont of Omalisus fontisbellaquei
GTTTTACCTAAAATACGTAACTTATTTAATGATGAATTATCTAAAGATACATCTCCTAAGCAGGTTAATATAGATAACGTTTTACCCAAAATACGTAACTTGTTTAATGATGAATTATCTAAAGATACATCTCCTAAGCAGGTTAATATAGATAACGTTTTACCCAAAATACGCAACTTATTTAATGATGAACTTTCTAAAGATACATCTCCGAAACATATTAATATAGATAATGTTTTACCTAAAATACGCAACTTGTTTAACGATGAATTATCTAAAGATACATCTCCGAAATACACTAAACAATCAGCCCAAGATCAACCTAAAATATCCACAGGAGCAGTTACCGGTCTAAAAGATAGAATAGCAAAATTTGAAGCAGACTCTGACAGCAAAATCAAAAAATACTGGACAGAAGAAAAGAAACAGACTGTAGAAAAACATTCTCAATATACTCAAGATAAAGATACTATATATCATACAACACCTAAAAAATTGAATATTAACGAAATAACTCACGATTTTAAGTTAAAAGATAACACAAAAGACTTAAAAGATAAATTTGAAAAAGGCTTTGATAGTAACATAACAAGATACTGGACATCACCGGAGGAATGGGATAAATGGGAGAAAGAGAAACAGAAAGGTACAGGGAAAGAGAATGAACTAATAAGACCTCGTACAAAATTTGCAATAGAGCATTCTAAAGATGCTCAATCTAAAGATAATGCACCTAAAAGGCAAATTAAGACTTATATAGAAGCTAGTGAAGATACACATATAAAAGAAGGCAATACACAAAGCTTAAAAGACAAATTTGAAAACTTAGCAAAAGAAGCGAAGCAAATTGGAACACAGGCACAGCAAAAATCCAAATCTTCGAGTAATCCTAGCATAAAACCTACAGGTCGCGGTAAAGACGGAAGAAATATCTAAAGCAATTGATGTTATTCTTGTTTTTGGGTCTTGTTGCATGGCTCGTTTATGTCATTCCCGCGGAGGCGGGAATCCAGTAAAACACATAAAAAACAAGTTTTTTATGTGTTTATTTTGTCAATATTAAGACTATTTTTTCTAGATTCCTGCTTTCGCAGGAATGACATCGAGTAGGTTTTTCGATCCATGCAAGGATAACATCCTACGTAAAACCAATACTGTACTAGTTAATATTACAAGCAAAAATATGAAAAAGCTTAAAGTTAGGGATAGCGACTTAAAATTTTGCCATAACAACATGCTAAAGAAAGGAGTGCTTGAGGATAGAATAATACCGCCAAAAGAATGAGATAAACTATAAAGCCTCATTTTAATATTAGTCTTAAATAAAGATTGAACAATAATTTGTAGCGGCACTGCATAAAATGCTGCAAGCCCTATTAATATAACGGGACAGAGAATATTAAATATTTGTTTATATAACATTATTTGCATTCCTAAAGCAACAATAATGCTGGCAAATAAAGCCCATGTAATTTGTCTTAAAGGATTTATTTTATCGGCAAGTAATCCTGCAAAAACGGCTGATATTCCATAAGTAATAATAAGAGCTATATTTATAAATTTTATTTCAGGATGATTTATAAAAGCTATTTTTGTTAAAAAAACTCCCAAGAAAATTACCAAAAAATGATATATTCCTCCAATAGCACCATTTATTAGTAACGCTATTATAAAAGATAGTTTATTATCTTTTATAATTTGCCACACGGTACTTTTTGATGACGTTCTTAAAAACTTGCTACTTTCTTTAAAAAAACTTCTCATCAAAATAGCAAATAAGCCGAATATTGCACCAATAAGAAAATTAAACCGCCATAAATACAGGATATCGGAATTACTAGCGTAATAATAAGCTATAGCCGCAAGTAATGCCCCTATTTGACTACAACATGAAACTATCCCTATATTTAAATTTTTCTTATTATTTCCTGTTTGTTCAGCTACATAAACCTTTATTCCGTCAACTTCTCCGGCAAGACTTGCTAAAAATATCATTCGGCATAATGTTAGTATTACTGTAGCAAAAATACCTATCATCTCAAAGGAAGGGGTAATAGCAATTAATCCGGTAGAAATGCTACTTATGAACATGGATATTTTGATAGATTTAGTACGTCCGTATTTATCTCCGATAAATCCAAAAATTAAAGACCCTAAAGGTCGTACTATAACAGCTGCACTAAGAACGGCAAAAAAACCAAGTAGTTGCTTATCCTGCTCTATATTAGGCAAAAAACTTTGTGCAAGAATACTAGCCGATAAACCGAATAAAGCATAATCGTAATAACGGATGATCGTTGTAAAAAATGCAACTAAAAAGGCTGGGTTGAACATATAATATTTTCTTTTTGCGGCAACATCATATGATACCAACTCTTTAGGCTGTGTGAAAGAAAATTAATTTAATATATTTTACTATTGTAGTTTTAATTATAATATTTTATATTTGGTGTATATTTAATTTTAACTATTTAAAGAATATGCACTTAGAATATAAAGTTACTATATCTGAAAATGGCAAAATAAATATTCCTGCAAAAATTCGTGATCAATTACATCTTTCTTCAGGAGATCAGTTAATGCTAATACTTGATAAAGAATTAACATTAATTCCTCTAAAAAATAAAATTAAAGAATTTCAAGCATTAGTAAAATCTAGAAATAAAGATAACATATCATTAGTTGACTCTTTAATTGAATCAAGAAGAAAGGAATTTAATAATGAATATTGCCTAAACATGGTTGCTTTGTAGGACATCCTAACTATTTTAAGTTATCCTTATAAGGTGCTGTTACGTGGATTAATTCCACTCCTGTCACCCCGTGACTTGATCACGGGGTCCAGCTTAAAATGCTAATAATTATTAGTATTTTAAATTGTTTTTCTGGATACCGTGGTCAAGCCACGGTATGACATCGAGCTTATTTTTCGATTTATGCAGCAAGTTATACTCCCCTTCCTGTAGGTTCTATCTTTCTTCTTTGTGCCTCCATAGCTTTTGCCAATCCTTCTTTATTCTTATTACCTTCTTGAGGCATTTGTTTACCAATATCTTCTGCTTCTTTTTTTACACCTTTTGGAATTGATGGAAGCGGAGGAGGAGGTGGTGGTGGTGGAGGCGGAATATGAAGACCACTCCCAGGCATTGGAGGCGGAACTGGTATAGTACCACTACTAGGCACAGCTGGAGCATTTTTTGAAGGTTGATTAATAGCTTCTGCTTTCTGCTGTTCTATTTTCTCTTCTTTCATACGCTTTATTGCTGCTAATGCCTTTTGCTGCTGTAAATCTGCTGCTGTCGGTTCTCCTTTCGTAGGCGATGAGGGGTTATTTTTATTATTAAATTGTTTTTCTCTATCTGAAACACTATTAATATTACTACGTTCTTTTTCTATAGCTTTAAATTGATTATTAATAGATTCCAATTCTGCAACAATTTTCCACTTTTCTTCTCTAGTAATACTAGAATTGGCTTTTTTTTCTTCAAGCCCCTTTTTCTTATCTTCTAATTCTTGCTGCTTTTGCTTTAATTCTTCTAAACGTTTTGCATGATTATCTATTTGTATTTTAGGTTCTTTATTTTGACTTATTGGAGTATCAACACTTTGCTTTTTTTGCACATTCTTCCATGCTAACTCTTCTACAAAAGAATTAAATTTTGGCTTTTCTACTGGTTGAGATGAACTCTTTATTAATATTTCTACCGGCTTTATTCCTATCTCTGCTTGCGTGAGATCTTCAAAACTCTCTTTAGAAGCCAAAGGTTTTTCAGGTATTTGTTGATTTGTTTGCTGTACAATTTCTGTAATTTCTTTAATATTCTTATGCAGTTCTGCAATAGAACTCGCTCTTTCTAATTCTTTTTTAGGATTTCTAATATTCTCATACCGATTCTTTAAATCTTCCTTTAAATAATCATAAGTTGCTTTAATAGACGTTACTTTAGTTTCAAAGCTTGCCGTAATTTGTGCTGCTAATTTTAATGATTGTTCTGAAGGCTGCTTTCCTTCTTCACTTAAAGGCTGAATTATGATTTTAGACTTTTCTCCCGAAAACCATCTTGAAAATACACTTGGCTTATAGACTTGAATTTCTGCCTTACCGCCTTTCTCATCTTTAACTATTACACTCCCTTCATAACCGGTAAGCTTATTAAGCAATGTTTTAGGATTTTTAAATTCTGCCGTTAAATTATTATTTTGTAATTTAGGAAAGACGTCCCTAATATTTCTTTTTTCTTCTAAGAATTTACTTAATTTTTTAAAAGTTTGATCATTTTGCGAACTTATATTATCTATCTCATAACCAGGACTACTATCTACAAAATTTAGTACGAAAGGTTTGGCTTTTATTCCGTCATATATCTTTTTCAAAAAATTATCATTAAAATTTTGACTTTCGTTAGTACCTTTTAAATTATTCTTTAATTGCTCAAAAGTCATTTTTTTCGGTTCGGCAATACTAGGATTATGCAGGTCGGTATTAAGCATAATTGTTTGGTAAGCTAGTATATATGCGGCATCCTTACTTTTTATTTCACTGTTTAAATTTTGTTCATAATAGTTCGTCCCAAAACTTTCGACTAACCTATCTATTTTTTGAGCTTCTCCCGGTAATTTAAATGATTGTAAAAACCCACGTAAACTTTCTAAATAATCTTTTTCTTTAAAATCAAATTGCTTAGTAAAACTCTCTAATGCTTTTTTATTATCGCCTCCGTCTGTTCCAAGATAATCTCCTACAAACTCTAAATTTAGATTATTTTTTTCCTCATAAAAAAATTTAGCGGTTTCTTCTGCAAAATCTTTATTATTATCAGCACACCATTTTTTAATTCCTTCAATTCCGCTTTTTGGCTTATCATTAAAAAGTTTAATTACTTCATTTTTTACCAATGAGTCCATTTTATCTCTCACAAGTTAATTAAATATCTAGTAATTAAAGACCTTTTATAGATTCAACACAAGTAAAAGCCACAATTTTTAATATTTTACTAGCTGTTACTGTGGCTTGTAAGATTTTATTCAGAAATAAAGAATTAAATTATCGGTTAAAATTTATTTATAGATAGCCTCTTAAACCTCTTTTATAGCCTCAATACAAGCAAAAGTTGCTATTTTTAGTATTTCATTAGCTGTTGCTGTAGCTTGAAGTATTTGAACAGGTTTTTCAAAACCGTTTGTTATAGGACCTATAAAGCTATTTGAAGAAAATTCTTGCAATAATTCAGTAGAAATAGCCGCAGAATTTAAACCCGGCATAATTAATACATTCGCAGTTCCCGATAATCTACAAAATTTATATAATTTACGTAAATCACCATCTAAAGCCACCTTAACCGACATTTCACCGTCATACTCAAAATCTACTTTCATACCGTTAAGCTCTTCTTTGTCTTCGCTAAAATTGTCGAGTATATTTACGGCTTCACGTATCCGAGCCGTTTTTTCTTTAGAAGAATTGCCGAATGTTGAAAAAGAAAGAAGTGCAACTCTTGGAGTAATACCCATATTTTTAGCAATTTCTGCCGTTTGAGTTGCTATTTGTGCAAGCTCCCAGCTATTTGGATATTCGGTAATACAATTATCGGCAATAATAATATTATTGTCCTTAGCAATCATAATTGAATAGCCTAATATTCTACGATCAGATTTCGGCGAAATAACTTTCATGATATCTTCTAAACTATCAATATAACTTTTTGTAACACCGGTTAAAAGAGCATCACCATCACCGCATGCCACCATACAAGCGGCAAAAATATTTTTATCTGTTTTAACCAGCTTTGCACAATCACGATATAAATATCCTTTGCGTTGCAGTCTTTTATATAAATAATTAATATATTTCTCTAGACTATCAGTTAAAGCTGCATTCATTATTTGAATTCCGTCTAAGCTAATATCTTGACCTATCTTTTTTAATGTTGCCTCAATTCGCTCTAAACGACCGATTATAATAGGATGGCCGTATTTCTCATCACGCATCATAAGAGCAGCAGAGATTACTTCTTCTTCTTCCCCTTCAGCAAAAACAATCCGTTTAAGCGGTGCATTATGAATTTTTTCAGCTAAGAAATTCATATAGTTAGCCGTAGGATTTAATCTACTACCTAATTCTTTTTTATATTTACCAATATTAAAGTCCTTAATTCTAGCGACATCACTTTCTATTGCAGCAACGGCAACTGCCGATGCTACTACGGTAATTAAACGTGGATCAAACGGTACGGGAATGATGTATTCCTTACCAAAAACCATCTTACGTCCTAAGTAAGCTTTATACACCTCTTCAGGTACAGGTTTACGAGCAAGTCCTGCTATAGCTTTTGCAGCAGCTATTTTCATTTCCGTATTAATAGTCTTAGCTCTTACATCTAACGCTCCTCTAAAAATATACGGAAATCCCATAACATTGTTAATCTGATTATTATAGTCAGATCGCCCTGTTGCTATAATCGCATCATCTCGTACAAGCTTTATCTCTTCCGGAGTAATTTCTGGATCAGGATTAGCCATAGCAAAAATAATCGGATTATTTGCCATTTTGCTGACCATCTCCTTAGTTACTGCCCCTTTTACCGACAACCCTATAAATACATCTGCATTATTTAAGCTTTCCGCTAAAGTTCTAAGCTTAGTATCGCTTGCATACAGCTCTTTCCATTTATTCATACCCTCTAGACGTCCTTGATAAACAACGCCTTTTGTATCACATAAAATAATCTTTGATTTATCTACTCCAAGAGCAATTAACAAATCAATGCAAGCAATAGCGGCAGCACCTGCACCGTTAACTACGATTTTTAGATCTTCGAGCTTACGATTAGTAAGATATGCTGCATTTATAAGCCCTGCTGCAGTAATAATTGCCGTTCCGTGTTGATCGTCATGAAATACCGGTATATCCATTAATGACTTTAACTTTTCTTCTATAATAAAACATTCCGGAGCTTTAATATCTTCAAGATTAATACCGCCGAAGCTATAACCTAGATATTTCACGGCATTAATAAATTCTTCAGGATCTTCAGTATTGACTTCCAAATCAATTGCATCAATATCGGCAAATTTTTTGAATAGTACGGCTTTACCTTCCATAACCGGTTTTGACGCAGCCGCTCCCAAATTACCAAGCCCAAGTACGGCAGTACCGTTAGAGATCACGGCAACTAAATTACCTCGAGCGGTATATCTGTATACTTCCTCTAGATTTTTAGCAATTTCAAGACAAGGAGCAGCAACCCCCGGTGAATAAGCAAGTGATAAATCTTGCTGAGTAACTAAAGACTTTGTTGCAGTAATAGCAATTTTACCAGGTTTATCTTTTTCGTGATATTCGAGGGCCTCAGCATAATTTATTTTATTCATTTCATCCATTTTAGAAATTCCTGTTTTGTTGTTATAGTATGTCATACCGTACTCCTTATGTCATTCCCGCGTAGGCGGGAATCCAGAAAAAAAGTATAAATACAGCAAATTTTTAAAATTAAAAGCTCGATTTATCTCGCTTTACCCTGGATTCCCGCCTTCGCGGGAATGACATTTTTCACCCCATCACATACATAATAATTGATATAGTAACTACCGAGAAAAAAGTAGTAAATGTTATAATCGACGCCATAGAATCAGGATCGCCATCAAGCTGACGGGATAAAACATAAGCCGTACTTGCACATGGAAGACAACTATATAATATCCCAACCGATCTATCTATCCCCTCAATTGACATTAACCATAGTACTACTACGCTAACTAATGGAAACGCAACTAATTTAACAAAGCTTGTAAACATTACATTATGTAAAAGCTCTTGTCTAATAGTAAAATTAAGCCCTGCCCCGACATTTAACATACCGATAGCTAAAGCGGCATTTGAAAGGCTATCTAAGGTTTTTTTAAGCCCTAAATGTAATTCAAGATTTGAGTAATTAAAAACGAATCCTACTAAACTTGCGATAATTAACGGATTACGCACAATTAATTTCATCATTAAAACAAAACTAGTTTTAATAGTATTGGTAACCGATTTATTAGGGATATAATAAGCGAAAATCATTACCGATAAAATGTTGGTAAAAATAATCATATAAGAAGAAATAACGGCGACGATGGAAAGCCCACTAGGACCAAGCAGCGGGCTACTCACCCCAAAAAAAATATAGCTATTATAACGAATTGAGCCTTGAAAGATGGAAGTAAATTGGACTTTATCTATTTTATATTTTTTTTGGTAAACTATAAGACCCAATGATACAAGAATAGTGGATATAATGAGAGCTACTACTAACTTAATTATCGATGCAACGCTTAAGTCGGCAGTAGATACGTAATTAAATAGCATGGCGGGAAATAGTACAAAATACGATAATTTTTCAATACCACGCCAAAATTCTTCCGAAGTTAACCATTTATTTTTGATAATACTACCAAGAAGCGTAATTAAAAAAATAGGTAACGTACTATAAAAAATTTCATTCATTTGTTAATAATGTCATACCGGGGTTCTATATGTCATTCCTGCGAAAGCAGGAATCCATAAAACTACTCAATTAAATCTTTCCATTCAGGATTAGTTTTTTCTATCAGTTCTATTTTCCAACTACGCTTCCATTTTTTTAAGTTTTTTTCTCTAGTAAGCGCTTCTTTAATATCAGTAAACTCTTCTGTATAAACAAGTTTTGTAATATTATACTTTGAGGTAAAACCTTTTATTATTTTTTGTTTATGTTCATAAGCACGACGTATTATATTATTAGTAATACCAATATATAAAGTACCCTGCTTATTAGAGCATAATATATATACCCAATACATCTTTGTTTTTTAGTTTATGGATTCCTGCTTTCGCAGGAATGACATAAAGGCTACAACTTCCCTTTAACCAGCTTCATCGTTTCTTTTATACCGTAAAGCTTTATAAAGGTCCCAAGTCTTGGACCTTCGCTTTGTCCTAGCAATATCTGATATAGATCTTTGAAGTAATCACGCAAATTTTCATATCCTGCTTTCATTCCTATATCGTATATTGCTTTTTGAATCGCCTCTGCTTCTGTCTGCTCAGATATATCAGATAACATACTTAAAATATCCTGTAAAATAACCTTATGCTTTTCGGAAACGACTAAATATGATTTATGTGCTTTAATAAAGTCATTATAATATCTTATAGCAAATTCTGCTAAATGGTCAAGATAAGGGCTAGTATTTGGAGTTGCTTTTGGCTCATATTTGCTAATAAAGCCCCAAAGCACCGATTTATCTGAAGGGTTACACACGGAAGTAAGATTTAAAAGCAACGAATAAGTAATTCCAAAAGTCTCAATTTTTGGCACATTTCCATGATGGATGTGATAAACGGGATTTGCAAAACGCTTTGACCTATCCTCTTCCAAATGATATTTCTGATTAAAAGTAATATATTCATCGACATTTTTAGGAATTACATCAAAAAACAAACGCTTAGCTCTAGTCGGATTTTGGTACATAAATAATGCCATACTTTCAACAGGAGCATATTTAAGCCAATCATCAACACTAATACTGTTACCTTTTGATTTCGAAATTTTCTCACCGTTCTCATCTAAGAATAACTCATAACATAACTGCACCGGCGGCTTGCCGCCTAGGATTCGGCAAATTTCTGAGTAAATTCTGCCATTTGCCAAATGATCTTTACCGTACATCTCGTAATCGACCTTAAGAGCTGCCCAGCGCATACCAAAATCCGGCTTCCACTGTAATTTACAATGCCCCCCTGTTACCGGTACTTCTACATAATTACCGTCTTTGTCTTTATAGGTAACAGTTCCCGCTTTAGCATCCCACTTCTCTATAGGTACTTGCAGTACTTTACCTGTTTTCGGACATATAGGCATAAAAGGCGAATATGTAGCTTTTCTCTCCTCTCTAAAAGTCGGGAGCATCAGCTCCATTATCTCATCATATTTCTCAAGCACCTTTATCAGCATCTCATCAAACTTGCCGGCTTTATACACTTCGGTACTACTGTAAAATTCATACTCAAAACCAAATTTATCAAGGAATGAGCGAAGCTTTGCGTTCATATAATGCCCGTAACTTTCACATTCCTTGAACGGATCAGGAATAGAAGTAAGCGGCATATCCATATATTGTGCTACCATTTCGGGATTCGGTATATTGCTAGGTACTTTACGAAGCCCGTCCATATCATCAGAAAAGCAGATTAGTTTAGTCGGAATACTTGACAATTGTTCAAACGCTTTCTGCACCATTACCATACGAGCATTCTCACCAAAAGTACCGATATGAGGCAAACCTGACGGACCATAACCCGTTTCAAACAATACATAGCCTTTTTCAGGAGTTTTACCGTTTAAGCTGTCTAATATCTTTTTAGCCTCGGCAAAAGGCCAAGAATTTGACTTAATAGCATCTTCCCAAATTTCCGACATTTTATTTTTCTTGCACTTTAATTAATAATCAGTGACAATATACTAAATTTATTTATTTGTAAAATATCAAATTAGATGCCGTCATTGCGAAGAGAGGCGAAGCCTCGACGTGGCAATCTCAGGAATTTTGTACTGTTTCATGAGATTGCCGCGCTCCCTATGGTCGCTCGCAATGACGTTTTAAAAAAATCAACAACCTTAAAACCCATGCCATTTAATACTACTATAAATTATATCAGAAAAGATAGTTATAAAGTTCTGCATTTAGGGCTGATTGCAATTTCTATAATAGCACTTTCTACCGCTTATATTGCTGAATATATATTCCATTATACACCCTGCCCTTTATGCGTTTACGAAAGATTCCCATATTTAACTTTAATAAAAATCTGCTTAACTGCTCTAATCATCAGACAATTAAGCAAATATACTTTGATATTTATCTTCTTAACTATTCTTAGCTCTTGCATATTATCAACATATCATAGCTTCGTAGAAAGAGGCATAGTACAACCAAGTGCTCTTTGCTCATCAATGATCCGTATCCCGAAAGGTCTATCCATCCAGCATATCAAACAAATGTTCTACTCGCAGCCAATCACTTCCTGCACGAAACCTGCCATCAAAATCTTCGGTATTTCTATGACAGAGTATAATCTGCTCTTAAATATCGCTCTTTTAATCTGTTTACTCCTCGTTTGGTTTTACCGACCTTACCCGCGTGGATACTAAATCGTCATTGCGAGCGAACGTAGAGAGCGCGGCAATCTCGTCAAATATCCTGAGATTGCTTCGTCAATTACTTCGTAATTTCCTCGCAATGACGATGAAAATCAATCCTCACACAGCAACACCGGTTTTATCCAAAAACTAACAAATAGTTAAAAAAGTAACAGTTCATTTTATTTTTCTTTGACTTAATTACCATTACTTGTATATTACTAAATCTTTAAGTAAAAATAAATTTATTAAGGATTTTTAATATATGTACACAGAAAATAATGATTCGCTAATAAACTTTTTTGAAAAATACGGCCTTAAACAACATATTGAAAGTTTAGAAAAAGACCCTTCTCTACTTTCTATTCTATTTACCAAGTCCGACAGTTACAACGCGTATATTCCTTCTTTTAACGTTGGCAACAACACAACTAAGATACCTAGAATCGATAATATATCGGATAGCAAAATAACTGATATGATAAGAGATTTAGCGCCGGTTCTATCTCACAACACTACTATTAAGTCATTTGATTTTTCGATTTATTCATCATTTAAGCCTGATCCTAGAGCAATAGCAGAATTAGCAGAAGCTTTAAAAAACAATAAATCCATTACTTCTTTTAGAAGTGAGATCAAATGTGAGTTTGAAGGAACAAAGTTTGCTGAAATTTTCAAAGCAAATACTACTATAACATCACTTTATTTTCATGCTACCCAGGAACGCGCATCGGAAGTGTTTGAATTATTTGAAGCTTTAAAAACAAGCACATCTATTACTTCTCTTTCTGTTTGCGGAACCGGGGTGACGGCAGCGGAATTAGTAGATGTCTTAAAAACAAATAAATCTCTAAAACATCTTATAGTTGATTCTAGCGTTATGAAAAATGACGACTCTATGACGCTATTCAGTCAAGCTTTAGCAACCAATACTACTCTTGCCTCATTTAAAATAGCTAAATATCTAACAAAAGTGGGTGCAGGAAAATTAACTGAATGCTTGAGGGTAAATACAGGACTTAAACATTTTGGCGTTACAGCAGGTGGGGGCTCTGAGGAAGGTGCTGACTTAGTTCTAATGAACGGCCTTGCTACAGTTTTAAACGAAAACAAGACTCTTAATTCTCTTAATCTCTTATTTTCTGTTCCCAATGAAATATCGGAGGTTTTTTTTGAATCTTTAGAAAAAAATACTACTCTAGACTCTATAACTCTTAGGATTGGAAACATTAAACAAATAGCAGGAGTCATAGAAAGAAATAACACTCTTACCTCTATAGACTTTCAAGGAAGGCAACTAAAGGCACAAGAACTACAAGAAATAGTAGATGCCTTGAAACAAAATACCACTCTTAGCACTCTCTATATTCCACGATCCCTTTTTATAATGAAAGAGGAGGAATTAACGAGCATGGATAACTTACACTCAGTTTTAAGTACGAATGATAATTTACTATATTTTACCAACGATTTTACTATTTCGCATTTTCGTCATACAGAAAATTACGCAAACACCACAATCAACGAAAAACTCAAACATAATAAACTAAATAAACTTGCAAAATTCTTAACATCTAAATTTTTAACAGAGGATAAGAATCAAAATATTGTTGCTAAATTTGATATGAATAATCTAAAGCTATTCATAAATAAAAAATCTATGGAGCATTATAAACAAGTAGATATAGTCATGTTAGACCGGCTATTACAGAAATATTGCCCACCACAGAAAGCAAGCGAACTATCAGCTTCTATAATAGAGCAGATGGATAATATTCTTAACATTATTGAAAATAGTCCTTTTCTGAGAGCCGGCATATGTAAAGAAATAACAGTGACAAATGAAGCACCAGAGACAATGAATATAGCAAAGCTATCCAAAGAGTTAATATGCTATATTGCCTCATTTTTGACGTTTGAGGAGTGGGGCATGAGTCAAGTAAAAGCAAATAATACGGAAGCAAGCCCACCGCTTGATCAACCGGCGCAAGTTGAAAATCTAGGAAAACATCTCGATGTCATTCCAACTATAGGTTGACCATCTAAGAGAACATCTCGATGTCATTCCTAGCTAAAGGCGACCTTGTTGCATGACTCAATTTTTCAGTTGTCATACCGCGACTTGATCGCGGTATCCAGTCTTTTTGATTTTTTTTCTGGATACCGTGGTCAAGCCACGGTATGACACTCAGCAGGTTTCTTGAGCCTCGCGGGAATGACATCGAAACTTTAGATAAACTCTTGCTATAAGCAACACCCTAAAAATCTTAACAATAACGTTGATTTTAAAATTAATCCTGTATATCATATTAACATATTAATTAAAAATTAAAGTAAATTTATGACTAAAAAAATTCAAGTTAATGATGAAACATTTTGTGTGGCTGACATACCACAGGAATTACAGCTATGTGAGGCAGTAAAGAATAAAGAATCAAACGAAGTTAAAAAACTTAATCTATTTTACCCTTATTTTGATAGAGACATGGTCACTTCGGATGCAGAAACAACTCTGGTAGGGTTAGCAGTAAAAAACCGAGATGTTGAAACATTAAAAATATTATTAAACTATGGCTTTCAGGCAAATATGTGGGGAAAAGATCAAATTACTCCCTTAGGTTACGCTGCCGCCGAAGGATATATAGAGATAATACAAGAGCTATTACTTATGTTTAAGAAATATCCGGCAATGAAAATAAATAAGTGCCGTATTAATCAAGACACTCCTTTCAGCGAGGCAATAAAGCACGGACATTTAGAAGCAGCAAAGCTTTTAAAAGAATACGGAGCAACCATTGGAACTACTAGCAATAAATCCCATATGGAATATGCAAAAGAGTCAAATAGCTCTGAAATGATCGAGTATTGCCGTAGCTTAGATAACCCTGGAATAATAGCTGAAAAGCGATTAGAGATAGAAAAGAAAGAATTTGAAAATCTTTATCTTGCAGCAGCAAAACAAGGCGATATAACACTTTGCCATACATTAGAAGAAAAAAATATTACAAAAAAAATATTACCAAATTTGCGAGAGATACAAAACGAGAATTCTCAAACCGCTCCAACTTTATATAAAAACTTTCTTCTAGAACAGCAAAAATACTTAAACGAACAAGAGAATGTGGTTTCAAATCTTTGTCAAAACCAACGTGAAAAGGCGACAAAGTTATTATCCGATGTGTTGTCAATACCGGAGGTTCGAGAACTATCAGAAATAGTCGCTTTATGTGAAAAAGAGGCAAAACATACTATCTGGAAAAAAGTAACTTCTTTAATCCCATTCGGGATCAAAACTATGAAGCTTTGGACCGATGAATTAACAGAGTTAAAACCAGAAACTGCAGATAGCCTAGCATATAAAGCTTCACATGCAGGCGATATTGGTACTTTAAATGCGATAGAACAAATATTATTTCCAGAATCTATTATTCAAAATGACGAAGTTAGTTTAATTGAACTTCCAAGTTAACCCCCTCTACTGCGTTCCCGCATAAAGGCGTTGCTCGCGTGGATACTAAATCGTCATTGCGAGGAGCGAAGCGACGCGGCAATCCAGAAAAAATAATAATAATTCTGTAAATCAGAATTTTTAACTGGATTGCTTCGTCAAAACTTACAGTTTTTCCTCGCAATGACGGTAAAAATCGAGCCATGCAACAACACTTACGACTGCTCGCAATGACGGTTTGTATCCCACACAATAATGCCCCACGAAAGCAAAAATAACATTCCTACAAATATTAAATTTGGTTAATCATTAATTAAAAAATTAATATTTGGTTTGCAGAAATTGAAAATATTGTGTATAATGCCTACACGACAAAATAATATTTAAACATAAAGGAATATTTATATGATGAATCAACCAACAAATGATGCTAATTACAGACTTCCAAATGGTAGTACAGTTTTACATAATGCGGCACGTATAGGAAATGTAAATAATGTTAGACTTTTACTTTCACAAGGTGCAGATGTTAATGCTCTAGATGCTCAAGGAAAAAAACCTATAGATTATACATCTAAACCGGAAATTAAAGAAATACTAACTGATTCCGCTAATGCACGCTTGGCACTGCCTGAATTCAAAGCAGAACAAAAACTTGCTGAGATGAAGAAAAATATTAAAAATGAAGATGATAAAAATAAAATTATCAACGGACTAATTATGAATCCTGAATTTTATTCTGATATAGATGATGCTACAAGAGAGAAATTAATAGAAAAACTTTTTAATTATAATATTAACGATAATACTCCAGTAATAGCTCCGGTAGCAGCACCAATAACAACTACTACTTCTACAGCAATAGCAGCAGAGGATGATGTACGTACACCGATTCCTGCAAAACACGACACCTTAATTGAACAATTTGAAGACAATCGTAAACCGCTTGGTATAGCAGCCTCAACTGGAAATACAGATATTGTTAAAGAGTTAATTGAGCAAGGTGCTACTATAAATGAGAAGGATGGACACGGAAATACGGCATTATTTTATGCAAGTACTAAGGAAATAGCTAAAATTTTATTAGACAAAGGTGCAGATTTTAATAATGTTACAAATAACTGTGGACATACACCTTTACATTATGCGGCAGGAACAGGAAATAAGGAACTTCTTAATTTTTTACTTGAAAAAGGCATGAATGTTAATATTACGAATGAACACGGGCTTACACCTTTGCATTGTGCAGCTTTTTCTAAAGAATTTGCAATAATTAAATTTTTATTACAGTCCGGTAGTGAAATTGATCTAGTAGATAGCGTTGGAGCAACCCCTTTCTTTTATCTTACTAGAAATCATCAGCCGGAAGAAAATAAGGAGTTAATTGAGTTCTTTTTAAATAATAAGGTTAATCTTAATGTTAAGATAGACATTACTATTCCAACCATTGGAGGAGAATCAATTTTTAATCATGCGTTACAATCAAAAGATAAATGGTTACTTGAGAAGTTAATATCTAAAGGTGTGAACATAGGAGAAGGGGTTCTACTCCGTAACCCATTCGATCACAGTATAAACGAGCTTGTAAAGATAGGTGTTGATAAAGAAACGATAGTTTACGCATTAAAAAAATATAATTCTCATATTGATGAGCAAATAAAAATTAACACCATACAAAAATACTTAGGAGAAAAATCAGCTAGGGATTATAAAAACGTGGATGTTAACGATTATAATTATGATGCACCGACTCAAGAAGAGCTAACAAAAAACACAAACGAAAAATTATTAAAAGATATTACTCAGCGTCTTCAAAACGGTGAAGATAAAGATGGCATTATTAATACATTAATTGAGATTAGTATTAATGAAAATACAAGAGCAGAGTTAATAGAAAAAGTTTTAAATTATAATGTTAATGATAATAATCCTGTAGCAACTCCGGCATTAGTTACTCCTGTAGCAACCCCTACAGTAGTACCAGCTCCATCAACTTCTATTTCAGAAGGAGCGTTATCAGCTGATATAAAGGTACGTCTTTATAATGGAGAAAGTAAGGAAGATCTTATTAATTTTGTATTTCTTTATCAAGGTATTAGTGATGAGGCAAGAGATAATTTAGTAAATGAAATTTGTGATTATTCTTTTGGTACTGCATTAGCTGGACAGATAGCTACAGATATTCAATTCTAATTTAAAATCTCTTTCAGCTCTTTTAAAGAAAAACCTGGTGGTTTTAGGTAGTCTAGTACTACCTTACCACTATCAAGTACTATAAGCCTTTTGCCGTAATTTACGGCATCTTCCAAATTATGCGTGATCATAACGGAAGTTATCTTATGCTTCTCTATAATATCCGCTGTTTTTTTCATCACTTCCAAAGAAGCTTTCGGATCTAAATTTGCCGTATGCTCGTCTAGAAATAATATTTTAGGCGGATGAGCTATGCTAAGTGCCAGCAGTATAATCTGCTTCTCTCCGCCGGAAAATTTACCGAGTGGCTGTGAAAGCAGTGATAAGAAACGCTTAGGCGAACCTATAAGCTCTAACACCTCGCTACTTGTTAACCGTTCATTACTAGGAAACCTACTTTCCCACAAAGTAATATTTTCTTCAAGGGTTAACTCGGTAAACAGCCTATCCTCAGCCTTTTGTGTTATCGTAACCAAGGTAGAAGCTTTCTTAGCTTTAGGTATTTTATCGATTCTGACTTGATCTAGAAACACTTTCCCGCTAGTCGGTTTTAAATAACCCGCAAGTATTTTAGCTAAAGTAGATTTTCCGCTACCGTTATGCCCCAATATTACAACAAACTCCTCTTTAGCAATATTTAAAGTAGTGTCAGCAATTATAGGCTCACTTCTTTCCTTAACTTTGAACTGTATTTTTTCTGCGTATAAATAAGGTTTCATAATTTTGTCTTTTTAATCAAAAAACGTGCTAGGTGTCATACCGTGGCTTGACCACGGTATCCATTAAAACAAATAAAAATACTAAAATTTAGTATTTTTAACTGGACCCCGTGGTCAAGCCACGGGGTGACAATCATTTTCTAGATTCCCGCCTACGCGGGAATGACATTACAGTATTACTTCTTACTCACCGTACTCAAAGAAATAAACAATACTATCCCTAATATAAGCTTAAGGTTTATAGGATCAATGCCAATCCGAAGTAAACTACTAAGAGCAATAAAGTAAAATAATATACCTATAAAACAGGAAAATATTTCTTTAAACGCATTAAAATTATTAGCATGGATTAAAATATGACGTCCTATAACAATCGCACCGATACCGACTAGTGCTACCCCAAAACCCATATTAATATCAGCAAAACCGTTTACTTGTGCAGATAAAGTACCAGTTAAAGCAGCAAGACAATTACTTATGCTAAGACCAATAGTGCGGTAAAGCTCGGCAGGTTTTCCTAAATTAATCAATAAATCTTTATTAAAACCAAAAGCTCGAAGAAATAAACCAAGCTTACCTTTCAATAAAATTATAACTACAAATATGATAAGGCAATTGATTATTATTAAAGGCACTAACCAATTTTCAAGATCTAATATCGATAACAGAGTCGGCATACCAAGGACCGATATATTAGGGCGCTGCATAATTTGCAAGTTAACGGAATAAAGCATGAAGCTTGCAAGTATTCCGGCTATAAGTCCATTAATGCGGTTATTTTTCTGCATAAAACTAACTATACTGCCAACAACTCCGCCCGCTATCACGGCAAATACTAATGCAGGAAATAACCCAAATGAAATAGTGCGTGCAAATACCGCCGCACCAAGTACATAAGTACCGTCTACGCTAAGATCGGTAATTTTTAGAATCCTATAACTTATATACATCCCTAAAATAAGTGGCAACATTATTAAGGATTGCTCAAGAGCAGTAACTAAAATGTTCATGTTACTACTCTGTAAGTTCTTTTTTAGTAAAAGGAAGTACAGATAAATTTTCTTTAGTTAGAATATCTTGCTTAACAAATGATTTAAGGTTAATAAATAAAGTTAAGTCTTGCATATCCCCAAACGGAATATCTTTTGGTGCTATTCCTTGCAAGATTTTTTTTGCCATTAAACCCGCTTCCACACCTATTTGCTTTTCTTGCACTCCTACAGCAATAGTCGCCCCGCTAACTACCGAACCTTCATCGGAAGCGATGATCGGAATACGGCGTTTAAATGCTTCTTGCTTTAAAATATTGATCCCGCTAACCACTAAATGATCTTTCAAAATTATAAAACTCTGCGTATTTTTAGGAGCATTTTTTACAGCCACCGGCATATCATTTAAATTTTGTATCATTGCCGTGTGCAGAGAAATATTGTTTTTTCCAGCATATAATTTTAACATTTCTACTTCAGGGATAACTTTCTCGCTACTGCTATAAATTAAAGTGATATTCTGTAAAAAAGGTAATTTACTAATTGTGTCGGTGATTTTTATTTCATCATTAACACCGGTAACTAAAGGTAGATTTTTACTATTAATCATAGCCGCAGCACAAACAATCGGTTTATTTGTTATATGAGAAATAACAGTTTGGCTGGCTGTCGTGCCGATTGGAATTATTACATCAATATTCTGATCTTTTATTTGCTTTACAAGGGCAAGCAAAATATTAGAATCAGCATGAGCATTTTTAACTATAATTTCTGCATCTATATCTTTTAGCGACTCTTTAATTCCTGATATAATCTCAGTCATTGCGGCATGTTCAAGCGGAACAATAACTGCTACTTTTTTTTGGTCTGCATAAATCGTAATAGTTAGGAGTAAAGGTAATAAAAAAGAGAAAATTTTGTGAAAAATATTAGAGATAAACATTTCAATATCCTATTGTAAGTTATAATTTAATAATCAAAATTTAAATTTGCATATAGCAAATCCATAAGCGTAAAGAGTTATCTACGCCAACGCCAATTTTGTATTAAACTATTAACCTTTAAAGATATCATAAATATTTTTAATTGTAGAAATATAAAGTAAAGATAAAAAATCTATCTTTCTGTGACTAGAAGCTAAATAGTCAAGAAAGCTCTATCTTAGAGGCTATCTGTAAATAAATTTTAAGGCTAGTCTAATTCTTTTTTGCTGCAAACTATAAGATTTTTTTGAAATATAAATAATATTCTTTCAAAAACCTTATAATTTTCGCTAAAAAAGCTCTTTAATTACCAATTAAAACTTATTTACAGATAGCCTCTTAACTTTACAGGTTTAGCACTATTTTAAGATCATGTCAATAACCAATAAATGGCATTGCCTAAAAAAAGCGGCTTTGTTTTACATAACTCTTGAAATATTTTATTCGCATGAAGAGACTTTGTTACATAAATTCGATATCATTCTCGCCTGGCATTGTTACGTGGATCGATTCCACCTTTGTCATCCCGCGACTTGATCGCGGGATCCAGTTTAAAATGCTAAAATTTAGTATTTTAAGTTGTTTTTCTAGATAACGTGGTCAAGCCACGGTATGACACCGAACGGATTTTTTGATCTATGCAACAAAGCTTACAAAATGAAAAAGGAATTCATTTCTCAAACTATGCATTTTCTGTTTGTTCTAATACCTCTTGCCCTAGTAATTGTGATAGAACATCTTGACTTGCTTCAGTCCAGCTTACAGGAGGCTCTTCATTAGGTAAACCGGTATCATAACGTGTATTAAACATTGAAGCAAAATGAGTAGTTTCTTGATTAAATTCCCCAGCAGCTGTAACTTCTACTCCGTAACCATGATTTTTTAATGCTTTTTGTAAATCTACAACTTTATCACCTTCATCTTTTTGACTTACTAATACTTTATTTCTTTGTTCTTCAGTAGTCTCAATATATTCACCATAACCTTTTTTTGCTAACTCTTGCCATGGAAAAAATTTACCAGGAGCGACATGTCTTTCTGCAACTTCACCAAGACCGACTAAATCATGTTTTAAATCTAAATCCGGATATCTTGCTTCTATATCCTCAAGAAATTTACATAATTGCTCTATTTGCTCTTTTGGAAAATCACTTTCTGCATTATTAATAAGCATAACCCCAATACCAAACTTATTAACACCCACTTCTCCTTTCCAACTACTTTTACCTGCATAAAAAGCTTGATCTGTTAAATCATTATGATATTCTTTTTGAGTCCCATCCTTATCAATTATGTAATGAACACTTGCACCTCGCTCATCTAATGCTTCACGAGCAGACTTAATATCCTTGCTTACAGAATAAGTAATAACTACACAACTAGGTTTTACTCCTTCTGGTCTTGGAGCCATATATTTACCGTTTGGACTATTTGTATTACTAATACCGTTATTTTCGATAGCCTTACTTTTACTCATAAACTTTCTCCATGTATTTAATAATTGTTAATGGTTCAGAATTTACTAAACCTTAACAAAAATTAATACTTTGGCAATGCTAAGTCAATGAAAACTTAAATATTATTTACAAGGTATCGATACTGATCTGACAAGTTCAATTATTATTTTTCTAATATTTGGATTTTGTACTCTAGTAAATGCTCTAGTTAACGATAAAAGTTCTCTTTCCATAGTCCTTGATAATTCTTTATAATCAAAAGAAATTTCATTTTCATATTGCACTTCTTCTTCAGCAATATTATTTAAGAAATCACTTTCTATTTCTTTGAATAGATATTCAATTTTATTATTAGAAGTATTTTCATCGTCAGTTTTTAACTTTTCTTCTTCAAAACTGTTAAAGAAGTATTTTAAAGGTGTATTTAAAACTTTTGCAAAAACATATAACCTACTTATAGGTATATTACTTAAACCTTCTTCATATTTTTTAACTTGGAGAGCACTAATATCTAACGCTTGCCCTAATTCTTTTTGGCTAATACCTACAGCAAGACGTCGTTCTTTTAAACGTTCACTTGCGAGTTTGTCTGGATGTTTTACTGAATCATTCATTTTAACAATAAGCTTTAATTATTAAAAATTAATTATTAATAAAGTCTATTCAACTTTAAATGTAGTATATATATTACTTTATATTTAATCAAGCAACTTTATTAAAAATTTAATACAATAACGCTAAAACCCTTTAGTTATCAAGAATCAAGGCTAATAAATAATTAATTAAAAGTACAAAAACGATGAGTAATAGAAGAGTAAAATTACCAAATTGCGAGAATATAGTAGGAGAGGTTAGTTTTTTAGGAATTAAACCTTGGGTATAATTTATTTCATTTAGATTTAGTTTTTTTATTGTTCTGCCAAAAGGATCAATTATAGCTGAAATGCCGTTATTAGCTACTCTAATCATAGGTAAACCGTTTTCTACGGCTCTACTTCTACTGATATGAAAATGTTGATATGGCCCACTTGATTTACCGTACCACGCATCATTTGTAACATTGATTATTACATCTGCAATTTCATTAGAAGTCCGAACGAAATCAGGAAAAATCGATTCATAACAAATTAGAGGTTTAATTTTTAGATTATATTTTTCAAGATAAACAAGCCCTCCGTCTCCTTCTTTATAATCAATTAAACCATGAGTTAATTTTTTAACGGGTAATATTTTTTTAAGAGGCATATATTCACCAAAAGGTACTAAATGCGACTTATGATACTCAAATAATTTATGACCGTTTTTATCAAGAGCATACATAGCTGAGTAAAGTTCAAATTCATCGCCTTGTTTTTTATTATCTGAAATTCCTCCTGTTATCAAAATAGCATTTGCTCTATTTAACATTTTTAATAATTCTGATTTAACTTGCGGTACATCAAACGGCACTACTAACGCTGCCTCAGACCAAATAATTAAATCGGTAGGCTCTGTATTTTCCGATAAATTAATATGCAGCATTAAATTATGCCAGAATTCCGATTCATTCCATTTTTCGGTTTGAGGGATCGAAGGCTGCACTAATCGCACTTTTATATCAGTGAAATCTGTAGGATTATTACTTAGCCTTACTGCTCCGTAAATGACAATTACGGTTAATACTAGGACTGAACTAGCTAGTAATATTTTTAACTGAGTAAATTGCTTGCTAAATAAAGGATAAGCAGAAGTGGCAATATATATAACTATAAAACTAAGCCCATATATCCCTATTATACTTAAAGGCTGTATTAAAATATCCGAAAACGAAAAAGCATAACCGATTAAATTCCAAGGAAGACCGGTAAAAATCCATGAACGTACCCACTCAAATAATACCCAACATAAACAGAATATAAATTGGTAATATTTATTATTTTTAGCGAAAAAACTAAGCATACAACTTGCTGATATAAAGAAAGCTAAAACTATAGGTAGTCCAAATAACGCAAAAGGAATTGCCCACCAAAAATCTGCAATATAAACACTAACACCGATGCTTATCCAATATATTCCACTTAAAAAATGCCCAAAACCGAATAAATAACCAAGTTTTGCAGCTTCTTGCCAATTTTCAGATTTTTGAACTATATAACATAAATAAGATAACGTTAATAATGCCGGTATAAAGAAAGTCGGAGCAAAAACTAAACCGCTTAACATCCCGAATAAAAAGCAAATAATTTTAGATCTATACATTTTATTATTTTAAATAAGTAAAATTTATTTACAAAATAATACATCATGCTATCATTTCAGCAAGTTTTTAATATAACGAGTAAATAAATGACTACAGGATTACTACAAGGGAAAAAAGGCTTAATTACAGGTATTGCAAATAATATGTCAATATCGTGGGCGATTGCACAGCTTGCTAAAAAACACGGGGCAGAGCTATGGTTTACTTATCAATCGGAAGTGCTAGAAAAACGAGTTAAACCACTCGCTGAGGAAATAGGTTGTAATTTTGTTAGCGAACTTGATGTTACAGATCCAAAATCAATTAGTAATTTATTTGATGATATGAAAGAAAAATGGGGAACTTTTGACTTTTTACTTCACGGTATGGCTTTTTCTGATAGGAATGAACTAAAAGGACGCTACATAGATACTAGCCTTGGAAATTTCAAGAACAGCTTACATATATCGTGCTATTCTTTAGTAGAGCTTGCAAGACATGCTGAGCCGCTCATGAATGATAATGGGAGCATCGTAACCTTAACTTATTACGGTGCTGAAAAAGTTATACCTAATTATAATGTAATGGGGGTTTCTAAAGCTGCACTTGAGGCTAGTGTAAAATATCTAGCAAACGATATGGGAGAAAACAACATTAGAGTAAATGCTATTTCGGCAGGACCTATCAAAACTTTAGCATCTAGTGCAATAGGTGATTTTAGTACTATGCTTAAATCTCACGCTGCAACCGCACCGTTAAAACGTAATACTACTCAAGAAGATGTAGCTGGAGCGGCAGTGTATTTATTTAGTAATTTATCTAAAGGTGTTACCGGTGAAATTCATTATGTAGATTGCGGATATAATATTATGGGAAGTAATAAATTATTGTAGGAGTTGATGTCATTTCTGCAATGGCACATTGGTGTCAACTTAAGGATCAATGTCATTCCTGCGGAGGCAGGAATCCAGCGTAAAGCGAGATAAATCAAGCTTTTAAAAAAATTTTTTAGATCAAGATTTTTTACTTTTTAAAGTACTGGATTCCCGCTTCCGCGGGAATGACATAAAACGAGCCATGCAACAACGCCGAATAAATCACGGGATGACACTGTATTTTTCAAACCATACAACAAAATCATCACAATCCGTGATTTCTTTTTTTGAGGTGTTCAGGTTTTGGAGGAACAGGCGGTTTTTTAGATTTTGCCTGAGCCTTTTTAACCTCTGACGGCAATGCCGGGTTATTTAATCTATTTAACTCTTTTGAAATTTGTTTTAACTGTTCTTGTACTTCTATCTTTAAAGGAGTATGAGAATTTTTAATTTCACTATTTATTGTTTTTCCTATTTTTTTAAGATTTTCTTTAGAAATAAAATATGATTTTATACCTATATAATTAACAATCTTTGACCACCAAGTTTGTCTTTTATGTAATCCTTGATATATTACATCTACTAAATCATTTTTTTTGAATGTTAATATATAATCAGAAGCTCCTTCTAAGGATTTAGATAAATGCCTTTTTATTTCTCCTCGTCTCTTATCTTCAATATTTACCTTTTTGTCTTTCTCTAAGGTTATTATTGCTTTTTCAATTATTGAAGATATTTTAGTATCTTTTTCTTCATTTGCTTTATTTTCTAAATTTTCTTTGGTATTAAAATGTGTACTGGTTCCTATTTTAGCATCTACTAATTGTTTAACATACTTACCGTTAGGGTCTTGTATTTTTTGCTCTATCTCAGCTGATTTTAAACCTAATTTTGCATATATCTCTGATTCTCGGAAAAGTGGAGCATATAATAAAAAATTAATACTTTGAGCTATTCTACTATCTACCAAATCTTTATAATCTCTTTTGGGATAAAATTTTTCTTGTAAAATACGATAATGATCTAATATTTCCTGAGTTATATCTTTTACATCAAGAGGTTGTAATTCTCCCTTAGCATTAAATTTTGCTTTCATACCTGAGCGTTTTGCTTCCAATAATAATATTTCTTGAAAAACTTTATTATTAGGAGTACGACAAACGAAATTAGGATCATTATCCGGCATTAATTCATTTGCATTTTCCATTATTGCTTGATTGAGTTTATGTAATTGCTCTTTATTAAGCTTTTTATCTAAAAAACTTATAAAAGCTTCCCTTTGCTTTTGCTTACTTGCAGTACTGAAAGCCTGCTGCATCTTTTGCAAAACACCAAAATCAAAATTTTTGTTACCTATTTCTTTGATAACTAAATTTGCTAAATTTTTTGCTTCAGTATTCACTGTTTCTTTTTTATTTTTTGTAGCCATATTTAGTATTAATCTAACCTATAATTATTTAAATATTAATGATAGATTAAATTAATTTCTAGATGTTTTTACTATATTTATAATCAAAACTTTAAGACAGTATCTAGAAAGTCATACTGGGCTTTCGCTATTTCCTAGAATTTCTATTGATTCTAATGGTATTATTTCATTATATGTGGGATAACCAAGGTTACTTAAAATATCTAAATCCCCTAGACTTTTAATATAAACACTTTCCATATCATTTAATTTTTTTTCTAAGTTTCCTAACACAGTCAATTTATTTACATCTGCATTCTTTACTACATCTTGCTTAAAAAAATTACTGATAAATAAATACATTATACTTTGTGCTAAACTATTTTTAATATAAAATTCTTTTAAGCATTCAATAAAACTTTCAAAAAAATTTAGTTTTTCAAAAGGAATTTGACAATCAGGCGATAATTTTTGATATAATTTTTTCTGCAATTCTTTTTCTTCAATTAGTTTTTCAAAAGGAATTTGACAATCAGGTAATAATTTTTGATATAATTTTTTCTGCAATTCTTTTTCTTCAAATTTTTTTTCATAAAAATTGATAGTTAAAGACTGATAAAGTTCAAGCAACCACTTAGGCAGACTAAATGTTAATGTTTGATTATCATCTATACTTACCTTCCACTTGTTATTTTTTGCTTCTAAATAAAATAAATCACGAAATATACCATTATTAGAACCACGAAGTAAAAAAACTGAATCATCAGAAGCTGTTAAATCTTTAGCATGTTCCATTATTTTTTGGTTAAGTTTATGTAATGCCCCATCACATACTAGCAATTTTAAATCTTCAAGAAAAAGTTCTTTATTTTCTTTTTTTAATTCTTTTAAATTGTTTAAATCTTCTAATGTAATTTCCTTTTGCAAAATATTATTAATTATTCCAGCTATAAAGATTTTATCTTCATTATTGACCTTTTGAACTAACTTTAAATAATCTTCTCTTTCTAAGTTTTTGTGTCCTACCCCAGAATAGACCCCGGAATAGACATTGGGTTCTACATCTTTTTTTTGATCTAATGCAGGATATTCTTCTTGACTTTCTTTAGAACCACCAATACAAGAAGTTACAATTTTCTTAAGCCCCATAATAACTCTACCTTTATATATTAAAATAAGAGGGCATTATATTTAGTTAAAAAATATTAACAAGTACTTTATAGAGATATTAAAATAAATTAATTTTTACTGAGGGGATGATGCAATAATGCTTTTTTTAGATGATTAGTTTGAAGATGAGTATATATTTGGGTTGTAGATATATCAGCATGACCAAGTAGCTCTTGAATCACTCTTAAGTCTGCTCCGCCCTCAAGCAAATGACTTGCAAAGCTGTGGCGTAATATATGCGGAGAAATATATTCAGGATTAAGCCCTGCATAAAGAGCGGCAGATTTTAACAGGATTGCAAAATTTTGCCTAGTCATATAACCGGCAATAGCTGATGAGGGGAATAAATAAATTAGATTTTTTGGTTTTGCTTTATTCACAAAAACATCTCTAATCTCAAGATATTTAGTAACACTGCCAATTGCTTGCTCATTTATTACTATAATTCTTTCTTTATTACCTTTACCAAGTACAGAGAATATTTTTTTAACGCCTCCTCCTGACACTTTATTAGTCAAAATATCAGTAAGCTTAAGACTAACCAGCTCCGAGACTCTAAGACCGCTAGCATATAATAAATGTATCATAGCATTAAGCCTGATCCCTTCCGGCGTAGCATCTTGGGAGCAATATTCAAGTAGCGATTTAATTTGATCTATAGACAATATTTCAGGAAGTTTATTTTGATATTTTGGTAAATCTACGTTAAGAACCGGATTTAATTTGGTATGATTTTCGCTAATTAAAAATTCATAATAGCTTTTTATAGTTGAGATTTTTCGATTAATAGAACGAGCTTGTAAATCATTACTTGCTAAATACTCAATCCAATTTCTGATATTTTCCGTAGTGGTATTTAATTCTGATAATTTTTGTTTAGCAAGATAGTTTTGGAAATCGAATAAGTCACGCTTATAGCTAAGTATGGAATTTTTTGATAATGCTCGTTCCGCTAAGAGCATTTCTAGGAATTGCGAGATAAATTCCATAAGATTTTTTAATTTCTATAATGGAGGCCAGGGTCGGAATCGAACCGACGAATAGAGGATTTGCAGTCCACGGCATTACCACTTTGCTACCCAGCCTTGGTTATTTTTGTGCTGTCTAACGTCATTGCGAGCGACTATAAGGAGCGTGGCAATCTTATCAAGTAATATAAAATTCCTGAGATTGCCGCATCAAGGCTTCGCCCTGATTACTACGTAATTCTTCTCGCAATGACGTTTTTAAAGCCTACTAAACCGCTGTAATACTACCAACATCCATACAAAAAAGCAACTAATTTTATACTAAACTTCTGATTCTTGCGGGTTGCTTTAGCGATTTATCCTTCATAAAATTCAAGAATTGGCTAACTGAATCCACTATATCGTCATTTTTAATATGAGGAAAATTTAGCAATTCCTTTAAAATTATGCTTGATTGTTTGGGTATTAAAACACTACCTGATTGAAATAAAGGAACTACTGAAGCGAATCTTGTAACTTTATCAAGTCTTGGTTTAATCCCGATCACTCTAATATTATCGCCTAAAAACCCTATATCTTGAATTAATTGCTGACCGCTTGCCTTATCTTCAATTAGTATAAATCTCGGTTTATACTCGTTTGCTAATTTTTCTGTCAAATTCTTAAGCTCAGGATAATTAATCTTTTTCCGCACTAATGATATTAAATAATATCTCTGATCTAAAATTCCCCATATAGTGCAAACACTATAATCGGAATCTTCGGAAATTTTAATTGCCGTATCCCAGCTTTGTATAAAATAATCAAACTTCTCAGGTAGACTTTCATAAAAGCTAATATCTTCCATATTAAGCAGAGATGCCCCTTGTGCTATCGGTTCTTGCAAATATTGAGCATTATAATTATAACTACCTATTTCTTGTTCTAATTTTGCTAAGCAATCAGAAGGTTCTTTATAGCTATCTAACACCTCACCACTAAGATATTGATATTCTTTGTCTCTATTATTAGTCGTTAATTTAAAAGAATAATCTTGAATGCTAATCGCCGGAATTTTTAAATGATGCCATAAATTGCCATTATTAAGTAAATAACCGGACAAATCCTCCGTATGAAGCCGTTGCATAACTAAAACTATCGCTCCCTTATTACGATTATTTAGTCTGCTAACAAAAGTTTGCTCAAACCAATCTATAACTTTCTTACGTATTTTATAAGAGTTAATTTGCGTAGGATTATGCGGATCATCAATAATTAATATATCACCGCCCTCACCTGTTGCCGATCCCCCAACCGATGTTGCAAATCTAAAACCGTTAGCAGTCGTTAAAAACTTGCTTTTTTGGTTATGGGTTTTACTAAGGATAGTATTCGGGAAAAGTTCCTTATACCAATCGGAATTTAAAATAAACCGACAATCTAGTGAGTGTTTAATGCTAAGTATTTGAGAATAGCTGGCAGCCATAATTCTTTTGGTGGGACTCGCCCCAAGTAAATAAGCAGGCCAAGCAACACTTACACAAATAGATTTTAAACTCCTAGGCGGTATATTAATTATTAAACGATTAATATCACCGCTTTGCACAGCATTTAAATAATCGGTAATTATTTTTATATGTTTACTTGGATAATACTCTGCTCCCGGATTAATACTATTAAATACCTTAATGATAAAGCTGTGAAAATCCTGCCGTAAAATAGAATTTAAGAGTTCTTTAGAGTGGATCATGTTATTACAATAGGTGTCATCCCGCGACTTGATCGCGGGATCCAGTCCTTTTTAAATTTTTTTCTGGATACCGTGGCGGGGCCACGGTATGACATATATCATAAATTATCGTTGCCATTAATCCCCTATAGTATATAATTTCTAAAAATATACATTTTTATTTATGAAGCTATTACGAATTGTTTTTATCCTGATCATATGTACTTATTTTCCTATATTTGCAGAAAATTTAGAGTCGGTTACTACAACCGAAGATATTGAAAATGATGTATTTATCCCTCTTGATGAAAACCATCCTATTTTAAATCCAAACGATAACATTAATAATAGTTCTGAATTTAAGAATTACACAAACGGTAAAATTATCGCTCTAAATAAAATTACTGCTACTTCTGAAGAAATTAATTTTAAAGTTGGAGAAGAAAAATATTTCGGTAATATAAAAATCAAATTACACAAATGTATAAAAAATCTTGATCCATATAATGAAGATAATTATTTGTTGATGACCATAACGGAATATAAGATTGATGAAGACCCTAATTTACTTTTTCAAGGATGGATGACTTCAGGCAGTATTTCACTTTCAACGTTTGAACACCCAATTTACGAAATATTTGCTAAAGATTGTTTTTAGATGCAGTATTTAATTTCAAGTTTAATATTTTTAATTCCAAGCCTTGGGATGCTTGCAGGCTTATCAGCAGCAACTACCGTTACAATTTTTTTGCTAATATCGTCCTTGCTATCTTTTATGTCATTCCCGCGAAAGCGGGAATCCACTCTTATAAAAAATTTTTTACTGGATTCTCGCTTTCGCGGGAATGACATAAAAACAGAACTACTATTCACTGCTTGGTGCTTTATATCTTGTTTATTTGCAATTCATCCTATTAATAGCCTAGTTACTTTTGCTCAAGTTTTCATACTCTTATTTCTTGGCTTTGCAGTTAGCAATTCTGTTCCTTTCGGGAATCGCTTGCAACTCAAAAAAGCTTTAATATTAGGAATTCTCACGGCAATATTATTATTCTTTATCGAATATTCTTCTCATGGTTTTTTAACTAAGATATTCAAAGCTAGTTTTGGCTTATATATGCTAGATCGGGGCTGTGCTTTACTTTCAATTACTGCTTGGGTAGCAATCACCATTCTAATAAATGATAAAAAATACCGTTATGCCTTAATGCTATATATATTAGTGCTTTATTTACTGAGTATTTCCGATAGTTTAGCAAGTTTTTTAGGGTTTGGTATAGGAGGAGTAATATTTATTTTAGCAAGATTTATAAAGCCGATATTTTTCAAATTAATTGCAATAAGTTTAATTACCGGCTCGTTACTATTTCCTGTTATAGCTAAACAAATAGAACCACAAGATTTATCTGAAAAATATTTAGCTACACAACCTTCTGCAGCTCATCGTTTATTTATTTGGCATTTCGTTGCAAACAAAATCACCCTAAAACCGATTTTAGGATACGGCTTTGCCTCTTCTAAATATATCGAAGCTGGTGATAGTGAAATGATCAATTATAAAGGTGAAAAATGGCATCCATTGCCACTACACCCTCATAATAATATATTACAGATTACTCTTGAACTCGGTGTAATAGGGCTAATATTATTTTTATGCTTAGTTTATAAATACTTAAGACAAATCGATAATATAAAGAATAACAATTTTAGGGCAGCTTCTTATGCGTGTTTTATAAATTATTATATTATAGGGATGATTTCATATAATATGTGGCAAATATGGTGGATATCAAGCGGTATTTGGGTACTAGTTTTAATGAAGTTACTAGTTAAACCTGATATTGTCGTTGATAATTAATGCTATTTGAGGTAAATATAGAAGTAAGTGTTCTTTATGTCATTCCTGCGAAAGCAGGAATCCAGCATAAAGCGAGGTAAACCGAGCTTTTAGTTTTAAAAACTTACTGTGTTTATATCTATTAATTAACTGGATTCCCGCTTTCGCGGGAATGACATAAACCGCGCTTATACTCATACAATAAAAACATATGCTACAAAACTCAGAATTTTTACAGGAATATCTACCGATTGCTATATTCTTCGGTATTGCGGTATTGATTTCCGGTGTAATAATGATTCTACCTAATCTATTATCGACAAAAAAATATAACAAAGATAAGCTAGAGCCTTATGAATGTGGTTTTGAGCCTTTTAGCGATGCAAGATCAAAATTTGATATACGCTTTTACTTAGTTGCCATTTTATTTATTATCTTTGACCTTGAAATCGCATTTTTAGTGCCTTGGGCTATTAGCCTTAATATGATAGGTAAAATAGGCTTTTTCTCAATGATGTTTTTCTTATTCGTACTTACTATAGGTTTTGTGTATGAATGGAAGAAAGGAGCTTTAGATTGGTAGTAAAAATACTTGTTTAATTTAAAAATTAGCGGCACTTCCTTTTGTTTTTAATCCTCACGTACATTTAAGTACGCTGCGGTTAAAAACTGCAAACAAGCTTGCTTCTTTTCAAATTAAACTTCGTATTTCCATATTTAACTTATGTAAGAATAAAAATGCATAATAACTTTTATCAAGAAGACGAGCTGCTTAACGAAGAGCTTTCCAACAGAGGATTCTTACTCACTAAAGTTGATGATGTTATAGGCTGGGCGAGAGCTAATTCCTTATGGCCAATGACTTTTGGACTTGCTTGTTGTGCAGTTGAGATGATGCAGGCAGCAGCAAGTAGATATGATATGGATCGCTTTGGTATGTTATTTAGACCAAGCCCTAGACAGTCCGACCTTATGATAGTTGCAGGAACGCTTACTAATAAAATGGCACCGGCTCTACGTAAAGTATACGACCAAATGGCTGAGCCTAAATGGGTACTTTCAATGGGCAGTTGTGCCAATGGCGGCGGGTATTACCACTTTTCCTACTCGGTAGTGCGTGGCTGTGATAGAATCGTGCCAGTTGATGTATATGTCCCTGGCTGCCCTCCTACTGCCGAAGCATTAATTTACGGGCTTATGCAACTACAGAAAAAAATTAAACGCACTACAGGTTTTAAGTATGACGCTCGAAAAAATCATTGAAAAACTTGCAGCTAAATCTAGCATTTTAATAACTCCGGTCACAGTTAAGGATTATCTAGCTTATAAAATCGAGCCAAATTTTTTATTACCGTTTTTAAAAGCTTTAAAAGAATCGGAAGAATTACGCTTCACTTTACTTACTGATTTATTTGGGGCTGATTTTCCTGAAAGAGACAAGCGGTTTGAAATAGTTTACAACTTACTAAGTTTAAAATTAAACAAACGTCTTGTACTAAAAGTACAAATATCCGAAAAAGAAACTATACCTTCAGCAATGAATATATTTAATGCTGCTTGCTGGTATGAGCGTGAAGTTTATGATATGTACGGGGTAAATTTTGACGGCAATGACGATAAAAGACGAATACTAACCGATTATGAATTCGAGGGGCATCCATTACGTAAAGATTTCCCGTTAACCGGTTATACACAAGTTAAATATGATGAAAAAACAAAAAAAGTAGCTTATGAGCCGGTAGAGTTAGACATAGAATATCGAGAGTTTGATTTCAGCTCTCACTGGCATAGCCCGACTTATGTACTGCCTGGGGATGAGAAAGCAGCCGATGTCATTCCCGCAAAAGCAGGAATCCAAAAATAGAATTACATCAAAATCGTCATTGCGAGGATAGTCTATGTCATTCTTAGCTAAAAACGGCGTTGTTGCATTGCTTAAAAAGCCTGCTCGATGTCATTCCCGCGTAGGCGGGAATCCAGTGTAAAGCGAGATAAATCGAGCTTTTAAAAAACTTTAAAGTACTTGATTCCAGCTTTCGCGGGAATGACATAGAAGTACAGGAATCCAGAAATAAACAACAAAAAATACTATGACTAACAACACTAAAACTTTAACCTTAAATCTTGGTCCGCAGCATCCGGCAACTCATGGAGTTTTAAGGCTAATCCTTGAGATGGACGGGGAAGTAGTAAATAATGCCGATCCTCATATTGGGTTACTTCATCGCGGTACGGAAAAACTTATTGAGCATAAAACATATTTGCAGGCTATACCTTATTTTGATCGCCTTGATTATGTTTCGCCAATGTGTCAAGAACATGCCTTTGCTTTAGCTGTTGAATCATTATTAGCATGTAATGTTCCACGAAGAGCCCAGTTTATCAGGGTATTATTCTCAGAATTAACAAGAATCCTAAACCACGCCTTAAATATAGGCAGCCAAGCCTTAGACGTTGGAGCTACTACTCCTTTATTATGGTTATTTGAAGAACGAGAAAAAATCATGGAGTTTTATGAGCGTGTTTCCGGCTCTCGTATGCATTCAAACTACTTCAGACCTGGCGGAGTTGCTGAAGATTTACCTGACGGTTTACTTGAGGATATAGATAAATTTATAGAACAGTTTCCTCCTAAACTTCAAGATATCGAAAGCCTACTAAATGAAAATAGGTTATGGAAACAACGTTTAGTAGATATCGGCGTTGTATCTCAAAAAGAAGCGATGGACTGGGGGTTTTCAGGACCGATGCTTAGAGGTTCGGGTATAGCTTGGGATTTGCGTAAATCAAACCCTTACGACGTATATGATGAAATGGATTTTGAAGTACCGATAGGCAAAAACGGCGATTGTTACGACAGATATTTTGTACGCATGCTTGAAATGTACGAATCTGTTAAAATAATCAAACAATGTATAGAAAAAATGCCAAAAGGCGAAGTGAAAACCGACGATCCAAAAATTACACCGCCAACGAGAGCTAAAATGAAAGAGTCAATGGAAGCAATGATTCACCATTTTAAGCTTTATACGGAAGGGTATGACGTCCCTCTAGGTGAGACCTACAAAGCCGTAGAAGCCCCTAAGGGTGAGTTCGGGGTGTATTTATACTCGCAAGGAGGTAACAGACCTTATAGATGCCGAATTAAAGCCCCGGGCTTTGCTCATTTACAGGGCCTCGATTTTATGTCCAAAGGTCATTTAATGGCAGATGTTATTACTATTATTGCAACGCTTGATATAGTATTTGGTGAGATAGACAGGTGATTTGTCATTGCGAGTAGGTATTGCCTGCGTAGACTGGAAAACACACTCACTGTCATCCCGCGACTTGATCGCGGGATCCATAAAAAAGTAAAGAGAAGACTGGATCCCGCTACAAGCTCGCGGGGTGACAGTGGAAAAATCAATCCACACAGGAACAACATAAAAAACATATGAATACAAGTTTTACATTTGATAAGAAAAATTTAAATCTAGCAGAAGAGATTATAAAGAAATATCCGCCACATGGAAAAAGAAGTGCCATACTGCCTCTTCTTGACCTTGCACAGCGTCAAAACGGCGGTTGGCTATCTGTTCCTGCTATTGAATATGTCGCAAATATGCTAGAAATGCCTTATATACGGGCTTATGAGGTTGCAACATTTTATACTATGTTTAACTTAAGGCGAGTTGGTAAGTATCATATCCAAGTATGTACTACCACTCCTTGCTGGCTACGCGGTAGTAATGATATAATGGAAACTTGCAAGAAAAAACTTGGTATAGAAGAAAAAGAAGTAACGAAAGATCAAAAATTTAGTTTAATAGAAATCGAGTGTTTAGGAGCATGCGTTAACGCTCCGGTCGTACAAATTAACGACGATTATTATGAAGACCTGACGCACGAAAAAATGGAAGAAATAATAGACAAGCTGCAAAATGACTAGAATCTTATTATTACTACTTAAATTCTATCAATATTTCATTTCCCCGTTACTTGGCAATAATTGCCGCTTTCATCCCACTTGTTCAGAATATGCTAAAGAGGCTATAACAACACACGGCAGCATAAAAGGATCGTGGCTTGCTTTCAAAAGAATCATCAAATGCCAACCGTTTTATAATGGGGCGTTGTTGCGTGGATACCCGAACCGTCATTGCGAGGAGCGAAGCGACGCAGCAATCCAGAAAAATAATAAAAATGTTATAAATTAGCATTTTTTACTGGATTGCTTCGTCAAAACTTACAGTTTTTCCTCGCAATGACGATGAAACCGGCCAACGAATGTATAGTACCAGACAATTTTTATTCTATGTCATTCCCGCAAAGGCGGGAATCCATTACTTTAAAGCCTTTTTAAAGCTTAATTTGAAAAGTAAAAAATCTTTGAAATTAAGATTTTTTAAAAGCTCGATTTATCTCGCTTTATCCTGGATTCCCGCTTCCGCGGGAATGACATCGAGGGCTTTTTAAAAAATGTCCAGTACTATACAACGAATGACATCGATATGCTTTGCTAGAGTCATAAATATAAACACTATAGTGAAATGAATTTAATCCCATTATCCCGTGAATTTTTTGCAAGAGATACTAACTTAGTAAGCACTGAGTTAATCGGTAAAGTCCTATATTTCAAAGGCAAAACAGCTATCATTACCGAAACGGAAAGTTATATAGGGCAGGACGATCCTGCTTGTCATGCAGCACGAGGTCGAACTAAAAGAACAGATGTAATGTTTGGTCCAGCAGGATTTAGCTATGTCTATTTAATTTATGGAATGTATTATTGTTTAAACTTCGTAACTGAAACTGAAGGCTTCCCTGCTGCAACTTTAATAAGAGGCGTACATATTATTTCACCTGAAAATCTATACCTAAATGGTCCGGGTAAATTATGTAAATATTTAGGAATTAATATTTCTCATAACAAATGCGATCTTATAAATAACAATGAATTTTTTATCGACGATATCGGCTTAACGCTACCCTACTCTACTACTACCCGTATCGGTATTACTAAAGGCACGGATAAACTATGGCGTTATGTCGTTACAGATAGCACTAATTTAATCTCTCAATATAATGTATAGCCTTAATAAGATCATATTGATTAACGGCGAAAGGACCTCGAAAAGGCTTATCGAGTATGAATAGTAAAAAGAGCATTGATGATGAAGTAATACAAACTAAACCAACCGAAATCTTATGTAAATAAAGCTTGGTGCCAAGCATACAGACAAAAATTAAATTAATAGCAGTCATTATACATACAACTACCCAATATTGAATATTTAAAGAAAAATAGGACATTTTAATCCTGTTATACCTTACGGTATAAAGCTCTTTTATCTCCTCAATGATTTCCTGCTTGGTAAATAGCTGCATTTGCTCGCTTGCTTTATAAGCTTGTAGTTGCTTATTAATATCTTGGAGGAAACTAAGAGCTTCATGACCAATTTTCTTGCCGTCTTTCATTAATTGCCATTCACGCTGCATTACATCTTTGGTATAATTTTTAATATCTAGATAAATTGCAGGCCTCATTTCATGGGGAAGCCAACCTACACTATCTGCAAGCCTCATTAACACTATAGATTCTGCTGCTACCCCTTCCTGTGCTTTATTAAAATTACCAAGTAAATAAATTAATACAAAACCGGTAGATACTGCATACATACTACCGACTACACCCGATAAAAATCCACCAAGACTTCCAAGCTCTTCTTTTTGAAAATTATTAGGAATAACGTATTTTGTTAAATATAAACATCCAGCACAAAAACTCATCAAAACAATATTTATTATGATGAATAAAACAATATTAGGAACGGTATAGATAAAGTCAATTATATGATTAAACATAGGTATTATTAACTATGCCCTGCTGAATATTTATGTAATATACTAGAAATAAGAGTTTGATAAGGTAATCCCTCATAAGCAGCTTTTTGTTTTATTCTCATTAAATCACTACTAGAAATACGAATATTTATTCGAGTATCTTTTTTTAAATAATTAGCTGCTGCCACTTGTGCTATATGTTTTTCTTGTTCAAAATTTTTAATTCTTTGCCATTCATCATTTTCAAAAGACTCCAGCAGTGCTTTTTCTTCAGCATCTAGTATTATATTTGATATATTTTCTTTATTTCTCATTACTCTTTCCTACTTTTAGATATTTCTGAGTAGCTTTTCGACTTGGAATAATAGTCTTTAAAAAAACTGTTCCATCAACTTCAGTAATAAAAGGAACTAAATAGGCGTATTCATTAAATTTAACTATATACATTTTTTGGTCTGAATATTTATCAGGATTTGGATGTTCTATTATATCCAATAAACAATTACTTTCTATAACTGATATTATTTCTTCAAAACTTACCTTTCGCTCACTTATTAACTTATAATTTTTTTCAGCAGAAAAGCTATAATTATATTTCTTTGTCATCTTATGATATTAGTACAATGTATGCTTTATGTCAACACTACACTTCCGTCTCTTCTAAGACCACCGTAGAATCAGCAAGTTTAGTAATTTTTTCAATTTTTAACCGAGCTTCTTTTAGTTTTTTTTCACAATGATTCTTAAGTAAAATACCTCTTTCAAAGCTATTAACTGCCGTCTCTAGGTTCTCTTGCCCGTTATCTATCTTTTTTACAATTTCCTCAAGCTCTCTTAAAGCTTCTTCAAAGCTAATATTTTCTTCTAAAATTTTTGTATTAGTCATTTATTTTTATTTTTTAATGGTTATCTGAAGTAGTTTTATCTTCAGTTGTTTGTGGTATAAGTAATTTTTTTAGCTCGCTACTATCAAAAGTTTTCTTAGGAGCAAAAATACTCCCTTGCATTTTTATATTCAGATGTCCCAAAACATCTTTATCGGAACTCGTATTCGATGTATTTAACTTAACAAGTCTTGCCGGCACATAAAATGATAAAATACTAGACGCATCCATATCAAAATTATATATATTAATTGCAAAAGAGGCCGCACCGCTACTATATTGTGTTGCAAATTTTACTTTCTTTAACAGGGCAATACCTTTTTGTAATTCAATATCACCACTTACACCTCTAATACTCTCTTGTCCTGTGGTTACAGCACTATTTATGTCTTTATCTAAATTTTGTACCTTATAATCAGCTGTATTAATTTTTTCTATAAAAGAATCAATTGCAAAATTATTAACATCTATATTGTTTATAGCAAATTGTGATTTTGTAGTAAGGTTATATAGCTGGCTTTGAAGGCTATTACCGTTAGTCCCTAAACTACCGCTTATACTTACTTCCCCACTACTTGCAGTAAATATTTTAGGCATAAGAGCCGAAACTTTGTCTAAATCTATTGTATTTAAAGCATATACGAGATTTATAGAATAAGGTTCCAATAAAATATTGCCGCTACCTTGAAACTTACCGCCTAATAATTCTGCTTCAATATTATTAAACTGCAACAGATTATTATTATTTGCTACATAAAATTTAACATTTTTTAATATCAAATCATTTTGTGATAATGTTGACAATTTACCAGAGACTTGTAAGGTAGCTTTATCTAAACTATAATCATTTACTAATTTATTTCTTAAATTAAGCATCCCTGCCGGTGATAATAAATTAGTAGTAAGATTACCGTCCTTAATTTCTACAGTTAAAGACGGTAATACACTCGACGCATCCAAATTCCAGCTAGTTGATAAATAGCCGCCCGCAGTTTTAAAATCTAAATTACTAATTTTAATATTAGCCGGTACAATTTTAGCAAGCAAATTCATTTTGTCAAATATATGATCGTTATACTTAACGCTATCTATCAAAATATCTAAATTAGCTAAATATTCTATTGTTCTAATAGGAATAAATTTACTTGGGTAATCTAGAGTTTTCATATCTTTAGTTAAGTTTTTTGTAAACTCAATAAGCGGTGAAATTATCGGATAAGTTTGACTGCTTAAGTCAAGCGAAGATATATTAAGCGTAGCATCTAGACGAGGCGTTTGAGCAATAAATTTACTAGAAAAATTTCCTGATAAATTTAAATTATCCGTTTTAAGAAATAAATTTTTAAAAAATAAATCTATTAAAGTGAGTTTTAAATCTGATGATAACGTAAAAGGAGTAGCTTCTTTAATAGTAACATCGTTAAATCCTAAAATATTCAGTAACGAATTTATATCATTGTGCTTTAAATATACCTGTCCATCAAACATACTTCTGACGGAATTTTGCGTTACGCTACCTGTAAGCTTAAACTCTCCGCCTGACTTAATATTACCTGAAAATTCATTTATCTTCAAAGTACCCTTTGATAAGTTAGAAGAAAAGGCTATTTTTTCTAGTGCTTCATTATTACTTAAAATTATTTCGTTAATTGTCACGTCTGCTTTAAGTAATTTATCGGCAAAAATAAATCTAATATTTGAAGGAGAAGTACTAAATGTTACCTCTGCATTTGGAGAAATTAACGAACTTAGATCTATTTTAGGAAAATCTAGTTTCACATTAGTAGTAATATTATCATTTTTAGCAATGTTAACAAATCCGTTACCGGCAATAAAAGACGAGGCTATTACTATGTCTTTTAACTCTATTTCATCTTCGGTATTTAAGATATTAAATTTAATATTTATAGCCTCACTTTGATTTAATTTATTCAAAAAGTGGCTTAAATCTGGCAATATACTATATATTACCGATGCTAAATTTTTAATCTGATATTCACCGCTACCGCTAGTAAGCTTAAAATCTTTGTAAATTTGCGATAATTTAAAACCATAATCATTATTATCAATATTAAGACTAAAATCTACTGTATCGTCACGTTTATTAATTGAGCCTGAAATTTTACCTATATAGTTACTAGTAGTTTTAAATATGTAATTAGATGATAAAGCATTTTCTTTTTTTAAAATACAATTATTAAAATTTAAAATAGAATAGTCTTGTTTATTAATAATACTTAGATTAGTAACATTTAGATTTATATTTTGTAATTTATATTTAAAGAAATTCTTTATTAACTCTTCATGATTATAAATATTTAATACATTAGAATTTGAATAAAATTTAGCATCTAATATGTCTATTTTATTAATTTTAGGATTAAATTTTATAAGCGACCACAACGAAAAATGAATTTTAATCTGCTCTAAATCTAACTTTCCTTCTTCCCTTATCGTCTCAATAATTAAATAAGGTAAAGGAAATTTATTCATCTTTATTTTTCCGACATTCTCTTTCTGGATACCCAAATGACTAGTAAAATTATTAGTCATAGAATTATAATTAACAAAAGATACCGCACCAAAAATTGTAAATAATAATAATGAAAAACAAATTATAATGCCGGCAGCTATTTTTTTTATCATGTTTAGAAATCTGTTAAAGAATTTTTCTTTTATAGTCAAATGATTTGAATTCACTTACATCGTTACTCATCGCTCTCCTATTAGTTATAGGCTTTGCTCCTCGCACCTTGTAATTAAATCCAACTGCTTTGACTATAGAGGTTATCATAAATTTATTTTAATTAGCTTTAAAATAAGTTTACAGATAACCTTTTAGATATATTATTATATATAACTATCAAAATTTAAAGGCAAATTAATGAATTCTTTAGAAAATTTAATTTTAGTCGGTGTAATAAAATCATGTCACGGAATTAAAGGTCATATAATTTTAAAATCTTTTACCGAACCTGCTACAAAAATACTTGAAAGAAATTTAGTAAATGAGTCTGGAGAAGATGTACATATTAAGCTAATTAGCAAAAATCCCAAAGGAGAATTAATTTGTACCTTTAATGATATAGCTACTCGAAATGAAGCTGAGAATTTAAAAGGTTATAAACTATTTTGCTTAAGAGCAAATTTAGAGGAACTAGAAGAAGATGAATTTTATATAGCTGATTTAAATCATTTACCGGTATTAGACCAAAATCATAAAGAGATAGGTAAAATTAAAAATATTCTTAACTTTGGTGCAGGTGACATAATTGAAATAGAATTTTTAGATCAAACAACTGAATTATTACCTTTCAATAAAGAATTTTTTCCTGTTATAACTAAAGATTATGTGATTTTAAATTATCAAAGAGAAGTTTGAATAATTTATCATAATTTTTCAATTTCTCTAAGTACCCCACGATTTTTATTCACCTCTGTCATCCCGTGGCTTGACCACGGGGTGACATTTTCCTTAAGTTGACAATTAAGCCTTAAATACTATAATCAATAATATATATACAAATAGAAGGTTAAACTCTATGCCTAAAGCTTTAAAATATTCGCTTATTATATTCATAAGCATAATATTGCTATTAATTGTTATTCCTTTCTTTATTCCTTTAAATAATTATAAAGGAGTGATAATAGATAAAGTTAAAGAGGTTACAAATAGAGATTTAACTATTAACGGCGATATAAAATTATCTTTATTACCGAATCCCGCAATATCGTTATCAGAAATTAAATTATCATCAATAGACGACACAAAAGAGCCTCATCTAATTTCCGTTGAAAATGCTAAAGCGTCATTAAGGCTTTTTCCTCTTTTTAGAGGAGCAATTGAAGTAGCTTCTATAGAACTGCAAAAACCAACTATAAATTTAGAAGTTTTGAATAACGGACAAAAAAATTGGCAATTTGTTACATCTAATAATACTAAATCTCAAACAAATAATACTGATTCTGTAGAACCTAACAATAAGACTGAATTAGAACTTCCTATTTTGATTAGTCATTTTAAAATTATAGACGGCAAAGTAATCTATATAGAAAAAAATAGTGAGAAAATATTTAACGATATTAACTTAGATACTAAAATTAAAAGCCTTAAAGGACCGATAGATTTTACTTTAGCTTTAAAAGCTTTGCAGCAACAGATTAATATAGACGGAAATATTGAAGAAATTGGGAAAGTAATTCCGTTAAGTGCCAATATTAATCTTGCCGGTGAAAAAATTAAAATCGAAGGAAAATTTGATAGCGAAAATAATTCTTTTATAGGTAACGCAAATATTAAAGGTAATACTAAAACTTTAGGTATGCCGGCTGACTTACAAAATGACTATGAGCTAACTACGGCAATTACTGCCGATAATAAAAGTATAACTATCAAAGATGCTAGGCTTAATTATCCAAATATAGAATTACTAGCAAATGCAAATTATGATATAGAGCGTAATAGTTTAAAATCAAATATCATTGCAAACCCCGGTAACATTATAACCGAGATTAGCTCTAATTTAGATAAGACAAATATTATGCTACAAGCTGATAGTTTAAAACCTATACTTGATGCTTTAAAGCTAAAGACTGATAAATTACCTCCTATTATTAACCAAAAACTTATATTTACTTCTAACGTGATTTATAATTCTCAGGCAATAAAATTACAAAATATTAGTTTATCGGCTGCAAATAGTAATCTAGCCGGAGATATTGAGCTTAAAAACTTAACACAGGATATAACTATTTCCCATAATCTAAAAATTAATAATTTTGAGTCGTTTATGTCTCTTATGGGAGTAAGTAATTTAAGTAAGATTGGAGTATTGCAGTTAAACGGGGAAGTGCAAAAGGTGAAAGATACTTTCCATATTAATAATAAAATATCCGCTTTTAATACTAATATATCTATTAAAGGTGATATTAATTTAGCAGCTCAGAAACCAAATTTTAACCTTAATTTATACAGCCCGTTAGTTAATTTAGAGAAAATTCTTGCAGGCAATAGCCCTACTCCTGCTTCAAACAGAACTACTAGTCCTGCTACTCAAAATATACCTACAGCTAAAAATAATTCTCCTTGGTCAAATAATCCTATTAACTTAGGATTTTTAAATGAAATTGAAGGGCAATTATCCGCAAATATTGATAAATTAACTAACGACTCATTAATCATAAATAATTTAAAAGCAAAATTAAATATCACCGGCGGTAAACTAAATATTACTTCAGTTAATGCGAACATTTACGGTGGTGAACTAAGTAGCACCGGTTATGTGAACTCAGGAAAAGATCAAAACGTTGCAATTAAAATCGATTTAAAAAACGCCTACTTAAAAAATTTAACTCCGCAATCGGGTAAAATAAAAATAACTGATGGTCGACTAAGCTTTAAAGCCGATCTTACTTCTCACGGTAATAGCGTTTATACATATATTAATAATCTAAACGGACAATTTAACGTAAATAGCGATAACGGGAAAATAAGCGGATTTGATTTAAACCGAATCTCAGATGCAGTAAATAATACTAAAAATACCGAAGGAGTATTGCGACTTATTAACAGCTCCTTTAGCGGTGGATCAACATCTTTCAAAAATTTAATCGCAAGCGGAAATATAGCACAAGGCAAACTTAATTTAAACGAATGTAGTTTAGATGCTTCGCCTGCTAAAGCAAATGCAAGCGGTCAAATTAACTTACCGCAATATATGATGGATATTAGTGCAAGTGTTACTATTGGAGACTTACCGCCTATAGCTGTAAAATTATACGGATCTATAAATAATCCGCAGCATAAGCTAGATATTCAGGCTCTTCAAACATATTTAGTTAAAAACGTCTTTAATAGCGTTATTAAAGACCTAAAAAGCGGAGAGAAGAAACCTGAAAATATCATTAAAGACGCTTTGGGTCTGCGTAAGAAAAAGGATTCAAATACAGAAGAACAAAACAATACTCAACCGGAAAATCAACAAGCGGATCCCGTGAATAAGCTTTTACAAAAAGGATTGAAGAAATTATTTTAACTTACATAATCTAATCCTAACAAAAAAGCATCAATTTTGTCCTCAGTATCTAATACCAAATTAGGTATGTTTTTAGGAAAATCTTGAATTGCTTCTGTAACTTTTGTTGCTTCTTCATCACAATCCACCTTTTTCAACAAAATAATAAGGTCTTCATATAATGATTTTTTATTTGGATTTAACCCTATAGCTCTTTTGATAGAAGCGAGTGCTTCCTTAGGATTTATTTTATATAACTTATTAAAAAACTCTTCGTGGTAGTATGCTTTACTTGGATCTAGTTCAATAGCTTTCTTTAATGATTTAATCGCATTATCTTGTTGTTTTTCCATTAAAATAGAACTTAAACCATGAAAAACTTCAGCTTCCCTATTGTTATACTTTTCAGTTTTATTATAAGCTGCAATAAAATTTGAAAGTTCATCAGGATCAGTTTCAACGAATCTTCGTAGATTGTCTTTTTCCTCTTGATATTGATATCTGTTATGTAAATTGATACATTTTTTAAATAGCTCCGCAATTTCATCTTTAGTCATAATCTAACCTCTATTAATGTAATGTAAAAAAACTAAATTGATAAAGAAAAAGTCAACGCATTAATCAACACAAGACTAAACTTTAATACCTCTCTAATTATAAATTATAGAACTTATAGGAGAAAGTTAATAGTATTTATCCAAATTGCTTCTTCCATTCTATTTTTATCTTTTTATATTTCTCATTCTCTTCTGCTTCTTGCCATTTTTTAAAAAATATATCAGCACTTTTCACTTTTTTTGGATCACCCACTCCTCTTTCTAATTTCTTATAATCATGTTCTTTGTCATATTTTTTCCCACCTTTATAATTAGCATAACGTCTACTTCTAGTAAAACCCATTTGCAAATATTTACGAGCCATATCAGCTCCAACAAAATCATTATCCTCTAAGTATTTTAAAAATATTTCATATATTCTTTCGCTACTTTCTTTAGCAGTTTCAGGAGTTTTAAACTTCCAATAAGGCAAAATTTCATTTTTATATGGTTGACAAATTAATACTCCCTGCTCACCTTTACCTACTCTATAAGCTTCAGGAGATTTACGATAATCAATATCATTTTTCCATTTATAATTTTTATTATTAAAATTTAGATAGCTTGGCTTTTCCATAATTCCATAACTTAAATTATATGTTTCTTCCCGTTGGGTTTCAATTTTATCTTCTATAAAAGTACCCCAATACTATCTAATCTCTCAGCTAATAGAGGATATAGTATTAGTTGGGTACAAAAGTAAAAATATAAAAAACAGATAAAATATTGAGTAAGCAAAAAGTCTTTTAGCTTGTTTGTTATCAGAGGTATCATAGAATAAAGAAGCGGCATAATATAAAAATACTAACCCAAGAATACCAGCAATTATTAAATATATAACATTACTCATTCCGATAAAAAAAGGCATTAGAGAAACAATAAATAAAAGAATGCTATAAATTAGAATTTGTTTTTTAGTATATAAAGCTCCTTTTACTGCAGGCATCATCGGTACTTTACAGTTTTTATAATCATCGTTACAGAATAAAGCAAGAGCCCATGAATGCGGCGGCGTCCAAATAAAAATAATCAAAAATAATATAATTGGCTCCAGAGATATAGTATTACTTACCGCTGCATAACCTATCACAGGAGGCAATGCACCCGATACTCCGCCAATAACGATATTTTGTATAGAACGACGCTTTAACCAAATGGTATAAATACAGATATAATAAAAAATAGTGAATAGTAATAAAAATGCTGCAAGTAGATTAACACATAAAGCCATAAAAAATACTGAAAAAAATCCCGTTATCAAACCAAAAGATAAAGCTTCATCTGGCTCTATAGCTCCTCTGACAATAGGTCTTTTTTGGGTACGTTTCATTAAGCTATCGATATCTCTATCGTACCACATATTAATTGCCCCTGCACTACCTGCACCAAGTGCTATGCAAACAACTGCAATAACGGCAATAAAAGGATGCACGGAATAAGGAGCAAGCCACATACCTACAAAACCCGTAAAAATTACAAGCGACATCACACGCGGTTTCATAAGTAAGATATAGTCTTTAACAGTACTCTGAGAGTAATTTATTTTATCTAAATTTATTGGCTTTACCAAAGAACTCATACGATTTTTTTTATTTAAGTATAAAAAGTTTTAGGTTAAAAATCAATGATTGACTTTGATGCAAGAAATGTATATATTTTCTTGTAATTCAATAATAAATAATTAAGTTAAGGATATTATCAGTGACAAAAATTGTTCGTTCTAAATATAAAGCTAGTAGGAGACTTGGGGTAAGCCTATGGGGTGATAGCAAGGATGCTTTCAATACACGCAATTATCGTCCAGGGCAGCATGGGCAGAATACCATGATTAAAACTTCAGATTATGGTTTACATTTAAAAGCTAAGCAAAGATTAAAATGCCATTACGGTCGTGTCACTGAAAAACAATTTAGAAATATTTTTACACTTGCTCGAAAAATGAAAGGTAATATCGGTGAAAATTTCATTGGATTGCTTGAAAGTAGGCTTGATACAGTCGTTTATAGACTGAATATAGCGCCGACTATTTTCGCTGCAAGACAGCTAGTTTCACACGGTCATATTAAATTAAACGGTAAGAAAGCCGATATAGCAAGTATACGCCTCAAAGAAGGTGATGTTGTAGAGATTAAGGAATCTATAAAACAACTTCCGCTTATTCAAGAATCTGTTTCAAAACAAGGTCAAACAACTCCCAATTATTTATCATTTGATGTACCTTCATTAACCGGTAAATATTTAAGAGTTCCTGCTCTTTCTGACGTTCCTTATCCTTTTGATGCAGAAGTTCATTTAGTAATCGAGTTATATTCTCGTTAATAATTACAAAAAGGCAGGTTTTATTTATCTGCCTTTTCACTTTCTTCCCTACACCTACATTTTTCCTTTATACTATAATACAACTTATCACCTAATTCGGCAGCGTTTATTAAAGATAGATTAGTTAAGAATTTAACGTCTGAGCTAAGAAAAAACTGTAAATTTTAACGAAGCAAGAATGGATTGCTACGCTCCTTTCAGTCACTCGAAAGATATTATTGCGTGGATACTGAAGGTCGTCATTGCGAGGAGCCGCAGGCGACACGGCAATCCAGAAAAAATAATAAAAAAATTCTGATTTACAGAATTTTTTACTGGATTGCTTCGTCAATTGCTATGCAATTTCCTCGCAATGACGACCTTCAGTATCCACGCAACAACGCCTGCTCGCAATGATGATATCTATTTTTAATAAACAAAACTCCATATATAATAATTGTTATTTTCTACTTGCGTATTATTTTTAAGAACGTACAATGCAGTTTTTTTTTAATAAAAATTAATATTTATGATACTATCCTTTTTATTCCGTAAGAATCCAGTAATAAAATCTTTTTCTAACTTAGGCTATGATATAGATGATATAATATCTACAATTTCATCTAATAAGGTAAATTTTAATAAAAATAATGCTGCTTCTACCTTTTCCAAGAAGTTAGCATATGGAACGCATTTAATAATTAGCAGTATAACTGGTTTTATTATAAATGGGACAAAAGGAAGCAGTCTTTTTGTTTCAGCAACTCTTGCTGATGAAATCTTAATAACCGAAGGGTATTTTCAAAAACATTATCTTACTTCTGTTACATTTAAAGGAAGTTTAATCTACCCTATCACTACAAATCTCATCACAGCTTTTCCTAATTATTCAGTACCAATTTATTTAACTTCTACAGCTGCAATATTGAGCTTAGCATATTATGGGACTGATTTCTTAAATTATCAGGAAAATTTAAAAGAAATTCAGACAAACTTAACTCCTAATATTAAGGTAATTGATACTAATATACTTTCTAACAATTTTAAAAATGATTCAAAAAATGAAATTAAAGATGTAACACAAAAATTTTACCATATTTCTAATAATCCAATTATTAAAAATATGGTTATAACAAATGTTTTAGATTTAATTGAAGCATGTATAAATAGTAGTTTTATTAACTACACTGGAAATGATGGCAATACATTAATTGCATTAACCTTACTCATACAGGACACGACTGCCGCTATAGGACCTCTTGTTTCTCAAGGAGCAAAAATCAGTATTTTATGGTGCGGAAAAAATATAATAAGCACACTATTTCAATCATATAAAACTTCTTTAACACAAAATACTCAAGATTTAATTGAACAAAAAGCTTTAGAACTATTACTAAACAAGGAGTATAAAAGTAAAATCTTAGGATTAAAGGATATAGAAGCTATTACTAGTAATTTATTCATTGATCTTCATAGTACTTTCACTGTTGGAATTTTACAATTAGGGCATTTAACCACTCAAAAAATTATACAGCTTATTGCATTGCGAGATATAATGAATTTAGTTCCAGGAGCTATTATATTTAATGAGTTTGAACATATTAAGCAAGGATTTTTAAATATGTTATATCAACTAGACATTTCTTACAGGAAAGAAGCAGAAAAAATTAACGAAAATAAAGCTTCTATAGTAAGAAATATATCCTCTAATACTTCAAATATCTTGTTAACTGATTCTGCTCAATTTGTACAAAATCAATATGCCGAGCAACTTAAAGCTAAAAAAGAAATATCGAAGAAAATGTTGTTTTTAGATAGCACAAGAAATACTATAACTACTATATTAGATATCTCAGATAAATTCATAAAATCACTTTACTATATTTATAAAGTAAAAAATGGAGAGATTACACTTGAGCAAGCTCTACTACTTAATCCTTGGCTTGAAACCTTAAAACCATTCTTAACAAGTTCCTCATTAAAAATAATCTTTAGTGGAGCCGTTATATCACAAGCAAGAATTACAAAATTAATAGAAGCAATTTCTTCTGAAAATAAAAAAGGGATAACATGGTCTATTAATGATACAAATGATGAACTTGTAATTTCTGATTATAACCTAATTATAGAAGAAAAAACTATTTTGAATTTTGAAAAATTAGTATTAAAACTAGGAGCACATTATCTTCTTTCAGCTTCTTCAGGAAAAGGCAAAACTACTTTTTTAAAGAGTTTAGTAAATTGTATTGCTGATCCATGCCATAGCGTTGGTGAAATTTCCATACCTACTCATTATCAAAATCCAAAAATAATATTTATTGACCAGAATAGTTACATACCGGTTCAATCTACTTTATTTGAAGTAATAACCTCAGGTCTTCATCAATCAATCATTAAAAGTAATAAACAATCATTAGAAGAAAAAATTAACACACTATTTATAAAATTAGATCTAGGTACATTAATTACGCACTTAAGTGATAAAAATTATGATGTAATAAATGCACCAAGTGGCGGTCAAAAGAAAAAAATTGGAATCATTAAAGCTATAATTTCAAACCCTAAAATATTAATTTTAGACGAAGTGTTTGCCAATCTTGATAAAACATCTATAGAAAATGCACAACAAGCTTTAAAAGAATTTTTACCGGAAACTTTAATGCTTGTAGTGCATCATGACGGTAAATCTCATGACTATAATAATTTTTATGATCAGTATATAAATCTTGAAGATTTGTATGCTGAAATAAAATTATTAGGAGAATAGCTACTAACTATAATTATGATTATTCTATTAAAAGTACACAGAACCTAGGATTCAATTATGAGAATTTTTTAAGATTTCTTTATAGACTTCAAGGTTTTTTCTAAGCATTAGATCAAGAGAGAAATCATTTATTACAGTATGTCTTGCTGCTTCTTGGATTTTCTTAGCAGTATCAGTACCTAAAATCGAGAAACAATAATCGATTTTCTCTGCTAATGCTTCAGCATTATTTGGTTCTACGTGGAAACCGGTGATATTATTATTTATTGTTTCTACTGCTCCGCCGATATTGGTTGCAATAACAAGCTTCTCCATCGCTTGCCCCTCAATAATAGTTCTGCCAAAAGCTTCAGGCTCGATTGAGGCAGAAACAATAATATTGGAAATCCCGTATAGGTTTATTATATCCGAATCATTACCGAAAATTTGAATTTTATTTTGAAGTTTTAGATTAGCTATAAGCTCTTTTACTCTATTAGTAAAATTGGGATGTCTAGATATATCACCGACCATTAAACAATAAAAGTCTCTATGTTTTAATTTACTTAATGCTTTTACTAAAACAAGATGCCCTTTCCAGCTTGTCATTCTAGAAGGCATTAATATTATTGGCACTTTGCTCGGTGCATCATATTTATCACGACATTTTTCAAGTTTTTCCGGCGTTAAATTTGCGGGATCGAAATAATCACAATTCACTCCACGCTCAATTACTACTATTTTATCTTCATCAATTTTATAGTTTTCGAGTAAATGCTGTTTTACAAAATTGGACACGGCAATAACTTTCTCGCCTTTTAGCATTATGCTATTATAATATTTTTTAAAACTATTCGGAATATTATAAACTCCATGAAATGTAGTCAAAAATTTAGCATTCGTCCATTTTGTTGCTAGATATGAACTCCATGCCGGGGCTCTTGATCTTGTATGAACTATATCAACATTATATTTTTTAATTATTTCTGCTATTAATCTTGCATTATTCAGAATTACAAAGGGATTTTTACTGCTACTGCTCATTTCAATATGCAATATATCTTCCTTATCTAATTCTTTAACTAGAGTACCGCCTGCTGAGATTATGATAGGAGTATGACCAAGAATTTTAAGATATTTTGCAACTTCTATAGTACCTCTTTCAACCCCTCCCGAAACTAGAGCAGGAACTACTTGCAAAATAGTATATTTATTGTATCGTTTACTTGACTTTAATGAAGGCATTAAATCTCAATCTATTAAAATAATTATTTAAAATGCACAAGCTTTATAATAGAACACAAGACAAATTTATTGTCTATAATTATTATAGAATAATTAATACAAATATTCCATCTGTAATTTTTTTACACGGCTTGATGTCTAGTATGCAATCAACTAAGGCTATCTATTTAATAGATTATTGCAAAAAAAACAATTATAATTTTATTGTTTTTGATAATTTTGGCTGTGGAGACGCATCAGGACGATTTGAAGATCAAACAATTAGTGATTGGTTAGAGGGAGTATCACTAATTTTAAATGAGTTAATAGATACAGGGGCGATATTAGTCGGTTCGAGCATGGGAGGATGGCTTGCACTCCTTGCGGCTTTAAAATTTCCTAATAAAACAAAAGGACTTGTATGTTTAGCCCCCGCTTCTGATTTTACGCAAGATATTTGGCAAAATATATCGCTAAGCGATCAAAATAAGATGCAAAAAGAGGGGGTGCTAGAAGTAGCAGGCAAGAATTGCGAGCATAAATATCCTATCAGCTATAAACTGATAGAGGATGCAAAAAAACATTTACTGCTCACAAAAAACAAAATTGATATAAATATACCGGTGCATCTAATTCATGGTATGTTAGACGAAGATGTACCTTATAATGTTTCAACAAAATTATTAGAAAAAATAACTAGTAAACAAATAGTAATGAAACTAATTAAAGATGGTCACCATAATTTATCTAGAGAAGAAGATTTAAAGATAATATCTAATTCCTTAGAAGAAGTAATAAATACAATATAAATAAGCAATAATAAGTATGTACAACAAAATAAATAAAATTCATGATTTTAAAGAAGTTATAGAAGCAATAAAGCAAGCAGATAATACTAGCTTGGTGCTTTTTGACGTTGATGAAGTAATTGTGATGGATAGCGATGAATCTCGGTTAACACATGATTATAGAAAAGAATTAATGGTGGACATTGAAAAAAGACTTACTAGAAAAGAATGTGCATTATTACTTAGCATTGTTCTTAAAGATAGGAAAGCTAGATTTGTTAACCCAGATATCTTAACAATATTTGCTTTACTTAAAGAAAAAAATATACCAGCAATGGGTCTTACTAAACTTCCTACCGGAAAATTCGGTACAATTGAAGATATGATTGAATGGAGAATTCATGAACTTGCTAAATTAAAAGTAAACTTTCAAGAATTTTCACCTTTAAAGGATGAAATTATAATAGAAGATTTTAATGCCGGTTACGGTAAACCTACTTTGAAAGACGGAATAATTTATACTGCAGAATATGATAAAGGAAGCGTACTTGAATATGTATTGCGTAAAGTGAATTATTATCCTAAATCAATAATATTTATTGATGACATAGAAGAAAATTTATTATCATTACAAGAAACTTGTAATAAACTTAAAATTAACTATCAAGGATTTGAATTTATGGGTTCTGCTAGCGTTCCTGAACCTGATCTTGATGAACAATTAGAAAAAATTAGATTTGAAATTCTAGAAAAAGAATATAAATGGCTAACGGATGAAGAACTTAAGGGGCATACTTTGTCATCTAGTAGCTTGTCCACGGTATCCAGCTAGAAATTCATAACAATATACGCTTTAGCTGCTTTTCCTAGATGCCTTGGACTTATAGTACTAGACAGTTTTTAAAAAGCCCTCGATGTCATTCCCGCGGAGGCGGGAATCCAGGGTAAAGCGAGATAAATCGAGCTTTTAAAAAATCTTAATTTCAAAGATTTTTTACTTTTCAAATGAAGCTTTAAAAGGCCTTAAAGTAATGGATTCCCGCCTACGCGGGAATGACATAGAATAAAAAATGTCCGGTACTATAGCCGTGGACACAAAGCCACGGCATGACACCCATTCATCTTAGAGTGTAATATTATGTTTATAAAATATATCAGTTTTTTTGTCTTACTTATTTCTCTTTCTAGTATGGCAAGTAAAAAGGAAGAAGAAAAAATTACAGGGGTAAAAGCAACTAAAGTACAAATTGCCGAGCTTTACGACATATTTAATATTGTAGGGCAATGCCAAAATGATAATAGCCGTGATTATTATGCTAATGCCACCGGAGTAGTTGAAAAAGTCTCGGCACATCAAGGAGAAATAGTAAAAAAAGGGGATATATTGCTAGTTATAGATAAAAACATAGCAGAAACCACTAAATCTAGAGCAGAAGCTTTATTAAATACAAAACAAGAAGATTTTAATAGAAAAGAAGCTTTATTTGCTAAAAAATTTGTAAGCAGCGAAGAATATAAAAGATCAAAAAGTGAACTTGAAGATGCCAAATTTAATTACTCTACAGCCCTAAAAACATACAATGATATGATAATTGCTGCACCATACCCAGGTAAAATAGGTGTTATTAAGTCTATGGTCGGAGATGAAGTAAAAATAGGCGATTATCTTTTTAGCATTACCGGAACAAAAAACTCACAAAGTATTTTTATTGAATTACCGGAGTCTTTAAGCGGAAAAGTTGGAGTCAATACTGAAGTTTTAATTGCAGGAAAAATTAAAAGCAACATCGAGGCAGTATCGCATTACTTATCAGATAACGGCACTTTAACAGCTAAAATTATTTTACCTATGGGTACAAAAATCCTACATAATAGTTATGTAGATGTTATGCTTATAATTAATCCACATAAAAATCTAACCGTTTCTGAAAGTTGTATTCAACGAAATAATCAAGGTAACTTTATCTATAAAATAGACGGTGATACGATAAAACAATTATACGTAAAAACCGGTACGCGTACTAAAGGTTTAATTGAAATCATCTCTGATGATATTAAAGAAGGCGACTTAGTTGTTACGGAAGGTATGACTAAAATCGGTGATGGATCAAAAATAAAACTAATTAATGAATAACTTTTTTTAAAAATTCTTCTGCTGAATCAATGTTAATCAACTCTTCTTGTTTATTTAAAAATCTTCTAACTGCTCTTGCTATCGATGTAGGAGAATTAGGGTCAAACGTTTCTACAGGATTTGCTACATCTCTTACATAATCAAGTTCTGATGCAATAATAGGTATTTTATATTCCGTAACCTCAATTAAAGGTAATCCGAATGATTCTACTTTTGAAGGGTAAATTAATGCTGAAACTTGCCGATATAAATCTAATACTTCACTAGAAGATATTTCGCTGAGGTTAATAATATTTAGTTTATATTCTTGTATATATTTTTCTAATTTTTTAGCCAATTTAGGATATAACCTGGCATTTACAGTTAAAGCAAGAAATGGTTTTATACCTATATCAGCAAGAATTTTCCATGCTTTCAATAAATTAATATGGTTTTTATGCTGTTCTCCACTAGCAGGATAAATAAAATCAAATTTCTTAGTACGGCTTAAATCTTTCTGAATATTTTTAGGGGCAAAAGCTAATATAGATATATCAATATCTTGACCTAAAAACTCCTTAGCAATTCTTAGCATGGAAAGAGTTTGTACTATATATTTTATATTATTATATCTAGAACCTAAGCGTAACCAGATTTTTTTCAATAATATTAAAATTGAATAGTGATTATTTTTCAGAGGTTCTAATAAAATACGATTTTGTAAAAATACGATTATTTTACCTTTTATAGGAAATAAAGGAGGTAATCCATGGAAACATAAAACAGTATCACTAATTTTACAATTTTGTCTTAACTCCCATTCACCTAATAAACGTGATTTAATGAAAGCAATATTTTTTACGGAATCAGGTAAACTTAATTTAGTTCTGACTCTTTCATCTAGATAAATATATTTCCAGTTTTTAATAAAGTTTTTAGTGTTTAGGATTTCTTTTAATAATACTAAACCACCACCTGTATGGATACCAGGGGCATAAAATATAAAATTGTTATTTTGTACTATTTTAGGCGTTTCCGTATCCATCTATATATTTTTATAATTGTTGTACGTATTCCGTGTTTCTTTAAAGAGTGAATTGTTGCAGCAATTACAGGAGGTAAGAACCTTATTTTTAAAGGATTATAGTCATCTTCTATTAATACTATACCTATTATACCTTTCTTTTTTAAGTATTTTAAATGTTTTATTGCTTTTGATAACGAATAGATAAGTATAGAGCTAAACTCGCTTAAATATTTATCGTTAGCAATAAAAGCAGCAACATTTATAGTACGTAATGATTCTTTTTTTAATATCATATGTTTTTCTAAAGAAGTATCAACTCTAATTTCTGATAACTTAGAATTAATGCCCCCTAGTAAATTTTTACTAGATAGAGTAATCCAAAGACAGTGATCTTCACCTACCATAACATTTTCAGGAAACATGTTTAATTTTAGCAAAGAAGTTTTAACCATAATTGTTGAAGTAGCGACAGGATTATAATATATAATTTTTGGAAAAATTTTTCCTAAAAATGTTCCAGATGGTACTTCCTCCACAAATTTATCATTTAAATCTATTCGCTTGTATGAGGTATGAGAAAATTTAAAGGAATTTTCAGCCATAAATCTCAATTGATATTCTAATTTATTTGGCTTAAATAAGTCATTTGCATCAAGAAATGCAGTATAATATCCTGTAGCTTTATCAATACCGCAATTTCTAGCAGCAGCAGAACCTTTATTTTCCTGATAAATATGTGTTATTCTTGAATCCTTATTACAAATTTCATGTAATTTTGTAGTATCTTCAGTTGATCCGTCATCTATTACAATTAACTCAAAATTTTCATGAGTTTGGGCAAGTACGCTCTCTATAGCTTTAATAGCAAAGTCAATAGAATTATACACAGGCATAATTATGCTAATTTTAACTTTTGTAAGCTCTTGCTCTCTCATAGAAAGAGCTATTTTGTATGATTTTATATATCCGGTTTGTTTTAAAAAAGCAGCACTATGATACAAAAATTCATGAGTTGAACCATCAATCCGTATCATTTCTTCTTTTGTTAGTTTTTTTAAAAAACCTGACCATAAAACCTCACATTCTTCTAATTGATTTGGAACAACGCGAGTACTTTGCTCCGGATGTTCTCGAGATTTTATGAGTACTTCAGAATCAAAATACAAAGGGACAATACGAAAAAGCTTAAACCACAAATCGTAATCTTGAGTATGTTTTAGTGCTTCATCAAATAATCCTACTTCATTAAAATATTTACTAGGTATTAATAAAGTGCATCCATGAATTAAACCCCGTAAAAGTGAAAATAATGGAATATCTAATTTTTCTTTTGAATATCTTTCATCCGGTCTTACAAAATATAAAGAACTTGATTTTTTGTCGATTAGCTCATAACCACAATAAAGAATAATATCTTTATTACTTAATTTATTTAGTATATTAATTTGATGCTCAACTTTATTAGGTAAATATATATCATCATGACTAAGCCAGGAGAAATATTCACCTTGCATATTATTTATACCTACATTCAAAGCCGAAGCACATCCGCCGTTTTCTTTAGAGAAATAGCGTATTTTATCTCCGTATGATAATGCGATGCGTTCTGTCTCACCATTATCTCTTGAACCATCATTAATAACAATAATTTCAATATTTTTATATGTTTGAGCTAAGGCACTATCTATAGCTTCACGCATGTAATTAGCACCGTTATAGACAGGAATAATAATAGAAACTTTAGGCAACATAACTTAATATAATACTGATTTTAATTAACGATATAAACATTTAAGAGCACATTTTATACGATAAAGTGCAGCAGAAAAACCAACCCTACTTTCTTCACTTGGGGCAGTCATAGTTATTTGCTCAGGATTAAGCATTTTAGCAATTCTAATTAATTCATCACCTGTAGGAGCAAATTCCGGTACTGTTTGAAGAGCTTGACCGTAATGTATATATAGATTTGCTAGATTCTTTTCTAAAAAAGGTATCCCATATTCTTGATCTTCATTTAAAATTTTTAGAGAATAATATTTTAGAGCCGATGCTATTTTGGCAGGATCCTGATTTAATAAATGGTTATCACTATGTGTTCGCAGTTTACAGGTAAATTCAGATATTGCTCCGATTTGATAATATTTTGATATACGACGCCACATATCGGTATCTTCAAAGCGATACATAACTTCATCAAAATTACCAGCTTTTTCAAATACTTCTCGTCTTACCATCACAGTTGGCAAAGTAATAGTTACAGGAACAAAAAACGCAATGTCTTTATAAATTTTTCCTGAAGTTTTTGCTTCATATTTATGCTTTAAACTATTACCGATTTCATCAATACAATATGCAGAAGTATAAATCATGTAAATATCAGGATTTTTTTCCATATAATTAACTTGAATTTCAAGCTTATTAGGTAGATATAAATCATCAGAGTCTAGGAAAGTAATATATTTACCTTTAGCAAGTGTAAGTGCTTTATTCCTAGCATTGGAGCGTCCTTTATTTTCTTGATAATAATAATGAATTCTAGGGTCTTTTAAATTTTTTATTATTTCCCCTGTGGAATCACTTGACCCATCATCAACTATAATAACTTCAAAATCTTTATAGGTTTGATCAAGTATACTTTGAACTGCTTCACCTATAAATTTATCTCTATTATATGTAGCAATAATTACACTAACCGTAGGTATTTTTGTTTCTTCTGCCATAACAACTTTGTCTCCGTAAAAAATAAAACTTAATATAAATATGAGTAGACTTTTCAAAACTAATATCTTTTTAGTTATAGTAAATTCAGTAGTATTTGGTGACAGACGCGAGGAGCGAAGCCTATAATTAATAAGCGAGTCGACGAGCAACGAAGCACCAAGTACTATCAATTTACTATATCATAAATATAATGGATTAATTTCGTATAATCTTATTAAATATTTGCTTAATTAAAGGCTTAACTAAATTACTTTCCCAATAATTCAATTTTAAATCCTTTAGATGCCATAACCCTAAACTCTTATCAGAATATTTTCCTTCTTCTTCCTGACAATTTTCATTTATTAACAAAATTGGTTTAGGAAAATTAAAAGGATACAATTCCATATTTAAAGGCCGCCAAAAATTATTTTCTCTTTCAAGCTCATAATTTTGTTTAGTATTTGTAAAAGTAGTGGTTAATAAATACTTAGCTCCGGAAAGTTTAAAATTAGCTATTATTTTCAAAGCATCATAAAAAGTTAAATGTACTAAACAATCTCTTGAAAAAATAAGATCAGCCTTAGGTATATAGTTTTCTATTAAATTAACTTTTTTAAAAATTCTTTGTTTATTACCAAATTCCTCATTATTTTTTTCTATTAAATCATTTACAATGTCAAGCCCTATATAACGAGTTGTGCCAAAGTCAAATTCTTTCATCCAGTACCAATCACCGCAAGGTGCATCAAGAAAAACTTTAATACCATATTCTTTAATTATTTTAGGTAGTTCACTTCTAATTTTTGCTGTTTGAATTAAATCTGAACCTTCTCCGGAACGAGAGCTACGTCCTTTAAAAAGATTTTCTTGATAAATTTTAGAAAATTTATCATTTAAATCTAAATTCTCAAACATATCATCAATTTTTTTATTTGGTTCTATCATCTAATTTCTCCACATATACCTCAGCATGTTCTGGACTTATATGCTCTAAGCATTTTTTTACATTTGACTGATTAACAGTAGGTGCTTCAAGATACCTATAAATATAACAATCAAGCATATTAAAATTATTCTCTTTAAACTCTCTATTCTCGTTTAAACCATCTTTAATTAAACCGTTAATCCAATTTATACGATTATAAAAATAGTAAGGATCGGAATTAGGAAAACGTAAAATTTTTTTAAATTCATATGCAGAAAAAACAGCTAAAATAATACCAAAAAATGCTAATATTTTTGTACTGAGCAGTTTTACATCTTTCTGCTCTATTACCATTTTAATAAAACTAATAGCACAAAAAGCAAATACCGGCATATAGCTACTCAAATATCTTTCATAAGAATAAACATTTATAGCTTCTATTAACATGAAAGAAGTTATATATAAATGCAATCTGAAAATAATATAAACTAAAAAACCTATAAATATTATCAATAAAGCTTTTTTAAAAGCTTTTAAAAGTCTTCGATCATAATTTCGTAAGAGAAATATGGTGATGGCTATAATAATATAAATACAAAGTATCTTGACCGAATAAAAATAAGGCAATAATTTAGGAATCATTATTCTTAATAAATTCCATTTATCCGGATCATTACTAAGTAGGAAATTTATTATAGAGCTAAAAGGTATTTGAGTTAATAAAGGATGTGTGTTCCAGTCACTTTCCATAACTCTTATAGTATTAAGATAATAAAACCATAGTAATCGTCCTATTATAGATAAAATAATTAAAGGTATAGTTATCCATAAATATTTATATTTTTTATCAATAACTTGATCAATAAAAATAAATAGAATTACAATATATGAAAGCCAATAACCTACTTCTTTAATATTTGGCAAAATAAATAACATGGGTACTAGCAGTATATAAGAAAGTAGGATGTTATTATATTTTTTAGACTGTATATAAGTAGCTAATATTCCGCTAAAGACTATACCTACGACTACATCTAAATGTAAAGAATTCCAAGAAAATAAAGAAGGCTCTAAAGTAGGAATAAGCATAATTAACGGTAGGATAATACTCCAAAATAATTTTCTTTCTACTAAAGCTACACTACTGAAAATAATACATAAAAGCCCATTCGCAAAAACGTTATATGCTTCTTTAAATCCAAGTAATTTAGAAATAGAATATTGAAATATTGTAGCTAATTGTGTATATCTTACTTCTAAAACAGTTCCTGCTTGATCCGGACCACGCAGTCCGTGATAATAATCCATTTCTTTTATTGCTACACCCCAATAGCTATATTCATCCCAAAAAGCATAAGCTATTAGATTTTTAATACATAAAAAATATATTATTACTGCTCCAATAAATACAATAATATCCCAAGTAAATAAATCACCTAAATCTTTAACTTTATTTTGTTTTAAGAAATCAAAAATACTATACAAAAACAACCCTATTCCTATAGCAAAAGAAGCATAAATTATAGGGTCTAAAACATATAAAATAGCAGCTACAAAATATATAGATAAAACAATAGAGGTAGCAAATATTAATGCATGTGAAAATTCGATTTTAAGATATTTTCGTAAGAATAAGCTATAGCCTAGATAAGTAGAAAAAAAAGCTGAGAAGCCTAATATAACGTGAAGCATTTCTTATAAATTTAAAATTAATAATATTTTCTAGTAAGGTTTTTATCTTTATCCGTAAAATCATATTTTTTCCATAAAGCTCTATGAGGATCTTTAATGATATCATTGACTGCATCACGTGGAGCTTTAGTATAGTAATATAAAATAATAGATTTACGATATTCTCCTTCAGGAAAATTTAGAGGATCGGGAAGACCGTGATAACTTTTATCATGAGTATCAAATGCTACTAAACGATTAAAAAGCGGTTCTACTTTTTTTACGCATTTATCTCCGTTTTCATCATATATGCCGAATTCTCCCCCCCAACCTTTTTGCCAGTTAGGATTTAAATATAAAATAACGTTCATACGGCGATTAAGACCGGTTGCATCGTGATAATTTCCGTCCACATGAACATCTAATAAACCACCGGGCATCGTTATATTAAGACCGCCACCAGTAAAATAGGGATCAGGAACAAGTTTTGGAATTTCAAAAAGCTCTGCTAGTGCATAAAGCATATCCGATGAATTAAATAAACGCACCGTATCGACAATACCATCAGGTATATCAAACTCAGAAACCCAAGTTGATCTTTGCTTTATTTCTATATCTTTGTCATTTGCTATATCCCAGTTTTTTTCTTTTGGGTTCGGAAAATCATCTAAACAGCTTTTAGCAAGCTCTGACGGTAAAAAATTATCGATTATTAAATGTTTAAAAGGTGATGAAAAATACTCTTTTTCTTTCGTTGCATCTACTATTTTCTTTATACTTTCTTCTGCAAAATTTTTCATTTGTTGCTGTGAAAATCTTTTAGTATTCATTATTATACCTCCTAACTTTACTTTGACATTGTTAACTAAAGATAAATATTACTTCGTCATTGCGAGCAGTCGTAGACTGCACGGCAATCTCATCAAATATCTCTAAGATTGCTTCGTCAATTACTTACGTAATTTCCTCGCAATGACGATTTTTTGACTTACTTAAACCAAACCGTGCGATTAACATAATCCACATAACTTAAAACTATACGCAATATTTTTTTCGATACAAGCCCTGCTTCGGCATAATCCGGTATAATATCTTGCGTATTTTTATTATTCTCGTGTTCTTCTGTAATAGCTTTCACCGATTGTAATACCCGCTCAGCCTTAAAACCCGACATAATAAGCGTTCCGGCGTCCATACCTTCGGGACGTTCATGAGCTTCTCTAATATTTAAAGCCGGCAGATTAAGTATTGATGCTTCCTCGGTAATAGTACCACTATCGGATAAAATGCAAAATGCATTCATTTGTAGTTTTACATAATCTGTAAAACCAAAAGCCGGTAAAAATCTTATTTTATCGCCAAGTTCTTTAAACTCATCTAAATCCTCAAGCCTTTTTTTAGTCCTTGGATGTGTTGAGAAAATTATCGGAAAATTATACTCTTTAATAAGCATTTGTAAACTATTTAATAGTTCTTTTAGATTATTCTTTACGTCGACATTTTCCTCACGATGTGAGCTAATTAAGAAATATTGTTTTGATGTAAGTGACAATTTATCTAAAATATCAGATTTTAATATTTTAGGCATAAAGCGGTCAAGAACCTCAGGCATATGCGAACCTGATTTAAAAATAAGCTCGGCAGGTAGTCCTTCAGCAATTAAATAGCGTCTTGCATGCTCGGTTAACGTAATGTTAACGTCACTAGTATGATCGATTATTTTACGATTAATTTCCTCCGGCACTCGTTGATCGAAACAACGATTTCCTGCTTCCATATGGAAAATCGGGATCTTACGACGTTTAGCAGCAATTACCGATAAACAAGAATTAGTATCACCGTAAAATAAAACTGCATCAGGTTTTTCTTTCTCAAGGACTGCGTCAACTTTTTCAATAATAAGCCCGATAGATTTTGCCGTATTGTCTGCCGCTACTTCTAAGAAATAATCAGGCTTTCTAATTCCCATATCATCAAAAAAAACCTGATTTAATTCATAGGCATAATTTTGACCGGTGTGAACTAGTATGTGATTAGTATATTTATCAAACTCGGAAATCACGCAACATAGTTTGATAAGCTCAGGACGAGTACCGACAATCGTCATTACCTTAAACATTTTTTAGCTCCTCTTGTACGTAATCAAGAGTCAGTAATAACTCTTTTACTTCTTCTAAATTTAAACGTTTTGTATTATGCGAAGTGTAATCCTCTAAAAGTGCTACTTTCTTTTCCCCTTCAACAAAATATTTTGCATAATTAAGATCTCGCCCGTCCATAGGAATGCGGTAATAATCGCCTAAATCTTCAGCCTTTGCCATATCTTCGGATGATACTAACGATTCATAATGCTTCTCTCCATGACGTGTACCGATAAAGCGTATTTTATTTTTGCTATCGAATATTTCTTGTAATGCTTTTGCAAGTACTTCAATTGTACTTGCGGGAGATTTTTGTACGAAAATATCACCCTGACGACCATGCTCAA
>DYDV01000085.1 GCA_020404465.1 Rickettsia endosymbiont of Omalisus fontisbellaquei
AAGCAAGCGGTGGGCTTAAAGAATTATATAATAGCTGGCGTAGTCAGCTTCTAAAAATTATTTCTCTGCTTGAAGCTTATATAGATTTTCCTGACGAAGATATACCGGATAGCGTCCTTAACGACGTTAATAACACTCATACAAATCTTGTGAATACAATATCTGAATATCTTAACGATAATAGACGAGGAGAACTACTAAATAGCGGTCTTAAGCTTACAATTATCGGTCCGCCAAATGTTGGTAAGTCTAGCCTACTAAACTTCTTAATGCAAAGAGATATAGCGATTGTCTCAAATATCGCAGGAACTACTAGAGATATAATTGAGGGTCATTTAGATATTGGCGGTTACCCTATTATTTTGCAAGATACAGCAGGTATAAGAGAAGAAAGTAGCGACATTATTGAGCAAGAAGGTATAAAAAGAGCTATAAATTCGGCTAAAACAGCGGATATTAAAATTATTATGTTTGATGCCGAAAAATTAGATTCCTCTATAAATGAAGATATTACTGATTTAATTGATGAAAATACTATCTTAATTATTAATAAGATTGATCTTATAGAATCTAATAAAATATTTTTGATTGAAAATAAATATAAATGCTTAAGAGTGTCGATAAAAAATAAAATAGCTCTTAAGGATATATTGAAAAATATCGAAAATATTGCCGAAAATATGGCAGGTTTTACCGAAACGCCATATATAACAAATCAGCGTCATCGTCATTATTTAAAACAAGCTCTCTCACATTTAACGGCTTTTAGCTTAGATAATGATTTGGTTCTAGCAACTGAAGATATTAGAATGACAACGCGCTGCATCGGTGCTATTACGGGCGTTATTAATGTAGAAGAAATACTAGGTGAGATCTTTAAAAATTTCTGCATAGGGAAGTAATGTTGTATAGCTCATTCTATGTCATTCCCGCGAGGCATTGTTGCGTGGATAGCACCTCGTCATTGCGAGCAGTCCTAGACTGCGTGGCAATCCAGAAAAATAATAAAAAAATTCTGTAAATCAGAATTTTTTACTGGATTGCTTCGTCGAATTACTTCGTAATTCTTCTCGCAATGACGAAAAACTGGTCCACGCAACAATGTCTTCCCGCGAAAGCGGGAATCTAGCATAAAGCGAGATAAATCGAGCTTTTAATTTCAAAAATTTCTATATTTATACTTTTTTCTGGATTCCCGCCTTCGCGGGAATGACATAGAATGGGCTTTTTAATCCACGCGACAATACCAAAGCAGGAATGACATAAAGCTCCAACCACAATCACCCTAACCCATCTCAAGCGCCTTCTTCATATATTAATTTATTTTAACTTTCTCTTGACAAAAATATTAACATGCTCTAGAAACCACGTTTTATGGTTTTAGAATTGGTTTATATAATAAAACCATATCCTAACCTCATAATTATCAAATTTAAATTGGAGTAATCATTATATGTATATACCTGTAGTTTCGCAAATTGCTAAATGTATTGTGCCTGTAGGTTTAAGTAAAATCGTAGGTAAGTTAGAAAATAAGCTGATGTATGGGCTCTATCAAATAGGTAATAAGACATATTTATCTGTATTTAAGCAGAATAATGATGATACCTTTAAGGGCTATTTGGCTGAGAACGATCAATGTAATTTACAACTGATTAAGGAAGTTAGCCAAACGAAAGATACACCTTTGGAAGTAATGTTTAGTAACTGTAAAGATAAAAATGCAATACATGAAATCACTGATCTTATTGTTAATTCTGACAATGAACATAATATTATTTTAAAACAAGCTGTACCACCTCATCAAAACGGTACGGCTAACATTTTTGATCAGCTTTATAAAGTAACGAATGATTATATGTTCTCTCAAGGCAATATTACCGAAACTAACGGAGCTGATTTCTTAGGTTTAAATGAATGCACTAAGGAAGAGGCTATAAATGCTTTACATAACTATAGTACTTATAAGAAACAGTTAACATCTATCGAAACGCTTACTAATATTCTTCAGGATACTCTAAATCATTTAGGCATATCTCAGGATAATGCTCAAGAAGCAGGGGTAAAAATTTTTGATACATTGAAGATTCCTGTCACATTTACTACTGATAATCTTAAGGTTATTCTAAAGGCTTTCAAAATAACTTTGGATAATGCTCAAGAAGCAGGGGTAAAAATTTTTGATGTATTGAAGATGCCCGTCAAATTCACTACTGATAATCTTAAGATTATTCTAGAAGCTTTCAACGTAAATTTGGACAATATATCACCTACAGAAATAGGTAAAAATATTTTAGATCTACTAAGTAAGCCTTTCACTGAGGCGACCACTTCCACTACAGAAAAACCTAACGATGATACAAATGGCAGCGGAACGTGGGGTTATGTTATTGGAGCAGTAGGATTTGTAGCAGCCTCATTGATGGCAGCTAAATATGGATGGGATTGGTATAAGGGAAGAACTAAGAACAAAGAATTCTCGGAACTAGAATATGGAAATTTAAAATATCAAATTTTAAATTCTGATAAAGATATATTAGATACCATTTTAAAAATTAAAGATTTAGATGATATAATTAAAATGTTAGATAAATTAGAAAATACTGATGGATGTACACAAATAAATAATAAAAGTATAATAACATTAACTTCACAAGACTACGACTTAGTAGGTCTAAAAACAATAATGGAGAATTTAAACCAAGAATTTAAAAACTTAAATTCTTTAGACAAAATATTCTCTAATATAAATGCTCTAGGCACGATACTAAGTAATATATATTCTTTTATAAAGCCTAGTGTTAATAAATGTCCTACTAATAATCCTATTCTACCGTATAAAATAACAATAAAAACCTTTGAAGAGATATTACAAAATATTAGGAAGCTAGAAAGTGATAAGATTAGTATTAAAGATCAATTTCCTCTTTATGAAGATAGTTTTCAGCAATTATTCAATATGTTACCAATTGATAATACCTATGCTGATTATGCACAACACGAAAGTACTTCATTGATGGGAGGGTCAAGCTCAGGTGTAAGCTCAGATTTAGTATAATTAAGACCTTACTGCATAGATTTAAAGTATGTCATTCCCGCAAAAGCATTGTTGCGTGGGAATGACATAAAAAGAGTCATAAACCATCATTGACTTTTTGAAAGTTATATATAAAATGATACTTGGAGTAGCAAATGCTATTTCGGGGTGTCGAAACCTCTGCCAAAAGTGAGAGCATTTCTCACAAAACCGATGTAATCCTCGACTTCACGGTCGGGGAGATATTAGGTATGTCCAGAGCTTAAGGGTTACTGTAAGCTTAAAACCTAGTGTGGCTGACTTTTGGCAGTTTTCGACCTCCCCGACCACCAAAAATTATGCTCATTGGTGGTTAAAAAACTTAAAGCTTTTCAAATTAAGCTTAGTTACTTTGTAAATTTAGGCGGTAAATAATTTTCTGTTAAGATTACTTTTTTACCGGTTTTATTTTCTAAGACCATTTTAGCGTTTTTAGCTATATTTCCTCCTATTTTACCTGCAACTTTATTTTCTTCCATACCTGTACCTGACAAGTAGATAATTCGGCAAGAGCAGTAAAAATTAATTCTGCCTCATTCATGTGAACACGTAAAAAAGATATTTTTGTTTAGGCAAAGTTGATGGTAATATTTTAACAATCCGTTTTATGTTCCGAGATAATCGTATAAGAATTTTTGGAGCAGGATATAGGCGTAAAGGTAAGAGAATTTATGAGCAAAAGAATTAAAATACACTGATGGGGAAATAGGTACAGTAAAAATAGTAAAAGATTTTCTGCCGCATCCTAAAGAATTATTATTAAAAGATGATTCTGTAAAAGTAACTATTTCTTTAAGTAAAGAGAGCGTAGAATTTTTTAAATCAGAAGCCGCTCACAGTCATGTTCCTTATCAAAAAATGATTAGAGTGCTATTAGACAAGTATACTAAACATTACAAAGAGAATAAAAGAGCATAATACTAAGCTGGCGGGAAGTGTGGTACGTTATGCGAACCTTTAACGAGTTTAGATTAGCCTTGATTCAGGCGGTGGTTAAGCCTTTGTATGCTTTAATTTAAAACTACAAGACATGGCTTACTACCCATAATCCCATAAACTGAGCTGGCGGGGAGCGTGGGACGTTATGCGAACCTTTAACCGGTTCAGATTAGCCTTAATTCAGGCTTTCATTAAGCCTTTTTATTCTAAAAAAGGTAGCTGATTTACAAAATTACCTTTCTAAAAGTCAAAGATATACGCCTATTACGGATTATTTTATTATCACTCTTTCTTGGTATAATCCCATGCTTCCATTCATATCTTGCTTCATTTTTGAAGACTAATAAACTTCTTGGCTTAAGCATAATAGGATGTTTCACTTTATTATTTGTTAGCTCTATAATACAGCTGCCGCCTAAACTCAGTGAACATATGGTATCTGAAAAACAAGGTATACAATCTACGTGTGATGCTATACCTTGCCCTGGCATATATTCATTTATAATTACTTGGTCTGGGATTTCATTAAAAATATTTTGTTTATAAAGCATATCAGCTATAACCTGTAACCACTTAGGTAAGAGACCTAAATAATATGATGGATCTATAATACGGCTTTTATAATCATATTTATAACCATAATGCTGAACTCTCCGTTTCAATTCAGTAATCCACGAACAGCTATCTATTACTTTTATTAATTCATGCTCTTGTTCCATGGTTATATATTCCGTAATATATTCCAGTCCTGGAACAATTACTTGTTCATCAAAAATGCTAAGCTGATTCATAATTTAAACTCCCAAGTAGCAAATTTAGAGTAAGCCTCAATCGCACTTTCATCTTGATGAGTCATAGTATGGATATATTCTGGGTAATCTTTTGGATCAAATTTATATTTGATCGGCTTTGATATCCGTAGCTCCTGCGACAATTCCTCAAATCTGAATACGCTATTATAAAAATCATTGTCTACTATAGTAATTAAAATCACTCCCAAGTTCTTTAGTATATAAGATGCAGAGGTTATAAAATTACGAACAAGAACATAATTTGGATTTAAGCTTTCTATTTGGTCTCTACTTCCAGAATGAGGGAATTGAAAAATGATTGTATTAAAAGAATTCTGATTAAAATTTTATGTAATTTAGTTGCATCTATATTATGCAATACATTTACTCCAAATTTTCTAAGCGAAGATACATTCAATTTAGCTGCGTCTGATAAATCATCATAATCTTCATATGTAGAAGTAATACATCTAGGAAGCTGTTGTAATTTTTTCATTAAGCTAATAGTGAAGCTTAAATTTCCTTCTCCAACTAAAAGTGAATCGCTTGAATTAATACAAGAAATAAAGTCATATTTTGTTATGCTTTTCATAAGCATCCAAAGCTTAGAATCTAAAACCTTTAATTCTTTATTATACTGATAATTTCCTAGTTTTATTTGTTGCAACTTTAGGCTTAATACGTTTGTTTGTAATTCCAGTATTTTAAATGCACAGTCAAAATCTTCTTTATTTATCATAATAACCTTAGTAATATTACAGGTATCATATCACTATAAATACCTTATACTAATCCTGTTATAATATTTCTTTTTAACGTTTTTTGTAAAATAACTTGAATTTTAAATAGAACATGTGTTGGCGGAGAGAGAGGGATTCGAACCCTCGATACGGTATGACCCGTATAACGGTTTAGCAAACCGCCGCCTTCGGCCACTCGGCCATCTCTCCGGTTATGGCTTTACTTTATATCAGCTAATAAGCAAAATTTCTAGAATTATTTTATAATTTTTCTAACTAAATATTATCAAAATCATTTTCCAGCTTTACAGAATCGCCAATAATCAAAGCTTCCGTATCGCAACCGGGCAGCCCTTTAAAGTTAATATACCAATAACTAGGTAAACCATCCCAACTACGGAAATGTTTAATATATTTGTCAAAATGTTTAACCTTTATTTCTATAGTTTTAATACCCATATTATCGTCACAAATATTAAAAAGTTGTTCAGTTATGTAACAAATAAATTTGGTATCATTTTTATATTTACCTATTAGGTATTCTACAATTTCGATCCGCTTTTCTAAGCTAAGATGATACGAATCTGAAAGTAACAATTTTACAAAACCATCTTTATCGTCACAAATATTAAAAAGTTGTACGGCTATGGGATAAATAGATTTAGTATCCTCTTTATATTTATCTATTAGGTACGCTATAATTTCGTTTCGTTTGTTTAAGCTAAGATGACAAGAGTCTGAAACCAAAGATTTTACAAAACCATCATTATCACTACAGATACTAGATAATATTTCTGAATGTTCTTCGCTAAGATTATTAAATAATTTCTGATATTTTACTAAAAATCTATTCCAAGTTATTGCTTCAATATCAACAAAATTATTATAATTTTTAGGCCGGTAATCTAAATTATAATGCTCCAATGGCACTATAAAATTGAGGTGATCTAAATTTTGATGAAAATTTTGTAGTTCTTCAAAATATGCAGCCATAAAAATGATCGTATACTGAGTAATAGCAGAATCTACAAAATAAAATTGATAAATAAATTTGATGATATTTGATATATCTGCTACTAACTCGCTGTCTAGTTTTCTAATATCATTTACTATATCACCTATATATTTTAACTCTTCATCCGTGTGATCTGTATATTTAATATTTAAATCTTCAAAGGTAATAACTTTCCCTTTGGCTATTTTATCTATTATCGTATAGTTTTTAATTATAGGTTCTTCATAGTTAGCAATAATATAAATTGCCGGATTATATATATCTTTGAAATTATTTTGCAGCATATTTTTTACTGCTTTTACCGTATTTTGATTTAGGTAATCAAGCTCTAATATATGAATATTGGTAAGTAATAAACTTGCATGCTCTATTTTATCAAAAGGAATAACATACCACGGATATTCACCTTTTTTAACGTCTCCCTTAATAAGAGCAATTTTGTTGTAACATTCTTCTTTTAAAAATGTATCATTAGTATCTGTTAAAGCTAAATTTTTTAGCTCTGTTATTCTCTCATTTAAATAGCTCCGCCAATCGCTAGTTAACAATTCTAGCAATTGCTTAAAAAAACTAAAACTAATTTTCATATAATAATATTGTTGAGTTAATTTAAAAGTTTTATAAATCAGAAGTTATTAGAGGCGTTATTTGTTAACGTTATCTAAAAAATTCTGTAGTTCTTCTAAATTACTTATATTACTTAATTTGCATGGATAATTAATTTTTCGGAGCATATTTGTTAACACATTTCCAGCACCTATTTCAATTATATTAGTGACTTCTAAGGTGTTAAATAGCTCTAAAGTTTCACGCCATCTAACTCGTCCGCATATCTGAAGAATTAAATTTTGTTTGATTTCTAGAGGATCGATAACAGGTTTTGCGGTATAATTCTGAATTACCGGTATTAGAGGTTGGTTAATAACTGTTTTATCAAGTGCTATTTGCATTTTATCTTCTGCCGGCTTCATTAAACTACAGTGAAATGGAGCACTGACTTTCAGCTTTATCGCTTTATAACCTAAATCTTTAATTATACTAATAGCATGATCTATAGCTGTGGTCTTGCCGCTAATAACTATTTGCCCTTCAATATTATCGTTGGCTATTTGGCATAAATTTATTTTGTTGATATCTTCTAATAGTTCTTCAAGCTTTTGAAGCGGAATATTAATACAAGCAGCCATAGCTCCCTCGCCTTCAGGGCATGCTTCTTGCATAGATATACTACGTACATGAAGTAGTTTTGCAGTATCTGTAAGGCTAATACTTCCGGTGCTACATAAAGCACTATATTCACCTAAAGAGTGACCGGCAACATAATCGCAAAGACTATCCAAATTTTTACCGGTTTCAGCTTTGATAATATTTATTATTGCCATAGATACTGCCATTAATGCCGGTTGTGCATTAGTTGTTAAGGTAAGTTTTTCAGAGGGTCCATTAAAAATTATATCGGTGAGTTTTCGGTTTAATACTTCATCAATGATTTGAAAGGTTTCTTTTGCGGGTTTAAAATTATCGTAAAAATCTTTTCCCATACCGATCAATTGCGACCCTTGACCGGGGAAGATAAAAGCTGTTTTCATATTTTGTATTATCGATTGAGTTTATTAATAGATTTTATTAAAATTTTCTAAAATAGTCAAATTATTTTAAACATTTCAAAACTGTTTTTCAATTGTTACGCTACATAAGATTTTTACAAAAGTATTAATTTTTCTTAGCTTTATAACTTGATTACCTTCAACTAGTAATATAAAGTTAAACTAAGAAAATATAAACAAGGAAATTAGTTATGAAGTTAAAAGAATATTTTGAAAAGTTAGAAAGTACAGCTTTTGGTCCATGGCTTGCTGCATTTAAGGAATTATTTAGTAAAGAGGAATTAGAAGAAGAAACACTGAATATAAAGCAAAAGGAATCTGAAAAGCTAGAGGTTAATAAAAAAGATTTAGTTGTTTTATCTAATAATGTTATTGAAATTGAAGGAAAAGAGATAATAGAACAAGAAATTTCAAGAGTTAATCAATACAAAGAAAATATAGGTTTGGTATTTACCCTAATTACTAATATTCAATTAGAAAAATTTGCAGAATTTATCTCTAATTTACCGAAAAAACATAGTGAATTTAAGGATTACTTTTGTAGCGAAGAACAAAAAGATGGGTTTTTTAAAGAAGATGCTTATAAAAAAGTTGTTAATAAAGGTAAATTAGTTGAAAAATTTCAAAACTCAGATAAATATAATTATGAAAAAATAGAACAAAATGTTTATGAATTACAAGCTTATTTAGGTTCATATGAATATAATTGTGGTATTCCTAAATCTGATTTATTAGGGCAAGCTTATTATTCATAATACATAAATTATTATACTTTATATCTATTTTAAGAGTAGTGGTTTCAACAAAAATCTTATTAAAATTGAAATAAAAAATATTTAAGTTGAAATTTAAATAAATGTTACTACTATTATGTAGTATCAACTAAATTCTATGAAATTAATGATGTTTGACCGGTTAAATATCTTGTATCCTCTGTTAATAAGTATTTTTATCTTTCTTGTTGTAATCTTTATTTCTAAAATAACCAGATATAAAAAAACCTTAAAAGAAAAAAATTTAAGTATTATTCAATTTTATCTGGATAAAAAATTTCTTCATAATCATTTGAATAAAAATCTTAAAAGTCCTAGAGCTGAGAATTATGCTGATTCTTTTTTAGAAAATATCAAATCTTATTTTAAATTAGATGATGTAAGAATAATCTCGCAGGAAGAGCTAGAAAATGATCAGGAACTCAGTAGTTTATTTAAAGACAAGCTAGAAGAAGCTACTATATCATTTTTAGATGAAGCAAAAAAGGATTTAACAGCATTGTATGAGGTACTACATAGTAATAAGGATTCTCAGGATAAAGAAGAGCATAGATTATATGTATATTTACCACCGGATCAAATAAAGAAGCAAGATGCTAAAAACCTTATTTATATAAAATCCCCTTATAAATTTACTAAAGATGAAATTGAAACACTGGATATTTACATACATCTAGTGCAGCTATTTAATAATACTGCTTCGGAGGAAGCTAAAAAATAATTAACTTGCTCTTCTAGCTATCTAGCTATTTCCATAGTACGAATACGATCTTTAATATATGGCCACTCGTTACGTTCTGCACGCTCTAAGTCATAATGAGATTGCAGATTAATCCACATTTGAGCCGAAGTTTGAAAATATTTTCCTAACCGCAATGCCATATCAGCCGTAATTGACCTTTTGCCATGTACAATTGAATGGATACAATTTGGCGGTACATCAATATCACGAGCTAACCTGTTTTGACTTATATTTAAAGACTTCATAAATTCTTTTTCTAATACCTCACCAGGTGTTACAAGATTGAGTAATCGGTGTATATAACCTTACTAGCTGAATTTAGTAATTTAAGTTTTCTTTGTGCTTGACGAAAGATTGAATTAAAACGTTTTGTAAATTTATTATAAAATAGTTTTTCGGTATCAGAGCAAGCAAAAGATACAATCATATTTGTTATTATGTTAACAGTATTAACAAAAACATAATATATCAAATTTTATATTGTTTTAAGAAGATTTAAATGAATTTTAGTTGATGCTTAAAAATATAGTAAAGCCTAGTTGACTTTTTAAACTAGTAAGTTAGAATTCTTGCAAGAATAGCAGTAATGTTATTCCGGGGTGTAGAAACTCCTAAGTCCAAAGCGGTATGCATCAACCGCAAAATGATGTAATCCTCGACTCTATTAAGGTCGGGGATATTTTAGGTATGTCCAGAGCTTAGAGCTCTGCTTTAAGCTTAAAACCTATTATAGCTGACTTTGGACAGTTTTTCTACCTCCCCGACCACCAAAAATTATGCTCATTGGTGGTTAAAAAACTTAAAGTATTTCAAAATTTGCACAGTCTGTTATATATTTTTTCCATCTGTGGCAGTTAATTTCAGTTCGTGACAATTTGTCATGACCTTACTTTTTTATTCATTTAATCTTTGTTTAAGCTTACGTCAATAAGCACCAGCATTAGGACTATCAGTCAATGACCCTACTACATCGACTACTGAAAACCACAAAATATTTTAAATAAATTTAATAACTTGTATTAGAAATAAAAAATCTTTTATTATAATTAAACCATTAGTTTAAATAAAATAAGTTATCGATTGACTTTTAAAGGAAGTTAGATATAAACTTTAACTGAAATAGCAAAACGCTATTTCGGGGTTTCAAAGCCTTTTGTAAACGTGGTTGGTATCTACCATTGAATGATACCATCCTCAACTTTATTACGGTTGGGGTGATAATAGCATATGTCCAAGATATAAAATTTAATTTTATATCTAAAAGCTATTATAAACTGTCGTTTACGGTTTCTTTGAACGCCCCGACCACCAAAGTTAAACTTCGGTGGTTAAAACTTGAGCAATTTAAGTTTAATCAATCGGGAGTATCCGTATGTCCAACCAAAATACCAAAACCCTACCTGAACTCGTAGCAGAGTTTACTTCAAAAGAAAATTTAGAAATTCTGAAAGCAGAGATAGCAGATTTGCTAGAAAGACCTTTGAAAAAGAGAAATATCGACGCAATAGAGAAACGTTTAACTGAACTAGAAAGAATATTTAGTAATGATTTATAGACTTAAAAATATCATCATCCCATTTTATTAACTACCTACTATAAAAATAAGCACTAAGATAATTTACAGTAACCATTATGATAAATAGTACAAAACTGTAAGGTTTCTATACCTGTTTCATCATGTAATAAAGCCATTAATGTAGAGGAGTTGATGCTTTAAAAGGAGGGAGAACATACATAACCACACCCGCCAATATTAGCATGATTATTCCTAGAATAATACCTACTATATTGAAGGCATTTATAAAAGCAATATTAACCTCCTGAATTAATTCGTGAGCAGATGAAGGTGGTAGTTGTTGAGCAATAATTATTCCTTTGCCAATTGAGTCGCGAGCTATTTCTGCCATTGATACAGAAACACCGTGAGGGATTACTATATTGTTACTATATATAAAAGACGTAATACTCACAATAACAGCTATACCTAATACATTACCTAATTCATATGCTGTTTCTTGTAGTGCTGCTGCACCTCCGGATCTCTCTGCCGGCACTGCATTCATCATAACTGTTACGGTGGTAGAGAGGCATAGACTACTTCCTATACCAAGCAGTCCAAGATATATAGTATTCGATAGTAAATCTCTATAGTCTAATATACTAGGTAAAATCAATGATATAGTAGTAAAGATAAGCCCACTAAATATTATTACACGTGCGGTAAATCGTGTGAGTAAATACGGCATAACTAAAGAGGCAATTAAAGCAAAAACTGCTGCAGGCAACATATAAAGACCTGCATGCAAAGGACTTAACCCTTTGATAAACTGTAGCCATAAGGACATGAGATACATTATGGATCCTAAGACACAAGTAATCAGCAAATAAACTATTACTCCTATACTAAAATTGCTAATTAAGAATAAACGCATATCCACTAATGGATCATCATTTTTAAGTTGACGTAAGGTAAATATTATTAGTAATACAATACCAATTAAGAGCATTCCGCCGGATGCTAGATTCATAATACCGTATTTAGCCAACATCTTAATGCCTTGAACTAAAGCTGCCATACCAAAAAATGATTGAAATACTCCTATCCAATCCCATGGCTCATTACTAGGATTAGACGATTCAGGAATCCAAACTATGCCAAAAGCAATAATTACTAATGCAATAGGTGTGTTTATAAAAAATGCAAATTGCCAACTTAAAAGCTCAACCAATACTCCTCCTAGTACGGGTCCTATAGCTGCTCCTACGGTTGCCATTATTCCCCACACGGATATTGCGATCATACGTTCATGTGTATTAGTAAAAATATTACGCAATATAGATAAAGTGGAAGGCATAATCATTGATCCTCCTAACCCAAGTAAAGCACGACATAATACTAATCCCCATGAGTCATCAAATACATAAACTAACATTGAAGCGATGGAAAAAACTAAAAGCCCCCAAAGTAGTAATCTTTTACGACCAAATCTATCTCCTAGTGCACCTGCGGTGATTAGAAGACCTGATAATACTAATGCGTATGCATTGATTATCCATAATTGTTGTAAATTAGATGGTTTTAAATCAAGGATTATAGTAGGCATAACAGCATGCAAGATTGTAGCATCCATCGATACTAAAAGTAAGCAAACGCTTAAAATAATTAAAATATGCCATCTAAATTTATAAGACGGAGATGATGAATTATCTTTAGCGATATATTCAGTTTGTGAGAATTGTGATACCATATGTGATAAGTTATTTAATAAGGGTTTTACTAAATCTATCTTTTTCAGGAAAATAGGACTGTTAACAGTCCTATGTCAATTCAGTTGGATTTGCATACAAGGATCAAGACCTATAATTAATAGGAGAGCGACGAGTGACATAGTAGGCGAATCCAAATCAATTAACTATAACACAAGTAAACTTAACATCTAAGCACCACCTAGTATGGAAGTCAAGATTTAACCTTACAAGCATAATAAAATAAATAAAATTTGATTTTTCTTTCTTAAGCTTATATTTTAATTGATAAGTTTATAATATGGAAATTTATGTCAAATACAGATAAAGAAAGAGCCATTGCCGCAGCACTCGCACAAATCGAAAAAAGCTACGGTAAAGGTTCGGTAATGAAACTAGGGCAGCGTCCGAATGTTGATATAGAAGCCGTATCGACAGGTTCACTTGGGCTTGATATAGCCCTTGGGATCGGCGGTGTTCCTAAAGGTAGAATAATCGAAATTTTTGGTCCTGAAAGCTCAGGTAAAACTACTCTAACATTGCATTTAATTGCCGAAGCCCAGAAAAAAGGCGGCACATGTGCTTTTATTGATGCTGAGCATGCCCTTGACCCTGCTTATGCAAAGAAACTCGGCGTAAATATTGACGAACTTATCATTTCACAGCCTGATACAGGTGAACAAGCCCTAGAAATTGCCGATACTTTAATTCGCTCCGGCGGTATTGACATGGTAATAATAGATAGTGTTGCGGCTTTAGTACCAAAATCAGAGATTGAAGGCGAGATGGGTGATGCCCAAATGGCTTCTCAAGCAAGATTAATGAGCCAAGCTTTACGTAAACTTACCGCATCAATTAATCGTACTAATTGTATTACTGTGTTTATCAACCAAATTAGGATGAAAATAGGTGTCATGTTCGGTAATCCCGAAACTACGACAGGCGGAAATGCTTTAAAGTTCTATGCTTCTGTTAGGATAGACATAAGAAGAATTGGCGCGATTAAAGATAAAGAGGAAGTAATAGGTAGTCAAACTAAAGTAAAAGTAGTTAAGAATAAAGTATCACCTCCGTTTAAAACCGCAGATTTTGATATAATGTACGGCTCAGGTATTTCAAAAGAAGGTGAAATAATTGACCTTGGCGTTAAGCTTGATATCGTCGAGAAATCAGGTTCATGGTTTTCTTATAATAATGTACGTATCGGTCAAGGGCGTGAAAACGTCAAACAATATTTAAAAGAACATCCTCAAATTTCCAACGAAATTGAGAAAATAATACGTGAAAGATCATCAAAAATTACTATAAATCTTGATCAAACGGAGGAAGAAAATGATTGATTTAACAGGTAAAACTTCCTTAATTACAGGAGCTTCAGGAGGCATAGGCGGAGCTATAGCGAGGCTACTGCACAAACTCGGAAGTCATGTAATTATTAGCGGTAGTAATGAGGAAAAATTAAAAGCCCTTGGAAATATTTTAAAAGATAATTATACAATAGAAATATGCAACCTTGCAAATAAGGAAGAATGCAGCAATTTAATATCTAAAGCATCAAAGCTAGATATTTTAGTGTGTAATGCCGGTATTACTAGCGATACGCTAGCAATTAGAATGAAAGATGAAGATTTTGACAAAGTTATTGATATTAATTTAAAAGCAAATTTTATTTTAAATCGTGAAGCAATAAAAAAAATGATGCAAAACAGGTATGGACGCATTATTAATATATCTTCAATAGTAGGAGTTTCAGGCAACCCTGGGCAGGCTAATTATTGTGCTTCTAAAGCAGGTTTAATCGGTATGACCAAATCGCTCTCTTATGAAGTTGCAACTAGAGGAATTACGGTTAATGCAGTAGCTCCGGGATTTATTAAGTCTGATATGACTGATAAACTGAACGAAAAACAAAGAGAAATGATAGTACAGAAAATTCCGCTAGGCACTTACGGTATGCCGGAAGACGTGGCAAACGCAGTCGCATTTTTAGCAAGCGATCAAGCATCTTATATTACAGGCCAAACTATCCATGTAAACGGGGGGATGTTAATGGTGTAAAATTTTGTGCTAGCATAAAATAATTTTTTGTGCTAGAAGTTCTTTTAAAGATAAAATGCTGTGAATATTTTAAATAAATATTCATACAGTTATAAATAAAGCCTAATAGCTGAATAACCGCTATTATACGGCATATAAAATTAAATGATTTATGGAGTTCAAATTATGAGTACAACGGACAAGATCGAACAGAAAGTTATTGAAATGGTTGCTGAAAAGCTAAATAAAGATAAATCGATAATAACTACGGATTCGCGATTTATAGAAGATTTGAAAGCCGATAGCCTTGATACCGTAGAGTTAATGATGGCAATAGAAGTTGAATACGGTATTGATATACCTGATGATGAAGCCACTAAAATTAAAACTGTATCCGATGTTATAAAATATATCAAAGAACGCCAATCTTAATCTGCATAAATTAAATCCCTAATAGATAATTAGAAATGTCGAATCAACGAGTAAATAAAAGAGTAGTTATTACCGGACTTGGACTTATTACTCCTGTTGGGCTTAATGTTAGCTCATCTTGGAAAAATATTGTAACCGGGGTAAGCGGAATAAAAACTATTACGGCATTTGACACTTCTAAACTTGCGTGTAAAATTGCCGGACTTATAGATAACTCTGAGAAAGATGGATTTAAACTTGAAAATTTTACACAGGCAGATGACGTTAATAGACTAAGTAAAATGGATAAATTTATCCATTACGGAGTAGCAGCCGCAACCGAAGCAG
>DYDV01000086.1 GCA_020404465.1 Rickettsia endosymbiont of Omalisus fontisbellaquei
CGCATTTCTTTTATAGCTTTATTAGGACCAAGGGTAGAAACTAACTCGTCATTCACTCCTACTATGTAATCTCCGCCTTTAAGCCCTGCTTTGAAAGCCGGTAAATCGTCAATAGGAGATATTATCTTAATTGCTCCACTATCATACATTATTTCAACACCGATTCCGCCAAACTCACCTTTTGTAAAAGTAAAAATATCTTCTAAATCTTCATCGGTATAATAGCTTGAATGAGGATCAAGTGAATTTAACATACCGTTAATTGCTTCATCTATCATTTTTTGCTTATCGGGTACCTGTACGTAATCCTTTTCAATACGTTCAAATACTTCTTGAAATTGCTTATAACCTTCCTGATTTGATATTTTATTTTCAGGTTCTTTTTCTTCTTCTGCAAATGCACAAATAGAATTTATAATAAAAAATAGTGCTATAATTAAACGTAATAACATAATACTCCAATAAAAGTTAATATGTCATTCCCGCGTAGGCGGGAATCCAGTCAAGTAAAGCTTTTTTTAAAAAGCTTTACTTGACAAAATTATATAATAAAAAATCTTTAAAATTAAAGATTTTTTAGTCTGGATCCCCGCTTCCGCGGGGATGACATCGAGATTTTTTTAAAAACTATCCGGTACTATAAGTCAAGCCACGGGGTGACGTTGAGGCTCTTCGTAATAACGACTAAATATCCAGCTCGTTAATAATCTTATCCATTTTAACTAAAGCCTGCTCATAAATAAATTGAAATCTTTTTTCCGGCTTTTTACCCATTAAATCATCTACTATTTTATCGACACTTTGGAAATCTTCTAAAGTCACCTTTAAAAGAGATCTTTTTTCAGGATGCATAGTAGTTTCCTTTAATTGTGCAGGCATCATTTCACCGAGACCTTTGAATCTACCTACTTCAATTTTAGCTTTACTTATTTTTGATAATTTATCTGTTAATTTAGCTTTTTCCTCTTCATCGCCTGCATAATAAGTTTTATTAGACTGCGTTAAACGATAAAGCGGGGGCTTCGCTAGATATAAATGCCCCTCTTCTACCAATTTCGGCATTCTTAAGAAAAAGAAAATCATTAATAATGAAGCTATATGAGCACCGTCAACATCTGCATCAGTCATAATAATTATTTTTTCGTAACGCAAATTTTCTTCTTTATAATTTTTTAAACTACCGCAGGCAAGAGCTATTTCTAAATCTTGTATTGCTTGATTATTAACGATTTTTTCAAGAGTAGAGTTTGCAACATTTAGCACCTTTCCCCATAACGGTAACACTGCCTGCGTTTCCCTATTACGTGCCTGTTTTGCAGAACCACCTGCCGAATCACCTTCCACAATAAATAATTCGGTACCCGCAGGAGAAGTTCGTGTACAATCGGCAAGTTTACCTGGTAATCGCAATTTTTGAGTAGCATTTTTACGAGAAATATTTTTTTCGTTTTTCTTACTTATTCTAAATTCAGCAATAGCAATTACATGCTCAAGTAAATTAGTAGCTAAAGCTTTATCTCTACTAAGGAAGTGGTCAAAATGATCTTTTATTATATTTTCAATAGGTTTACTTACACCGTTTGATACTAATTTCTCTTTAGTCTGCCCTTGAAAAGACGGCTCAGCTATAAAAATAGAAAGTACGACGCTTGCGGTTTCTAGAATATCCTCAATAGTTAGATTAGCAGCTTTTTTATTCCCTATCATTTCACCATATGCTTTAAGCCCACGTAAAATAGCTGACTTAAGCCCTTGCTCATGCGTTCCTCCTTGCGGAGTCGGAACAGTATTACAATATGATTGAATAAACGCCGAGTTATCGTTATTTTGCCAACAAATCGCCCATTCAAGTTTCACCCCGTCCGGCGTAGACTCTATATTACCTGAAAAAATTTCCGGAATAATTAAATTATCTAAAGTTATTTTTGAACTTAAATAATCTTTTAAACCGTTCGGGAAATTTATTAATGCCTTTTTAGGTATATCTGACGGCACTTCTACTTCGCATTCCCATTCTATAGTAACACCGCGATATAAATAAGCTTTTGACCTTGCAAGCTCATAAATCTTTTTAGGATTAAAATGTAATTTTTCGCTAAAAATTTCCGGATCGGGAGTGAAATTTATTGATGTACCTCTTAGCCTTTTAGGTGCTTCTTCACATATTAAATCGGTTAATTTTTCTCCTTTAGAATAACTTTGGCTATATAATTTACCTTGTTTATAGACCTTTATTTCTAAATGTTTAGATAAAGCATTTACTACCGATATTCCGACACCATGCAATCCGCCCGCAGTATGATAAACATTATTTGAGAATTTACCACCCGAATGAAGAGTAGTTAAAATTACTTCTAAAGCTGATTTATCAGGAAATTTAGGATGATTATCAATAGGGATACCGCGACCGTTATCAAATATAGTAATACTATGATCCTGGTGCATTTTTATCGTGATGATACTTGCAAAGCCGGCAACTGCTTCATCCATAGCATTGTCAAGCACTTCAGACACTAAGTGATGCATAGCATTTGAATCGGTGCCGCCGATATACATCCCTGGTCTCTTACGGACAGGCTCAAGCCCCTCTAATACTTCAATATCTTTTGCACTATAGTTAGTATCGACTAGCTTAATTTTTTTTTCTTTGTTAAAGCTAAATAAATCGCTCATATATTAGAGATTCAATTAATTATTTTCTTTCCTAAATTAAACTATTTAACTCAAGAAAGCAATTAAGCTTTGAAGAAATTGTTTGATTAGTAACGATTAAATAGACGAAGTTTAATTTGGAAAAGAGCAAGGAGTCTATAAGGCGAGGAGCGGAGCGTATACTTAATACGTGAGCACCGCAGAACTTATAAGACGACGTAGCCAATTTTTCAAATTAAACGAGTATATTAATTATACCCCTTAGCTTTGATTAACATACAAACTATGTTAGCGTTTCCTTGAGCTAATGCAATATCTAATGGATATTGGCATTCATCATTTAGAGTAGAAATTTTAATGCCTCGTATTACTAAATATTTTGCTAAATAGTAATTATCATTATAAGTAGCAGCAGTTAGTAATGTTTCACCTAGTCTGCTCTTTTCTTGCAATATCGGATAAACGTCAAGTAACGCACGCAACCCAAAAAGATTATTTCTATCAACTGCTCTAAAAGCATTATCTACTGCCTTACAATAAGATAGATTGGCATAAATATCTTTCTTTTTATTTATATCATTATCATATTTAATAAAGCTATCTACAACTTTTCTTCTTTCGGCACTTGCTATCCACTCTTCTTTCTTTTGGAATAGCCCTATATATGCATACATATCCATCTGCTCTAAAGTCGCCTGCTCTGTTAGTTTACCAAGAACTATATCATCATCAGGTAAAAGTAACATTTGCGTTTCATCTTTAACAAATTTTGTTGCTGATTCCGATGTTTCATTATTTACGTTATTATCTTGTTTTTGAATTGTAACATTTGTAGAGCTTACCGGCGGTGCTTTCTCTTGATTATTTGTAGTTTGACTATTCTTAACTTGCTTCTCTAAAGGCTGAGATTGATTCGGTTTTACTACAACAACAGGTATAAGCGGAGTATTCCAATCTTGTTTTTTTGGGACATCTGAAACAGCAACAAATGTCTCTTTCGAGTTATTTATTTCTGCCGAAGAATCGGTTGTAGGAACTACTTTAGGCGGAGTACTAACAGGTGTATTTGGATTACTAGGCATTATAGGTTGTGTAGACGGTTGATTAGTCGGCATTACCGGAGGTGCAGGTACATTACTAGGTACTACTGGAGTTTCTGCAGTAGGTACTGTTACTGGCATGGTACTTGGATTAGTATCTTGGGTTATAGGTAGGCTAGCAGGCGGAGAAACAGCAGGCATATTAGGTATAGACGGTGTTGCCGGCGATGCTACCGGTGTTACACTTTCTTCCTCTTTATTAGCATCAGGAGGTGGATTAAGCGGAATAGGCTTATGCACGGGCGGTAAATTTGTAGGTTTATATATTTGTACCGGTCGCTGCGGAGGTACTACATAACTTCCTGCTTGAGCCGGAGGCATAGATACCAACGGTCTTGGTACGTTAGGAGTTATAATATTGGAAGCTAGCTTTGTATCATCATGTGCATTAGAAGCAATTTTATCATCACGCATTTCATTACTTGTAGCACTAGGTAACTTTGTACTACCAATATCTATAAAAGATTCAGATGTTTCTGATTCATTAGGTTCTTGTTGCGTAACTTGCCTATCCGGCGTGTTGTCATTAGAAGCTAAATTTGCACTATTTTCATGTTCCGTATTTGTATGAACATCATTACTTGCAGCACTAGGTAACTTTGTACTACCAATATCTATAAAAGGTTCAGATGCCTCGGTTTCATTAGATTCATGAATGTCATGAGAAACTAAATTTGTACTATTTTCATGATCCGTATTTGTATGAGCATCATTACTTTCAGCACTAGGCAATGCTGCATTACCGACATCTATAAACGGCTCAGCATGTTCATTTTCATTAGGCTCTTGTGAAGCTAGCTTTGGTTCTTCTTGATTAGCTACTTTAGTTTGTTCATTCGCCTGTTTAGGAGGTATATCTTTCTTTTTTGGTTTACTAAAAAATTGTTTAAATTTATCAAAAATAGAAATATCAGAATTAGAACTAACTTCCTTATTGTCGGTATTTACTTCGGCAGCCGGTAATGAGGGGGGTAATGGAGGAGGTGAAGCATAGCTTTGCACTGCAACCAATAACAGATTGATAAAAAATAATATCTTACATAATTTATTTAACATATAATTCCTTATTAAATAATTATCCTAAAACGTCATTGCGAGCGACCGTAGGGAGCGTGGCAATCTCATGAAATAATAACAAACTCCTGAGATTGCTTCGTCAAAACTTACAGTTTTTCCTCGCAATGACGTTAGGGTTGCTCTACCTCTTACTATTCTGCACCAATTTCTTTATTTCAATCTCTACTAACTCTTTAACAAGTAAAGGTAGATTTTTATCGAGCCAAACTTTAAGTTCCGGTTTTAACATCTGGGCGACTAATTCTTCAAGTGCATTTTTAGATGAAATATTGTTATCCAGCTTTTTATCTTTAATAGTATCGGTAAAATTTTTAAAAATATCACCTACCTCTTCAGCAGATTTAGTTGATATTAACTTTTCTTCTTTCTCTTGATTTACTATTTCCGTTAGCTCTAATATATCTTCATCTTCACTATCATTTTCATAAATAGGATTTTTACGCTCGTTAATTACTCCTTTGATCGATTTTAATATGTCTTCTATAGACATATCTTGATTTTTCTTACTTTCTGTACTCACGTTAGAAACCTATAAACATTTTCTTTTTAATAGTCTTAAACTCTTCTTCAGGACTAAAATATTTTACTTTAAGTTTTAAACTTTGAGCCGTTAGCTCACCGGTTAACAATTTCATTTGATATGCCGTAAGTACTGAGGCTTTATACGCATCCACACGAGTTATTTTCGCTTCATATAATTTTTCTTCAGCAGTTAAAACGTCTAATATTGTTTTAGACCCGACAATTTCTTCTTGCACCGTACCGTCATATGATATTTGAGCAGCATCCACTCCTTGATTAGCTGCAACAATACGAGATTTTGCCGCTTCAAACCCCTCCCATACACTTACAACGCCTGCTTGTGTTTGTTTTATCGTACTATCAAGCTGAACTGCACTATTTCTCGTTTGGTTTTTAGCCGATCTGATTTTTGAATATTGAGCTCCTCCATCTGGATAAATAGGGATATTTACCGAAAGAATAGTAGTATAGCTTTTATTGTTTATATTTTGAACAGCTGCATCTTGTGGATTATAGTTAGTTCTACCTGATTGCAACTTTACGCTTACTTGTGGCAATAATTTTCCTTTCTGCACCATTTCCAAAGCTTTCGCCGAAGTTACATTATGTCTTGCCGAATCAATATCAGGATTTAACTTAGCGGCTTTTTTTGTTAACTCATCCAATGAAGCAGGTAGTCTATCAGGTAAATTAGGCATAGTTATATCAGTAGCCTCTATTCCGAATACTTTAATAAAATTTGCTTTTTTCCCTTGAAAATCGGCATAGGCAGCTAGTTTATTCGTTTCTGCCGCTGCAAGCCCTGCTCTTGCAGTTGCTATATCTATTACCGTTGCTTCCCCTAGTCTTAATTTCTCTTCAACAGTGTTAACTTGTTGTATGTTAGTACGAACCCTACTTTCAGAAATATCATATTTCTCTTTGCTCTCAAAACAATCAAGATAAGCAGTTATTAAATTTAATAATATTTTTTGTTCACCGGCATAATATTCGCCTCGTGATGCTCTAAACCCTGATTGAGCAGCTTTAAGAGCCGCAACACTAGAACCACCGCTAAATAATGATTGCTCAATTGTTAATGCACCTTGATTGCTATCTGTCTCTCTTGGAGTAAGACCAAGCCTATCAGCATATTTTTTATTATATTTAGTCTTACTATTTTGTCTATTAATCTGCAATCCAGCATTAGGCATGAACCCTGAGAAAGCTTGAGGGAACTGCTCAATCGCGTTTAAAAACTTAATTCTAGCAATTTTCAGCTCCTCATTATTCTTATACCCTTCAGTTAAAGCTTCCTGCAAATCAATAGAGGCAGCCGAACTAGTTAGTAATAATGTAATAATAAATGTAGTTAACTTACGCATAAATTTTTTAAATAATTGATAATATGTTAGTTAGATTAGTTTAATCTTTCAAGAATATAGCTATTTCTTAGTAAAACAATATAAATCTATTGTAGCAATGTTAGCACGTAATATAACAAAAATTAATCTTAAGGGCAATGATAACTATTTTACATTTTATTTTATGGTTATAAAGCTTTAAGATTAATTAACATTTAGTAACAAAATAATAATTTTTATGTCTATAATTGATTTTTCTCGTTTCAGTGGATTAAATAAAGAACAACAAGAAGAGCTACAAAGACTTTTAATAAAATTAAATAGTTTTACAAAATCTTTAAAAATAAACGTAAAAGATTTAGAAGATCATTTATTTAATATTTTAAAAAACTCCTTAAACGAATTATCTCACACTGAAAATATAGATGTAGAGAAAATAGAAAAACTTTTTAATAGCACAATCCAAGAATCTCTAACTACTTTATCTGAAGCACTTGAGAAAGCATATCAAGAACAGTTAAAAACAAAAGATATCTTTTTATTTGACGGGATTATTGTAGAAAAATGTTTAAACGTTTTAGAACAAGTTTTAAAATTTCAGCAAGAATTAGATAAACTCTATCCAGGAGCTTCTAAAAAAATTATAGAATCGTTAGAAAATATATTAGTCGGAGTTATTTCAACTCAAATGCCGATTCTTGGGATATTTATACAAACAAGCGGTATATTTGAGAAAGTAAATAACCTTATTGATCATGAAAAATTATTACCAAAAGTAACAAAATTGCATAATGACATAAAAGAAATGAGAGAAGAGGCTAAATCTAATGAGAAGCTTGAAAGCATCTATGAAAAAGCCAAAAAAGTTGCCGCAATTTCAGAAATATCAAAAGAACCACCTCGAAAAATTATTGAAATAGCAAATAAAAACCCTAATAATAAAGCTTCCCTAGAGAATGTTGTAGAGGCTGTTAAATATATACCAAAAAGTAAAAATGCAGTAGAAGAAAAAATAGCAGAACTAAAAAGCAATATTGAAAGTGCAATTCCGAAAGATATAAATATTGACAAATTGGACTCCGTGAAGAATACTATTTCCGGTAATCTAAATGAAACTAAAACAGAATTGTTAAAAGTACTAAACCCGGAAGCTTCTTTTGCTGAAAAGATAACTTCTTTATGTAAAGCAGCAGAAAAAACTGCGGAAATTGCAAGTGATGTAAAAAAAATAGTAGGAGCAATACCGGGAAGTAAAGAACTTGAAAATGTTATAAGTTTAGCAATAAAAACTAACTTATTACCGCCTCCGGTCTTAGCAGTTGCAAAGTTAGCTCCTGATATAGCTAACTTAGTTAATATAGGTAAAGCAGTGGTTACGATCCTTTCTAAAACACAAAACTTAACTCAACAACAAGGAAGAGCAAAATAGTGTCTAATTCTAATACTCATATTTTAATTGCCTTAGGCTGCTTAGCATTACTAGTAATATTTTTAATATACCAGAAAATAGCAGCACGTAAAAAAAATATATTACCTACTGAAGGAGGTAATTTTGACGACTCGCCAAATATTGCTCTTAATACTAACAAACCGGAGAATAAAAAACTAACATTACAAGAAAGAATAGAATTATCTTGGAAATTCCTTTATGACATCACAGAAATTATTTTAAATAAATTCTCTAAAGAAGATGTTATTCAAGTGAATAAATGCGGTCAGGTTTTATTTGAAAACGGCGTTAGATATGAACATGTAGTCGATCTTGCAATCCCTCAAGTCAAATCTCATACTCAAGCAGTTGAACAAGAACAATCTAAAGGCAAAAAAGCTTTAGGGGTGTAACTCTTTTCTTTGAAGAGTAGTATTTTATACTTCTCTGTAGGTTTAAAATCAATTATGTTTTTTATCTTTTACTTATATAAAATATAACTTTTTAGGAGCTTATTCCTAAATAGTGAGCTTTTTTAGGAATACACTCCGATTAAGTTAGATTATAAAAGGCAGCATTCTTAGCTAAATAAGTAAATTTTATTAAATTATGTCTAATATATATCTTGTTACTATATCGTTTAACAAAAGTAAGCAATTCTTATTAAAGGATTATGGAAAGGCTTGGCATTTACTTTGTAGTTTTATCGGTTCTTTATACCAAAACGGTAATATATTAAATAATGGGGGATTTTTTAGTCCAACAAAAAATAAATTGATTTTTTGTGCAGTAATTCCTAATAACGATGCTTTGCATGATTCACATTTAAGCTATCCTGCATTGAAAGATAAAGATGAATTAGAGCAATTGGACGTAGTAATTAGTTATAAAATAACAGCAGACTATGTTAGTGAAACACCTATTGATATCGAAGAAAATATTGAAAATGTAAAATTTCTTTATTTATATCCTATTTCATGGTCAAAAGCTTATGAAAAGCAACTTGTATTACGTACAGATGAGGGGAAATATCTACCTTTATATATAATAAATGATAAAGACCGATATCTTGGAGGAACAATTACTTCTTGGAAAAATGATTATGCGGCGGCTCGCAGATTATGGCTTTCAAGCTATAAAAAATTAGAACCGTTAATGGAAAGACAATTAGCAGAATTAGATAGTGATATTTCTATAGAAGGAAGAAAAATTAGTAAGCGAATACAAAAATCTTTAAAAAAGAAAGTTTTTTATCCTATAGCAGAACCGGTATCAGGAAACTCATATGCACGTTCTAATTATTCAAATTGCCCATCTTGTGAAAAAGATTGGCAATTAAAAACAACATTTCATGGAATATTTGATTATAAATGTAATAAATGCCTTTTGTTTGGTTATGAACTTCATAGTTAATTTTGTTTTCTAGAGATACCTTACATATTTCTAATTACGTCGGTTTAAACAAATCCGTTAACTTGATGTTCCCAAAGCTCTTTAAACTTACCCTTTTCCTTGCAAACTAGTTCCTTAAAATTACCGTCTTCCACGATCTTGCCTTTATCCATAACAATAATTCTATCCATATGCTTAATGGTAGATAATCTATGAGCTATAGCAATTATAGTTACATTATCAATATCAAGCATGGTATTAATAGATTTTTGCACTTCCTGCTCGGTATGACTATCAAGGCTTGAAGTTGCTTCATCTAAAACCAAAATCGGAGCATTTTTAAGAATAGCACGAGCAATTGCTATACGTTGTCTTTGCCCGCCGCTTAGTTTTATGCCTCTTTCGCCAACAATGGTGTTATATTTTTCCGGTAGCCCCTCAATAAATTCATGAATATTTGCAGCTCTTGCAGCATTTTCTATTTCATAGGACAAAGCATTTTCTTTTGCATACCCGATATTCTCACCTACTGAGCGATGGAAAAGCATAATATCTTGAGGAATTAATGATATCTGCTCTCTTAAACTGTCAGAGGAAGTATCGTAAATACTTTGGTTATCGATTATAATATCTCCACTCAATGCTTTAAAATTTTTCAACAATAATGCAATTAGAGTAGATTTACCGCTACCTGAATGCCCGACAATACCAACCTTTTCACCGGCTTTAATATGCAAATTAAGCGACTGAAATACACTACTCCCCTCTTTATAAGCAAAAGATATATCTTTAAATATAATCTCCCCTTTAGAAATTTTTAATTCGGCTGCATTTTCTTTATCTATGTTATCTTGCGGGATTTGCATGATTGTAAAGCTCGAACGAAAAGCGGCTACATCTTCTAAAAAGTCTTTAACTGCCATAGTAGCATGCCAAGAATTTTCAGCAAATAGAAACGTTAGTGACATAATAAAAGCAATATCACCAATGCTAATCTCCCCTAGATTACGCAAATGAATCACATATATAAGTACCCCTATCACATATACCCAATATACTAAAGATAATATTATAGAGATAATGAGATCATATTTATAATATTTAATCGTTAAAGGGTTATGTACGTTACGATTATAATCTTGTACTTTATTTAATTCTCGCTTTTTTGCTGCAAATGAGAAAATTGTAAAGATGTTTGTAATGCAATCAGCTACTATACCAAATAAATTATACCACGAATCTTGCTTAGCCTGCTCCATTTTGGCAAGCTTGGTAAAAAACCTTAATGCAAGCGGTAAATAAACAGCAGTAAAACCAATAATAACA
>DYDV01000087.1 GCA_020404465.1 Rickettsia endosymbiont of Omalisus fontisbellaquei
ATCGGTACTAATAAGCAAAAAGGGGCTGCTGGTTATAAAGGTCATGCCTCGGGTGGTACAATCGGTTTTGACATTGGGTTTGACAACTTTAAAGATTTAGTAGGTGTTGCTTATACTAAACTAGATTCAAAGTTTAAATCTAGCGGTAGTAAATTAAATACTGCTGTTGATAGCCATATATTAGCTCTATATGGTCAAAAAGAGTTACCGAAAAACTTTATGGTACAAGGTATGTTTGCTTATAATCATAATAATGTGAAGAGCAAAATCAACCGTTTAGGTACTATTGCAACCGGTAAATATAAGAATGATAATTATAACTTTGAAACCTTATTAAGTTATAATCATCTTATGAACGGCGGTATTACCCTTACTCCAAATATCGGTGTAAGATATGGTCATTCTAAAGACGGTTCATACCAAGAAAGCGATGTAGGTATACAGCATTTAAGCATCGCTTCTAAGAAGCAAAACTTATGGAGCGGTATTTTAGGCGGTAGCGTAGCTTTAGCTCCGCAAAAAATAGCTGAAGGTTTTAGTATTACGCCTGCACTTCAAGCTTCTGTAGAAAACTACTTTAACAATAAGAGCAAGAAACTTAATGCTAAAGTAAAATGGAAAGATAGAGAAGTTAATGAAACTATCGCATTACCAAAACAGCCTAAAGTCGGTTATAATATCGGTGCTAGTGTTTTAACTGAAAAAGGTAATGTAAGCATGTTACTTGAGTATAACTGTCACTTACAAAAGAAATATCAAAGCCACCAAGGTTTTGTAAAGTTGAAAGTGAAGTTGTAATAAATTAAGATGTTATGGTTTGCCTAGTTCTTATGTCATTCCCACGAAAGCGGGAATCCAGTAACCTTTAATGTCATCCCGCGACTTGATCGCGGGATCCAGTCTTTTTTTAATTTTTTTTTAGATACCGTGGTCAAGCCACGGTATGACGCTGGAAAATACTTATTACTCGTCTCTTACTACTAAAACTGATATATCTGAATGGCGGACGATTTTAGAAGCATTAGGTCCAAGCATATAATCTTTTAATTGCAGTCTGACTGCAGATATTATTATTAAATCAGCTTTAATTTCATTAGAGCGCTTAATTATTTCATCATAAACAGCACCGCTACCTATATAATAATCTGTTTCAATTTCATCGGGAATATACTGTTTGATAAGCTCTTTAATTTGAGCTTGATACTTTTCTTTTTTCTCTATTCTCCAATTTTTAGGTAAATAATCTTCGAACATTTTCGTACCGAATTCAGGAATTACATACATAAAATGTAATTTTGCTTGAAAGTTCGTCGCAAGCATTAAAGCCTTAGAAAGAATGCCTTTTATAGATTTTTTATCATTTAAATCTATAGGTATAAGTATATTTTTAAATATAATATTTTCAGACATAAGATATTATTAGTTTTTGTTTCTTACTGAATCATGTTTTGGTAGAACAAAATTTTTAGTATCGGCAAAATAGTTAATGTCGAGTTTATTTAATAAGTCATTAGAAAGCTTAAAATTCGCTACGTTTCTATGAAAAGCTCCGATAAATTTATCTAAAGTATCGCGATTCACCTCATCTCTAGTCACTAGGATTGCCGATACTTTTACTGTAGTTTGATCATCGGTAATCCCTTGATATAAGCCCTTGTGAAGTATCGTTTTATGAAAAGCTCTATTTTGTTTTATTAATTCTGCTATTTTATCATTTTCAATTGAAACAAAATCAACTTCACACTTATTAGCTATTAATTTTACTAAGGGGTTAGAGTGTCCAACCATCATTATTATAGCATCTATTTCCTTATTACAGAATTTATCAATAGAATCCTCATAATTAATGTGTAGCTCTTCAGGTTCTTTAGAAAATTTATATAAAGAACGTACAGCATTATAAGTAATATTACTACCGGAAAATGCTGGACCATTAGTTATTTTTTTTCCGTCAATATCAGCAAAAACTTTTATTTTATCCTCATCTTTTACAATAACCGTAAAAAATTCATCATGTAGATTAAGCACCTGACGTAAATTTTGCATTTTTTCTTGATCGTGATAATATCCTATACCCTCATATGCTTCTACTGCAATATTGGCTTGCACTAAGGCTAAATCAATTTTCCCTTGTTGTAATAATTCTAAATTTTCTATACTGCCGCTTGTTGCAACAACTTCGCATTTAATACTTTCATTATTTTTATCGTCGTTTGTAATTGTTTTACATAAATCAAGACCTATAGAATAATACCCTTTTAAAATAGAACCGGTACCGATTTTAACAACTTTTGGAGAAGCATAAATATTACTGCAAATAAGAAATATAATAATGCCGCATATTTTAAAAATAAAATTATTCATACAACTAATTTGGATTATTTTCAGTATTTTGTTCTTCTTTATGTTCACCAAGTTTTAGTTCCAATAAATTAATAGAACCGATATTTATTCCTTTATCTGAAAACTCAATGTCAAACTTAGCTTTTTCTATATTGTTGTAAGCTGAATTTACATCAGTTTGATCTATATTTAAGCTCTCATCGGAAGCTTTATGAATTGCTTTAGTAATGATTGTTTTAATTATTTTTTTAGAAAAAATAATGTTATTCGGTAATAATTTATCAACTATAGAATTATAATTTTCCAGTTCAAAAGATAGCTTACCTTCCGGTAATTTATTAGCAAAGAATTGTAAAGCACCGTTTAAGTTAACTTTAGAATCATTATCACAAGTAAAAATGAATCTTTCTACGGTAAAATTTTGTAAAAGAGCTGAATCTTCTCCATCTTCAACAAATTTTAAAGAAGCAGCAATATCTAAATTAGCATTTTTAAAATTAAAAATATCTTTTTCAGAAGCGTAATTCACATTTAAAAATAGGGAGATATTTTCTTCACTTGCTAAATTCTGTTTTCTTATAAAAAGGGCTAAATCATTAATTTTAAAGATTTCTTGATCATCTTTAAATATCAATAATGCTTTATTATTTAACTGAATTGATTTTAATACATCTTTTAAATTATCATTTTTTGATATTTTGTATAAAGGTTTATTAAATTTTCCTATACCATTTATGTCGTCATTACTGCGTACATCATAAGTAAATGTTTTATCGCCGTAATTATCAGTTTCTCTAATAAAAGGACCAAAATTAAGAGCAGCTTTTTTGGTACTAAAAGCTATATTTAGGACAATATTTTCGCTAGTAAATTCTTTAGAATTTACATGATCAATTAACTTTAGTTTAGGATCAGTTACGGTGATTCTCCAATGAAAAGGATAACCTGAAAACTTAACCGCATTATAAGATATTTTAAGATTATCGGATTCAGAATTTTTAATTAAACTTACAACATTGTTTTTTATAGTATATGCGATTGCAAACCATGTTATAGTAAATGCTAAAAACACAAAAAGAAGTATTTTACGTATCACTTTATTTAATCCATTATAATTTTATATTACGAGTAGCAGAAGGAAGGCGTACTTTTATACCGTCTAATTCTTCGGTTAAAATAATTTGACACCCTAATCTAGAAGTATCCGTAAGACCGAAGGCTAAGTCAAGCATATCTTCTTCTGCTTCCGTAGGTTTTTTTAATTTGTTGTAAAATTCTTCTTCTAAAATAACGTGACAAGTAGCACAAGCAAGCGATCCTTCACAAGCTCCTTCAAGGTCTATATCGTTACTATGGGCAATTTCTAAAATAGAAAGCCCTATAGGTGCTTCTACTATTTTTTCTTCTCCATCATTTATAATAAATGTTACTTTTATTTTTCCTGACATTCTTCTTATTTTTCCTTATCTTATTTGATTGATATTTTTGCCTTTTAGCAAATCATTAATTATTATATTAAACTTTGTATCCATAGATTTTTTTATTTTGGATTTAAAATCTTTAATAGAATTATTAATTAAGAGCCGATCTCTAGCACATGCGGCTTCTTTTATATTATCTAATAAAGAATTAATTATAGATATCTCACTTTCCGATAATAAAGTTGTTAATTCTGCTATAGCACGTTCTATGTTAAAGATTAAAGCCTCTGCTTCAATTACTGCTTCTTGTAATAATCTTGTAGTATAATCTATTTTAGCATTTTTATAAGCGTTTTCTAGCATAATATCAATCTCTGTTTTATCAATACCGTGATTTGGCTTTACTTCTATAGTATGTGATGTATTACTGATTTTTTCATAAGCGGAAACGGATAATATTCCGTCTGCGTCAATAGCAAAAGTAACTTCTGCTCTAATACTTCCTGCTTTCATAGGAGGAAGCCCCTTTAACTCAAACCTTGCTAAACTGCGGCAATCAGCAGCCATTTCACGTTCACCTTGCAGTATATGAAATTGTATACCGGTTTGATTATCGGCATAAGTCGTAAATTCTTTTACTACCGAAATAGGAATCGGAGTATTACGCATGATGATTTTTTCAACTATACCGCCATATAATTCCATACCCAGCGATAAAGGTACTACATCAATCAATAATGAATCTATATTGGGGGTTGTTAAATTTTCTGCTTGTAATGCAGCTCCCCATACAACTGCTTTATCAGGATCAATATCAGATAAAATATCTACGTTAAACGCTTTATATAATTCTTTTTTTATTAAAGGAGTACGGGTTGCACCGCCAACTAAAATAACTCCATCTATATTCGGATTTCCTGCTTGTTCTAAGCATTCTTTGGCTATATTAATAGTACGTTCTACTAAAGGTAAAATTAATTGCTCCAATGCTTGCTTATTAATTGATATATTATCATTATTAAAACTATCTTTATATGTTAAAGTTTCTTTTGCTTTTTTTGCAAGTTGTAAAGTATCTATAGAATCAGGTAAATCAAATTTATTACAAAGATATTGTGTAATTACTACATCTATATCGTCACCGCCAAGCATATTATCGCCGTTTGTTGCTATAACTTGAAAAATACCTTCTTGTATATTAAGAATAGATATGTCAAAA
>DYDV01000088.1 GCA_020404465.1 Rickettsia endosymbiont of Omalisus fontisbellaquei
AAGAAAACAAAAACCCACAAGGGCAATATAGTAGCATACTAACTTTATATCATATTATGCAAACGCTATTAAAGTTATTTGCTCCGTTTATACCGCATATTACTGAAGAATTATATCAGATATTATATAATGATAATGAGTCTATTCATATAAAAGGCGGCTGGGTAAATTATAGCAATTTATACTATGAAATCGATGTAACGCAATCAGAAGGATTAATTGAAATTCTAGACATCGTCAGGAAATTCAAAGCCGAGAAGAATCTATCTATAAAAGCTCCGATAAAATTACTTGAAGTTAGTGGCATAAAATTATCTGAAGAACTAACAGAAGATTTAAAAAACGTTACATCGGCAGAAGAAATAAAATTTGAGGTTCAAGGTGATAAAATTAAAGTCGATATTATCCTTTAAAAATATTTTAGGCTTAATTCTTATTATATTTGCCGGTATATTTTTTTATGCTTATATATTAGAACATGACTGGCGATATGTAACCTTAAATGATGAACAAGTAAAAAAATACAGGATTAGCGAGACAAAAGCTATTGCCCTTTATCAGCTAATGAAAGACACTCATGAGCTACTTGGTAAGAATAATATTAATTATTGGATAGAAGGCGGTACGCTGCTTGGAGCCGTTAGACATCAAGGTATAATTCCTTTTGACGATGATTTAGATATCGGGGTAATACATGAGGATGAAGTACGGTTGCAACAAATATTACCGCAATTTGAACAGCTAGGTTATACTGTTTCTTTTGAACGATCTTACAATATATGTAAAAAAGTTTGCTTGGATATTTTTATTTTTCATAAAGAACAAAACAAATTTATTCATACTAACTTAACTATCCGAAGCAAATATCCAAACGACTTTTTTTACGATTATGAATTATATCCTTTAAAAAAATATAAATTAGGTAATATAGAGGTTTATGGTCCGGCTGATCCTAAAGCAAATTTAGATAGGCTATATCCGAAATGGGATAAGTATGCAGTAATACATAATTCTCATAGCTTACATTTGCCTTTTTTATCAAATATCGAGAAAAAAACCAAATTTATACTAACGCAGGAATTGTTAAAACCGGCTCATCCATTTGGTCCTTTAGAGGATAGAATAAGCTTTTAAACAAGTTAAAGTAATAACCGGTTTGTTATATCAGCAGGGAAAATATAATTTAAGATTCAAGATGATAAAATTAAAGTTGATATTATCCTTTAACAATATTTTACGCTTAATTCTTACTATTTTCGTCGGTGTATTGTGTTATGCTTATCTACTAGAACATAATTGGAGATATGTACTCTTAAGCGATGAGCAAGTAAAGAGCTATAGAATTAGTGAGAAAAAAGCTATTGCCCTTTATCAGCTAATGAAAGACACTCATGAAATACTTAGTAAGAATAACATTAATTATTGGATAGAAGGCGGCACTCTACTTGGAGCCGTTAGACATAAAGGCATAATTCCTTTTGACGATGATTTAGATATCGGTATTAGGCATGAAGACGAAATACGACTGCAACAAATATTACCACAATTTGAGCAATTAGGATATCGTGTTAAACACAATAAAATTTATGTAATTTGTGGGAGAAGATGTTTAGATATTTTCGTATTTCATCAAGAAAATGATAAATTTGTTCATTTTAATCAAAGTATGTATAATAAATATCCAAATGATTTTTTTTATGATTATGAGCTATATCCTTTAAAAAAATATAAATTTGGCAGTATAGAAGTATATGGTCCATCTGAATATAAAGGGTATTTGAATAGACAATACCCGGAATGGGATAAATACGCAATAATATACAGTCCTCATAGCTTACATTTACCTTTTTTATCGAATATCGAGAAAAAAACTAAATTTATACTCACTCCAGAATTGTTAAAACCGGCTCAGCCGCTCGGACCGCTAAAAGATAAAGTGAATATAGTCAATTCAGCTACATTTATTGGTATGTGCGAGGATATAGCTTATAATTAAATGTCGAAATGATCACGTAAATTACAAAACATATGCCTTATTTATTACCGATTATCATAACTACACTACTTATTTTATTAGCTTTAATAATTTGGTTTTATGTAAAAACTAAAACCTTAAAAACGCAGCTACAATTCTTATCGGAGCAGAATCTAGAAATTAGCAATAACAACCAATTATTGAATCAAGAAAAAATAGGATATTTGCAGAAAATTGAGCAATTGAAGTGTAAAGTAGAATATCAAGACCAAACTATCAAAGATACGGAAAAAATAAGAAGCGAATCGTTTTCATCAGCAAAAGCTGCTTTATTTGATTTAGGCAAGGATTTATCCAAGCAATTAATCGAAATTCATAAAATGGAAAATACAGCAGCAAGAGAGCTTTCAGAGAAAAATATTGCTACTGCATCAGGGAAGTTTAACAGCGAGTTTGAGCGGCTAATTACGATGGTAGGTGCATTAAATAAAGATATCGAACAATCAAAAGGTACGGTTGATTTGATAAAACAGTCGCTGCTTTCTCCTATCGGTGCGGGGTTACTTGCCGAGATTACGCTTGAGAATATCCTAAAATCGTCGGGCTTACGTCCTAATTTAGATTTTATTATGCAATACGGCTTAACTACGCTAGACAGCGGAAAGCTAAGACCTGACGCCCTTATCTTTCTACCCTCAGGTAATTTAATGGTTATTGATTCTAAAGCTTCTAAATTTCTTGTAGACGAGCAAGATAATAGTGGGAATCTTAGTAAAACTATGAATTATCATTTAAAATCTCTGACTAATAAAGACTATGCCGAAAATATTTTAACCAACCTAAATAAAAAGGATCAGAGTTTTAATAATGTTATTACTTTAATGTTTTTGCCAACTGAACAAGCGGTTGAGAAAGTTATTGCAGCTGATCCTGAATTTTTACAAAAAGCTTGGGGCTGCAATATCTTTCCCGTAGGACCTGCGGGGCTTATGAATATGCTATCATTTGCAAGATTCCAAATTACCGATCATAGGCGTTCAGAAAATTATAAGGTTATCATAGAAGAAGTCAGGAAGTTATTAAGCTCTATAGGTACTATAGCCGATTATTCTCAGAAAATAGGTAATAACCTACATAATATGGTTACTAATTACGATAAATTTGCGGCTTCGTTTAATCGCAACTTTATGTCGAGAGTTAAGAACATTCACAAACTCGGCATTGATTCAGGGAATAAAGCCATGCCGGCAGCATTAGAGCGTTATCAAATTGTTTCCTCTAAATCAGAGATTATTGAAGTAGAGGCGAATGAACAGCCCCAGATAGAGGAAAAATTATAAATAAATTTGCCGTATACCTTACCTAGCGTTATAATGCTCATAACGAATAATTTGTGCTGGATTCATAAATATCCTTGCATTATGCTTAGAACGCATACACTCATGCAGATACACATGTTCGCAATCTTCTTTTATGGAATCGTAAGAGCAGTTTTCAAAGAATTTTCTTTTATATATTGCAAGACTGTTAAAACACGAATTTACCGGTAGCAAATCTGAATCTGGAAGATATATTTTCTGCATGGGAGAAATATTTTCCGTAGGATAATAATTTTGGCCGGTTTTTAGGTTATATTCAGCTGGTGTATCGAAAAACTCTTCATTACGGAACGCAAAAGCATCATACATTTGCCCTTGAGAATTAAATATTCCATTTGAGCATATAACATCCCAACGATCAATTTTGCTAAAACTGTCTAGTATTCCCCTAACATCAATACCATAACCAATATCCATATCGAGAATAATTACTATATCAAACTTATCAAATTCACTCGTGTTTAAAATTTCTAGATATTTATTCCTAATATCCGCTAGGAACTTTATAGAAGGTCTTTTTTGGTTAAAAAAGTCCTGTGATATAATCTTTACTTTATGATTTATTAACTGCCACAAGTTTAACATTAATTTTGTAGAATCGGTAGAATCGTTTTCAAAGATTATTATTCTGTAATCTGAAAAAAACTGTCCTATATACTCTATATGACGTATTGCGTTTGGTAAATGAGGAGCATTACTCCTTGTAATACCGGCAAAAACAACCTTATGTTTACTCATCTCCAACTTACCAGCTTGCAGGTTTTCATCACTAATAAAATCCAGTTTAGCAATTTTTTCTATAGGTAAAAATCTATAATAAAAAAAACGAATAAATGAAGAGTCGTACACATTTATTGATCCCCAAATAATCATAAAAATTATAAGTATAACTTTATACATTTGATTTGCTTTCTAATTTTCCTGGCTTATAATTTTATTATGCATATTAGCTACATTTGTAAGTATTTGTTCCATAGTAAATTTATCGAGATAAATTTGATGAGCTTTTTTTACCTTTTCGTAAGCTTCTTCAGGATGAGACTTTATCCATTCTAAATGTTGATTTATTTGAGAGTATATTTCCTCAGAAGATTTGTTTAAAGTTTCTATATATAGTATATTATCGCCAAAAGTTTCTTTTGCCCATGGAATTTCATCAACAATTACTAATGCTGAAGAACTAACAAGTTCTAAAACTCGTCCAGAAGGAAAATTTTCAGTATTGTGTCCTTCCGAATGAATTGCTAAGCCAATACCACTTTTTCTTATTGCATCAACAAATAGTTGATCGTCATATGGTATAAATCCTCTATATGAATTAAGGCCATTCCAAGCTTGCTTAGGACCGTATATATCAACATCTTTGCGTTTATCAAGTAATTGATATAATTTTTTATACTTAAGACCAGTGCGAGTATTATCCCAATTATAACCACACATAAATAACCTTGAATAATTAATTTTAATAAATTCTGTTTTAGGTCGTGAAAACTTGAAATCAATTATAGGTATAGAAATACTTTCATAATATTGATTAATTCTTTTTAAATCCGTAACAGCAAGCAATCCATCATACCGAAGAGGGTTCGGACAATAGTATTTACCTAAATCAGGATTAATTAAACAAGGAAAATGCAAAACCAAATAGCTCTTAACACCCGCTACTACACCAAAATCAGCTGCAGATATAGTAAAATCAGGATTAAATTGACTAACTATACCATGAATTCTAGTCACATCTAGTGGATGAGTTGTAGCTGAAATGAGCAAAGACTCCCATCCAAGGTTACTTGCTGCTTGTTGTATTCTCATACAAGCCAAAGGATCATATCTACACAAAATTGCAATTCTGTAAGGAATATTTGGATTTTTTGCTAGTTGTATAGTGTAATTTGATTTTTCTAACTCTTCTTGTAATAACGGTGATGAAAAATTGTAATAAAAAAACCCTCGATCTATGTTATTCCTATAGAAACCATTTCTGCTTATATCATAAATTTCTAATAACAAAAATGTTGGTAAAATTACTGCTAATAATATAAATGGAAAAATTAACAAAAGTTTTGATTTATTTTTAATATGCATAAATTTTCTAAAAAAAGAAGTTAATGATATTGTATTTTTTTATTTTTTAATACACAATTCAACTTCTTTTACTGGTATTACCTAAAAAGAATTGATTTAAAGTTTCTATGTCATTCCCGCGTGGCTTTGTTGCGTGGACCGATAAAATCTACTGTGTCACCCCGTGGCTTGACCACAGGGTCCATAAAAACAATAAAAAATACTAATAACTTTAGCATTTTAAACTGGATCCCGTGGTCAAGCCACGGGATGACAAAAGTGAAATTGATCCACGCAACAATGCCTTCCCGCGTAGGCGGAAATCCAGAAAAAAACGAGATAAATCGAGCTTTTAATTTTGAAATTTAGAGTGTTTAAATTTTTTAATGACTGGATTCCCGCTTTCGCGGGAATGACATAGGAAGAACACATTAAGAAATTCAAACTTCAACCCAAGCATGGTACTTCTTCTGTAGGATCAATATTAATAACTGTATCATCGTTTGTGTCTGAAACAATCTTATTAAGCCAAGTAAGGGTAGTAGCGGTTTTCTCGGCAATATTCTTACCTGCACTACTAATTGCCTTACCGACATTTAAATCTGATATAGCAGTTGTTAAAACATCTATTAAAGTTGCAAGGCTTAAGAATTTTAAATCTTTAATAGACTCAAACATTATTAACGGTACTATCGCTACGGTCAGTCTTGCTGCATCATTATAGTAAAACTTTTGGAAGAATACATCATTAGTTAATTTTTCACCGGTGATATTTTCTATAACTTTATTACCACAATATGTTGATACTAATAGAGAAGCAAGACGCATTAATTTAATAGAGGTTGAGGCATAAAACATTGGATCTTCATAGAATTCTAATTCTGAATTACGAAAATAAAAACAGATATAATCCAAAATAAGTGTGGCTACCGCTGAACACATAGCAGTACTCTTCCATCCATGATAGGTACTAATGTCTGATTCAATATTGTTAAAATCTATATCTTGATTTGTAAGTTTATTATATATTGTTTGAAGTTTTATTTGCGTATTCTTATCTTTTTCGGAATGTTTATATAGTAACTGAAAATAAGGTTTAATTTCTTCAGGTGCAAGTTCCTTATTCTCAATCAAAGCCGGTACAATTTTATCATGCAAAAATTTAATTAATTTATTTTGCATAAAATTTGTAACTTTACTTTGTTCTTCTACTACTCCTGCAGCTGCAGACCACCGTAAAGCCGTATATACAATTATACGATTAATAATATCATTATTTAATAAATCAATAGGCTGCAACCCTAAATTAGCAGCGTATCTAAAGCAAATTGCAGTTGTATTTACGGCATCATTAGCAAAACTTGGAATGTGATCAAATAAAAATTTAATGTCCTCTGCATTTTTTCCGCTATTCTTTAATTCCTGAAACATATTATTATTAATCTCTTTAGTTTGTCTATTTGATAAGACCGTACCTGGAAAAGATAATAAAATTTGTAGCATTGCAAGGCTAGTAGTAGGTAAAGCACATAATTCATACCAAGGATCCTTTTCGTCAATTACATATGAACGTAAAGCAATTACACCTGCTATAAGAGAAGCGTAAGTAATTGCTATTTTACCTGAATGATTACTAACTAAATCTGATTTTTCTGTTAACCAAGAAGCAATTTTGTAATCTTCATTATACTTATCAGTAGCTTTTTCTATTCTAGTAAGACTTTGCTCTAATGAATTAAGATAATTTGCAAAATTTAAATGAGCTTTTTTTATTGTATTAAATTCCTTTTCATCCAATGATAAATCCAAAGCATTTACAGATAATATCGCTTTAGCCGTATAACGATATAGGAAATATTCTTTAGTGAGTGGATATGCCATACTATCGATTTTTTTGGCTACTTTAATCAATTTTTCAGATTGATCTAAATTGTTTTTTAAAAATATTTGAGCTTTAGTAACTAGGGTACTAAACTTTAATGAATTTATATCACCTATACCATCTAGCATAGAATCAATAATATTCTTGTTTTCTACTCCTATTAGCTCTTGTAGCTTTATATATAAGAAATGATCTCGATTATTTATCTCTTCAAAACAATTGCTCCATTGAGAATGATCGATATTCTTATCTTGATACTTTCCAGTAGTAGCTATTTTACTTAGTATTGTTTCTAAATATTGTGTATAAATAAAACTTTGATCCAGCGTCGTTAAATCTTTAAAATTTTTATCGCAAAACCATATTTTCAATACCTCACCTAAATTAAAACTAGCAAGTGCTGTAGTAGTTTTCCATAATCTTACGCCTAAATTTGATATATCATTATAATAGTTTATTATTACTCCTAGTTTATTACTCATAATTTCAATTAAATAAATGTAAATTTAAAATATAAGAACCTCTTAATGTTTATTCAAATACTTTATATACAATTATTTACAATTCTTAATTATTTTGTTATGAGATAACATTAAAATCACACACGGATAACGCCGGTTTATGATAAGAGAGAAGAGTATTAAGATACAAAAGTTTTTAATAGACCTCTTCGGAAACTCGCTTATAGAGAAGAATTTGAAGGAGACACGGAACGCAGAACCGCAGCGTACACTTAGTACGTGAGGATTCGAGTACCGGATCGACGTACAAATTACCCCTAGAAGTAGAGTTTCCGAAGAGGTCTAATCAAAAAAACAATAGTTGTGGACATAATATATATTCCTTTTTATCTTCTATTTACAACAAGACCTGATTAATGATATAAAAAGTCAGTACCTGAATCGTTTATATTATGAGAATACTAGTAATAGGAGCTAACGGCTTTATTGGATCATATATTACAGCTGAATTATTAAAGAATAATTATGAAGTAATATGCTGTGTTAGAGATGTTGAGTCTACCAGGAAAAAATTTCCTACCGCAGAAGTTATATATTGTGATTTTAATATAGACCTAAAACCACAAAGCTGGATAAATAGACTAAATAAAATAGATATAGTTATTAATGTATCAGGTGTATTAACGTCTAGTCATGCTAATAATATTGAAAATGTTCATGTCAATGGTCCAAAGGCTCTATTTAAGGCTTGCACCCTTACTAATGTAAAAAGAATTATTCATATTTCAGCTCTTGGAATAGATGATGAAAAAAACACTGCTTATGCTTTAACTAAAAAAACAGCTGAAGAATATTTACAAAAATTAGAAAATATAGATTGGGTAATTTTACAGCCATCTCTTGTTTACGCAAGCGGTTGTTATGGTGGTACCTCGCTATTTAGGGCTCTTGCAACATTACCGTATTTTATTCCTTTAATAGGCGATGGTTTACAACAATTTCAACCTATTCATATTGATGATTTAACGAAAGTAATTATTCACTGTATAGAAAGGGAAGGAAAAATCCACAAATTATTAAAAATAGTTGGACCAGACATAGTTACCATGAAAGATATCTTGCTTGGATTTAGAAGATGGCTTGGAGTTAATCCTGGAAGACTAATAAAAATTCCTCTAATATTCATTAAAATAGCAGCTAAATTAGGAGATTTTCTAAAAATAGGACCCATTAATTCTACTGCGTACAATATGTTACTTCAACCTAATATTGCTGATAAAAAAGATTTTATCGATTTTACTTCTATAGTCCCTAGAAACTTACAACAAGGTTTTGCAACCGAACCTTTAACCGTACAATCCATATGGCACGCTAGGCTTTATTTTTTAAAACCTATAATAAAAATTGTCTTAGGGCTATTTTGGATAATGACAGGAATTATTTCAAGCATTTTTGCTTATGATGCTAGTATGGAAATTATAATATCACTAGGATTTGATAAACAAATAGCACCTTATATATTATATGGAAGCTGCTTTACAGATATTATTCTTGGAATTCTACTAATTATCAAAAATAAAATAAGTAGGATATGTAGTTTACAAATTTTATTAATACTAGCTTACACTCTACTATTAACATATCTTAAGCCAATATTGTGGCTAGATCCGCTTGGTCCGATGTTTAAAAATCTTCCAATAATATTACTTACTTTAGTATTAATGGCTATAGAACGAGATAAATAATGGATTATCTTTTTATAAAAACTATCCATATTATTAGTTCCACCATTTTATTTGGTACTGGAATTGGTACTGCTTTTTTTATGTGGTGGGCAAATAAAACCGGTGATTTGAATGCAAAGGCATATGCAGCTCGCACTACAGTTATAGCTGATCTTCTTTTTACTACTCCAACTGTGATAATTCAACCGGTTAGCGGCATAATATTAGTAAATATGCTTGGCTATAATTATTCTGATTTATGGCTTATCTTAACTTTTATCGGATACATAATCGCCGGTAGTTGTTGGCTTCCGGTGGTATGGATTCAAATTCAACTACGAAATATGGCACTTGAAGCATTAAAACAGCGAACCCCCCTACCGAAAAAATATTATAAATTATTTAAATTATGGTTCTACCTAGGCTGGCCAGCATTTATCAGTTTGATTATTATTTTTTTCTTAATGGTATTTAAACCATTATAACACTAGTTTAGGATAAATTTTATGTTGTCCCGCGGTTCAAGCCGGTGTTGTTGTGCAGACATCTAATCGTCATTGCGAAGAAATTACGAAGTAATCTCAGGATATTTGACGAGATTGCCACGTCGAGGCTTTGCCTCTCCTCGCAATGACAGAAAAAACGATCCACACATATTTATGCCGGTATATCTTCAATGATCGGTTGTTTTTTATTTGATTTTGTAGAAATGAGAGAGGTCATTATCGGTTCTACTAAGCCGTTAACTACCTCTTTTGTAATAGTAACACGCTGTTTTTTTAGCTCAGCAACTTTATACATACTATCAAGCAAAAGATGCTCAAGTATTGAACGAAGTCCCCTTGCTCCCGTCTTCTTAGCTAAAGCTTTTTCGGCAATAGCTTCTAAGGCTGAATCATCAATTACAAGCTCAGCATCATCAAGCTCGAATTGTTTCTGATATTGCTTTACTATAGCATTCTTAGGCTTAGTTAAAATCGTAATTAAAGCTTGCTTATCTAATTCGTCTAAAGTCGTAACGATAGGTAACCTACCGATAAATTCAGGAATTAAACCGAATTTAGTTAAATCCTCAATCTCTAGGGATTTAAGAATCTCGCTATTGTTTTTCTCTTTATCTATATTTACGTTAGCTGCAAAACCTATAGAACTATGATTAGTTCTTGCGGTTATAATGCTGTCAATCCCCATAAAAGCACCACCGCAAATAAATAAAATATTTGAAGTATCTAGTTGAACAAAATCCTGTTGAGGGTGTTTCCTACCGCCTTGAGGAGGCACGGAAGCAACTGTTCCTTCCATAATTTTAAGTAGTGCTTGTTGCACTCCTTCTCCTGATACATCTCTAGTAATAGAAGGGTTCTCCGATTTACGGGCAATTTTATCAACCTCGTCAATATAAATTATACCTTTTTGTGCTTTTGCTATATTAAACTCTGCTGCTATTAATAAACGTAGTAAAATATTTTCAACATCTTCACCGACATAACCGGCTTCCGTTAAAGAAGTAGCGTCTGCCATAGTAAAAGGTACGTCTAAAATTTTAGCAAGCGTTTGAGCAAGTAAAGTTTTTCCTGAACCGGTAGGACCGATCAGTAAGATATTCGACTTATTAAGTTCAACCTCATTATTGCCGGATTGTACATATTCAAGTCTTTTATAATGGTTATATACCGCTACTGCCAAAATCTTTTTCGCTTGATCTTGTCCAACTACGTAATCGTTTAGAATTCCACATATTTTTTGCGGCGTTGGAATTGAAGAAGTAATTTGCTTTAAGGCAACTTTACTTTCTTCTTTCATAATATCCATACATAAATCTATACATTCATCACAAATAAATACTGCAGGACCTGCTATTAGTTTTTTTACTTCATGCTGTTTTTTACCGCAAAACGAGCAAACTAATTCTTTTTTATTAACTTCTACTACCATTAATTTTCTTTTTTTACGTTTATTTTAACAATTCTTATTGTATCAGCACTGTCACCCCGTGGCTTGACCACGGGGTCCAGTCTTTATTTTATTTTTTTCTAGATACCGTGGTCAAGCCACGGTATGACAATTAGGAGTCGACAACATCCTATACTACTCTTGCATACATATAGTAATCTTTATGCTCATTTGCAACTATTTCGTATTTTTTAAGGATTCCTTCCCTAGCGAAACCGCATCTCTCAAGAAGATTAATCGAACGAGAATTATCTGTAATAACTGTTGCTTGAACTCTTACAATGCCTATATAATCAGCAAATTTCAAGATATTTTTTATAGATTTTAACATTATACCTTGCCCCCAAAAATTAGGATCTAGATCATAGCTTATTTCTGCTCTGTGATGTTCTAGATTTATTATATTAAAACCCGCAGTACCTATTAATTTATTATCGTCTTTCAAAGCAATTCCCCAATAAAAACTTCTATGATTTTTATATAAACTAGACCAATAACGTACTTCGCTTTGGGCTTCTTCTAAGTCTTTAGGTCTATTACTATCAGTTATATAAATAGCCATTTCCGACTTACTCATATAATTAAAATAATCCTGCACATCCTCTTCAACTAACTCTCGTAAAACTATATCATTTAGGTCGATAACAGGAAAAGGAGTATATAAATATTCTCTATTTATCATACATACTTAATCGGATCTTGTACATTATTCTTTTTAAAAGCATCAAGCCTTATCATGCAAGCAAGGCAATTACCGCAAGATAAATCATCTTCCGTAGGGTCGTAACATGAAATTGTATTTTTGTAGTTAACTCCAAGCTCAAGCCCTGTTTTAATTATTTGCTCTTTAGTCATATCAATTAAAGGCGTATGAATGGTAATTTTTTCTCCATGCACCCCTATATTAGTTGCTAAATTTGCCATTGCTTCAAAAGACTTAATATATTCAGGGCAACAATCAGGATAATTTGCCGAATCACTAGTATGTACACCTATAAAAATGTCTTTTGCTCCTATTACTTCTGCATATCCTAGTGCATAACTTAAAAATATCGTATTACGAGCAGGTACGTATGTAACCGGTACATCTTCAGGTAGTTCGTTTGTATTATGGTAATGCGGAACATCTATATTATCATCGGTTAAAGCAGAACCACCAAAAGCCCGTAAATCTATATCAATAATCTTATGCTGCTTAATGTTATATTCTATAACTAACTCCTTAACTCTCCGAAGTTCTGCATTGTTACGCTGCCCATAGCTAAAACTCATAGCATAGATTTCATAACCCATTTTTTGGGCTATTGCAAGAACCGTGGCAGAATCAGCTCCACCGCTAACTAAAATAACTGCTTTTTTCATTGTTTACCGATAAAGTTAATTTTTGAGATACTAAAGCATTTAAGCTAATTTTTGCCCTAAGTGCTTCCAGTACCAAAGCTCGATGTATACGTTTGTCTACTCTAACATTAAACTGCCCACTATATTCTTTCCTAGCCGGTGCTAGGGGAATAGATTGATTATGACTTATATAACTTTCTTTCATTAAAGCCCACGCTTCTTGTAATTCTTGCAATGCTTTTTCAGGCGAATTTCCAAAAGCCGATACATTCGGCAACTCTTCAAATCTTGCCAACCAATCCCCATCTATATCTTTAAAAAGCTCTATAGTAAAGCCGTCAAATTCATCATTGGTTTTCATCTAGTATATTCAGTTTGTCTATATAAATAATTATATTGCAATTAAATAAAATTATGAACAAAAAAATTATTCAAGAATTAAAGAATATAGAGTAAAAATCTTACTTGTAAATTTCTTACTTTTAGTATACTATAATTCTAATGATAAAATTATTTTATAATTATGAAAATATCTACTAAGGGACAAATTACCATACCTATTGATATCAGAAGTAAATTAGGAATGCTGCCTAACACTGAAATTTCTTTCATTTTACATAAAGATGGAGTTTTTATTAAAAAAGAAAAAAATTCCAATCAAAGAGGTATAAAATTAATACAACAATTATCAGGCAAGAGTACATCAAACATGTCTACCGATGAAATAATGAAATTAACTAGATCATGATTTTAGTCGATAGCAATATAATACTAGATATTATAACTTTTGATAATAATTGGTATGAGTGGTCTTCAAACAAACTTAAATTACTTTCGCAATTTCACGAACTTATAATTAATGATATTATTTATACTGAAATATCAATTGGGTTCAAAAGGATAGAAGAGTTAGAAGCTACAATAACTGAAAATTTTTTTAAACTTATTCCTATGTCTACAGAGGCATTGTTTTTAGCAGGTAAAGCCTTTCAAAAATATAAATTGAATGGCGGTATTAAAAATTCAATATTACCGGATTTTTTTATTGGTGCTCATGCGAGTATATTAAAGATAGACTTATTAACAAGAGATGTAAGTCGATATACAACGTATTTTCCAAAAATAAATCTTATTACTCCTAAATATTCTTGACTAAATCCTTCTGATAATCTAAATTTACGTTGTTAATTTATGGCGGGTGTAGCTCAGTTGGTTAGAGCATCAGGTTGTGGTCCTGAGGGTCGCGGGTTCGAACCCCGTCACTCGCCCCATTTTCTTTTCTTCATACAAAATAATCAATAGACCTCTTTCATAACCTATCTTATAAAGAGGAATTTGAAGGAAACACGGAACGCAGCACCGCAGCGTACAAAAAGTACGTGAGGATGCGAGTACCGGATTGACGTACAAATTACCTTTAGAAGGAGGTTATGAAAGAGGTCTAATGGATATCAAACTTTTATATAGACTGGCTAAATATCTAAGGTTCTATAAAAAAGACTTGATCATCGTTATGATCTCTTTACTTAGCGTATCAGCTTCATTATTACTAATCGGTAGTGTTTTCAGAAATTTAGTTGATAAAGGTTTAGCTGAAGATCATATTTTATCGGTTGATAAATCTATATTGTATATTTCCTTATTAATTATTATCTTAAGTATTGCCAGTTTTTTCCGTTCATATTTTATCAATAATGTTGCCGAAAAAACTGTTAATCAAATAAGAAAAGAGGCCTATAGTAATTTAATTAATTATGAAATTGAAGAATTTGAAGAATTAAAAATCGGCGATATAATTTCACGTTTAACAAATGATATAGATCAAATATCTACGCTCATCGTTAATTTCTTATCTTTTTTTATTCGCAATTCGGTGATGCTAATCGGCGGCATTACATTAATGTTTTTTGAAAGCTTTAAACTTGCTTCTATAGTAATTATTACCATTCCTATCTTATTAATTCCTTTAATTAAATTCGGCAAGCATGTTAAAGCTTTGTCTAAAAAAGCTCTAGAATCTAAGTCACTTTTAGCATCAGATATTGATGAAACTTTTAATAATATTAGAGCTATTTATGCTTTTAACAATCAAGCAAATAAAATTACCGATTTTGACACTAAACTACAAAACTATTTAACATACTGCAAAACCCGTTTAAAAATTCGTGCTTTATTCTTCGCGATTTCAATATCCGTTATATTTCTTGCAATTACTTTAGTCGTTTGGATTGGAGTCTTGGATATAGTTAAAGGTAATCTATCAGCAGGTCAAATTATATCGTTTATTTATTATGCAATTATTGCCGGAGTTAGCTGCGGCGGCATTTTTGAACTACTAAGCGAGATACATTTACCTGTTACAGCCCTTGAGCGAATAATTACAATTATAGATAAGTCGCCTATAACACATAATGATTATTTAGAATTAAATAATTCCGGCTCAATCTCGATAGAATTTAAAAATGTAGATTTTTCCTATCATTCAAGACCTAATTTAAGAATTATCAACAACATGTCTTTCAAGATAAATGCCGATAAATTTATTGGGATTGTAGGTAGATCAGGTGCAGGAAAAAGTACCATAATTCAGCTATTACTACATTTTTACCGGCAAGAAAGCGGCACTATTCTTATTAACAATCAAGATATAGCTTATTTAAATCCTATCGAAATCCGTAAATTAATCGCTTATATACCTCAAGAAGCTAGTATTTTTTCTGGTACTATAAGATCAAATATTATATTTGGTAACGATGGAGCAAGCAATGATGAAATAGAAGAAGTAATAGAAATTACAGGAATCGCAGAATTTGCAGATAAAATTCATGACGGTATCAATGCTAAAATAGGTGAAAAAGGCGTTAGATTATCAGGAGGACAAAAACAAAGGATAGCTATTGCTAGAGCATTACTTCGCAAGCCGCAAATTTTACTTCTTGACGAAGCAATGAGTGCATTAGATACGATGAGCGAGCAAAAATTATTAACAGCTATAAGAAAAATGATGAAAGGAAAAATTATTATATCAATTGCCCATCGAATTAGTAGTATAGAATCTGCTGATAATATTTTAGTAATAGACAAAGGACTAGTAGCTGCTAGCGGAACACATAATAATTTATTACAAAATTCAGAAATTTATTGCAATATTTGTAGAGAACAGCTAACAGTATAACATAATATAGATATACGAAGATCAATTTCAAAAAGAGCAAGGAGTCCTCAAGACGAGGAACGGAGCGTATATTAATACGTGAGTACCGGAGTACTTGTAGGAGGACATAGCCAATTTTTGAAATTCATCGAGTAGATAATTGATATATTTGTTACAATAAAAGTTCCTTGGTATAAAAAAATTTAAATGTTTAATATAATTTAGCTTGAAAGCTATTATGACTTTGTTATAATCATAACTACAAAAACAAAAAAGGTTTACAAAATGAAAAATTTATTAAAGATTTTATTAATTCTAGCTTTCGCAAGCCCAGTATTTGCTTCATCAATGCAAATGCCTGACCCAGCTTCAGTTACAACAACCCAAATACAAGCTATGAGTAGCGACGACCAACAGGCTTGGGTTGCTAGCTTAACAGCAGATCAGTATAATATGTTAAGTCCTGATGTTCAAAAGTGGGTAATGGAGAATACTACTGATGCTCAAAAACAAGCTTTAGGAATTAATCAGTAATATTTTAATTAATTTTTAAAATTGATAGGGGACTGTTAACAAAATAATTTTAATTAATAATTAAAAAGAATTTTATTAATAGTCCCACATGTTAGGAATAATTATTCTTAACATATATCAGTAAAAGCTTCTGCTTTCTCTTCCTTTTCAATCCTCCAGTTATCGTGTCATGTATAAATATCCATTTATTCTTTAGTGCAATAATACGCTAATTATTGTAAGTTATAACTTGGCTCTTTCTATGTCATTCCTGCAAAAGCGTTGTTGCATGGATACCCGAATCGTCATTGCGAGGAGCGAAGCTTTGCTGCAATCCAGAAAAATAATTAAAAAAATTCTGATTTACAGAATTTTTTTACTGGATTGCTTCGTCGAAACTTGCAGTTTCTTCTCGCAATGACGGAAAAATCGATCCACGCAACAATACTTTACTAAAACAACCTAAAAATAATAAATTACTTATGAAATTACTTATTACCGTAATCATCATGGAAATACTCGCTGGAGCGGAAATAGATTTATTCGTTCCAAGTTTCCCTGAAATACAAGATACATTCAAGCTTTCGACTTTTATGACAGAATTATTACTCGGTGTAAACCTAACTGCTTATTGTATTACTTCTCTTATAGTCGGTAATTTAGGAGATAGGTACGGACGCAGACCGATTATTATACTTGGTTTACTGATTTTTAATCTTGGTAGTTTATTTTGTGTATTTGCAAATAATTATGAAGCTATATTATTTGGAAGATTTTTGCAAGGATGCGGGATATCATCGGTTGCAGTGCTAGTATATGTCGTGCTTGCTGATATTTATTCGGTACAAGAACAGCAAAAATTAATGGGCATTTTAAACGGCACTATTACGCTTTCTATGGCTTTTGCACCGGTTTTAGGCAGTTACGTCAATTTATTTTGGGGATGGAGAGGTAATTTTGTTTTATTATTCGCACTTGGTTTAATTAGCTTAATTCTAGGTATATTTTATATTCCAAAAAGAGAAGTTAACAAAAAAATACGTATTTCTTTAAAAGAATATATCCCTATTTTTAAATCGCGAAAAGCTATATATTATATACTTACAATGATGTTTCTTGCTCAAGGATATTGGATATTTATCGGGATTGCACCTATTTTATATATGCAAGATTTAGGCGTAACTTTAGAATATTTTGGACTTTACCAAGGATCAATGGCAGCTTTATTTTCCATTATGAGCTTTTCAAGCGGTTATTGCTTTAAAAAATTCGGTATTAAAAATTGCTTCTATTTTGGCGTTATATTTATAATACTATTCTTGGTAGGAAATAGCATATTGATTATATATAATATTAATAATCCTTTAATCATAACGATAGTTACGCTATTATTATCACTTGGTGTAATATATCCGATTAACATATTATGGCCTCTACTTTTGGAAGCTATCCCCGATGGTAAAGCTCGTATGACTGCTATTTTTACTTCGGCTAGATTGATTCTAACGGCATTTGGATTACAATTAGTAGGCTTTTTATATAACGGTACTTTTGCCCCTCTTGGCATTACTATATGTATTGTTACGATATTTGGGCTAGTAACGTTACCTAAATTATTTAAATATGATAATGTTTTTGAGATTTCTGAGAGAGTGTAGAAAACTCCACTCTGTCATACCGTGGCTTGACCACGGTATCCAAAAAAAACAGCTTATAATACTAATAATTTTATAGATCCCGCGATCAAGTCGCGGGATGACAGCAAAAAAAATGATCAATAACAATTTTATCTTCAAAATAGCTTTCAGATATTTTAGAGCTAAGAAAAATGAAAAGTTTGTTTCTATTATTTCTGCCTTTTCTTTAGTTGGCGTAATGATTGGCGTTGCAGCACTGATAGTCGTAATGTCCGTTATGAACGGTTTTCATATAGAGCTTACTAAAAATATTATCGGGTTAAATGGGGATATAGTAATAAATCGGCAAGGTGGTAGTATTGATAACTATGAAGAGATTAAAGCTAAACTCCTAAAACAAGATTATGTAAAACATGTAACATTTATTGCTCACGGCCAAGCTTTGGCTCTTGGTAAAAGTAATAATAGCGGTGTACTTGTTAAAGGTATAAAATTAAAGGATCTAAGTTTAAGAAATGAAATTTTTAAAAATGTAAATTTTGGTAGTTTTGATAATTTTCACGGCAAAAACGTAATAGCACTCGGAGAACAATTAGCAAGCAATTTAGGAGTAACTGTTGGGGATAAGATTAGATTAATTTCACCGAATTCAGTTTCTACCGCCTTTGGCAATATGCCAAGGTCAAAAGAATTTAAAGTTATCGCAATTTTCAATAGCGGTATGTATGATTATGATTTGACAACGATATTAATGCCGCTTACCGCAGCACAAAATTTCTTATCTCTTGGCGACGATATTAATTTAATCGAAATTAATAGTTTAGATCCCGATAAAGCTCTTGCATATTCATATAAAATACAATCATTATTAGGTCCAAACCTATACGTATTTAATTGGCAAATCTTAAATTCACAATTTTTAAGTGCCCTTGCTGTTGAGCGTACTGCTATGTTTACTATCCTATCTTTAATTATTACGGTCGCCGCATTTAATATTATTTCGAGCTTATTCATGCTCGTTAAAGATAAAACTTCAGATATTGCAATTCTTAGGACTATGGGAGCAAGTACTAAGCAAATAATGCTTATTTTTATCTATAACGGAATGTTTATAGGATTGCTTGGCACAACACTAGGTGTAATCCTTGGTGTTACTTTCTCTTATAATATTCAAACTATCAAAAATTATTTGGAGCGTATAACCGGTACTAAAATTTTCGAGGCAGCTATTTATTTTCTTTATAGTTTACCTTCAAAAGTAAGAACTGAGGATATTATTTTAATTACCTCTTTATCTATAATATTGTGTTTTCTTGCGACAATTTATCCTTCTTATAGAGCCTCAAAATTAAATCCCGTGGATGCCCTAAGATATGAATAATACAGCCCTCATTCTAAAAAATATCTCAAAACATTACAGCCAAGGCAAAACTGTTGTTAGGGTACTCGATGATCTTAATTTAACGGTTAATGAAGGTGAATTAATCGCTATAATAGGTTCTTCAGGTAGCGGCAAATCGACTTTACTACATATTGCCGGCTTACTTGATAAACCTACAAACGGTCAAGTCATCATACCAAATAGCGAGTATAAGAAAAATCATCTAATTCGTCTTCATTATTTAGGTTTTATCTATCAGCAACATCACTTACTTAAAGATTTTACCGCCCTTGAAAATGTTATTATGCCAAGGCTTATTAGCGGTCTTGATCAAAAAGAAGCAATAGAGGACGCAACAAAGATATTAGAAAGTTTAGGACTTGGAGGAAAACTCTATAATATGCCCGGAGAATTATCAGGAGGCGAACAGCAACGAGTTGCAATAGCTCGGAGCTTAATTAATAAGCCAAAAATTATTTTAGCAGATGAACCAACCGGTAATTTAGACCCCAAAACCACAAGTGAAGTATTTAATTTATTTTTAAAAGTAGCAAGGCAGCAAAATACCGCCGTCATTATGGTAACACATAACTATGAGTTAGCACATAAAATGGATAAATTATATAAGCTAAAGCACGGATTATTAAATATAGCTTGATTTAAAGCTCAAAAATTCTGATAATTATATATAGCTTCTGCGAACATTTCTAAAAAGATTTAATTTTGGCTATTTTTTGCTGCAAATTAATTAGAAATTTTCATAGAACCTAATATTTTTTTAATAAAGGTTAGTAATGGCTGAGCCTATTATATTTACTCTTTTACTTGGCAATAAAGATCAGATATTAGAGGAAATACAAAATCAGGAAACTCAAAATAAACTACCTATTATCCAGCTTCAAGTTAATAAAGAATCCCATATACCCGATAAAGAACGTATTTTTTCGGAGATCTTAGAAAAATCCCACGAAGCGGGCAAAACACCGATTTTTAACATTCAGCTTAATAATAATAATGTAAGACCCATTTTTCAGGTACAAGATTTAATTAATTCACAAAATTTAAATATAAAAACTACTATTACTTTTGATCAATATAATTCATTAGCCCAAAATCCTGAACTAGAAGCTTACTGGAAGCAAATTATGGAAAAAGTTGATCATGTTTTTTTTACAAATGAAGCAGATCAAAATTTAGCTATAGCTGATGGTATAGTAGCAAAAGATAAAACCACTGCAATTACGGATATAAGTTTAGTAGCATCTGTTTTTAATAACCTTGTATATGATCGTAAAATTGACCACTTGCTCTCTGATACAATACCTGATAAAGCAAAATTAGATAAAATAATAAAAAATGCTAAAAATCAAGGTGGCAGAGTAATAATAGAAACTTGGCCTATCTCTGCAGACGAAGCAACAAACCTTATAACTGCTAAATTCGGCATTACCTCTGAAGACCAAATTTACGGACTAAAACTCGAAATTAATGAAATTCTAAAAGATACCAGCAACGCAGCTCAGAACCTAACAAAGTATGTATCGCAAATATCAGCACAATTTCAAAAAGATTTAGGTAAAGCTGAGGTAAATCCTATTGACTTTAATTTCAATACAGAGAAAGTTATGAAAGATAACCTTACGGATATACAAGCAGAACAAACAAAACCATATGAACCTCCAAAAGAAAACCAACCACAACCACAAGGTTTTTTTAGAAGAGTTTTTAACTATTTTAAAGATACATTAACTAGTTTTAAAGAAGCAATATTCGGCAAAAAAGAAGAGCCTAGAACTCAAGATCCAATAGCTCCAACCGCACAAGTGGAATCAAAACCTAAACCGACAATAACGCAAGAACAGCAAGTAGTTGCTGCCCCTACTCAGCAAGCTCCTATTAATGATCAAGAGCCATGGAAAAAACTAGGAATTCCAAAGGAAATGTATGAGGAATCTCTAAAAGCAGAACAACAATTATCGAAGTCAACAATAACACAAGCACAATCGGCGACTGTTATACCTCCTGTAAATCAACCGCAACAACAGGCCTCTAAAAACTCTCCGGTTATAGGTTCAAGTCAAAAGCAAGAAGATAAGCCATTTGATATGACAGAACAAGACTATAAAGCGATGAGAGCTGCTAGTGCTTCTATTAATCCAAGTAATGATTTTAATATCAATGATTTTAAATATGACCTTTCACAAGAAGATCTCAATAACATAAAAAACCCTAAATATTGGTATACTGGAAATGACATTGTAAATATCTTGACAGCAGCGTTAGATGACAAAAAAGTTTCAATACAACCGGCTATAACTTTAAAAGATATTGATCTTACAAAAGAAAGGATTGATTTTTCTGTAGAGCAAGATCGGTATGATAAAGTTTTAAAAGAAATTGAACAACAAAAAAATGACACTACAGATTATCCAGAAGGAGAAGTAAAAAATACGATGTTACATGATCTTCAGGAAAGAGAAGAAAAAATTATAAATAATTTCTATGATGAACAAAAGAGGGGAATTGTAAAGGAAATTGAAACAATTAAAAATGAACCAACGAGCGAAGAAAAAAATAAAAAGCTTCAGAAGCTTCAAGAAACCAAAGAAAAGCTAATTGATGTATCAGATGTGCAGCAAAGAAAACAAATTCTAGATGAGCTTATAAATAAGAAAGAAATAGATCTAGATGTTATATATGAATTTAAAAAGCAACAAAAGCTAAAGGCAGTTGAAGCTACCACAGAAACTGTCACAAATATTGTAAATAGAGCCGCTAAAGATATACAGGAAAATGGAAAAGAATGTGCAGTGATACCGGTAGAGATGGGTACCGGACATTGGTGTAATTTATTTATGACTCATAGTAAAGAAGATAATCAAACTGTTATAACTTTTAATGATTCCTTCGGGCATCCTATAAGTAGTATATTAGATGATATACTAAAAAATAAAGCATTTAAAAATAAAACGCCTCCGCTTATTCTTGATGAACAAACCAAACAGCAAGATAATAATTATGATTGTGGTCCTTATTCCGTGGAAACTATGATTAGAAAAGCTAACGGTCAGCCAATTCTTACTGAAAGCGAAGCTTTGAATAAAGGACCGGAGTTAAGAGGGAAGCATGCACAGCTCGTTATAGAGAAACAACAAGCTAGGGAAGTGATGAGTCAAGCAAAGGCAACTCCACCCCAACAACCAAGTAATAAATTTCAGAATATGGTTAGTCAAAGAAAAAATGATCCATCGATAAGACGTTAATATGCTCTTATGAGAAGAAGCGGTATACGAAGATCAACTTCAAAAAGAGCAAGGAGTTCATAAAGCGAGGAACGCAGCGTATACTTAATACGTGAGTACCGCAGACCTTATAGAACAACGTAGCCAATTTTTGAAGTTCATCGAGTATATTAAAAAAACATTAGGCAAAATCTATAATTCCTAATATAATTACTTATAGTTAATTTATATTTTAACAAAGAATGACTACCATACTTGTGATCGTTATTATAATAATGATCGCCTTATCTGCTTTATTTGCTGCTACCGAAACCGCTATTACAGCTTCTTCACCCGGGAAGATTCATAAGCTTAAAATAGCCAGTAATAAGCGTGCTAAAACAGTTTTAGAGGTTCTTAAGAAAAAAGAAAAAGTCATAGGAACTCTACTAATAGGCAATAGTTTAATCAATACGATTTGCACTACTATTGCTACTACTCTCTTTATTAGCTTTCTCGGAGATAATGGACCCATTGTTGCTTCCGGCGTTATGGCTTTTATAATTATTGTTTTTGCTGAAGTAGTACCGAAAGCAATAGCCGTTGCTAAGCCTGAGCAACTAGCATTAAAAATGGCTTCAACTATCGTAATCTTTTTAAAGCTTTTCAAACCTATTAATATTGCTCTTGATTACATTACAAAAATATTTTGCTTCATATTTCGTATTAATTTAAATCCTCAAATATCAGGAACGGAAGAAGTAAGAGGCGTTATTGAGCATTACCATCAAGAAGGCGGAGTTTATAAATCCGATCGTAATATGCTTGGCGGGATCTTAGATATACGTAATATGACGGTATCGGAAATTATGACTCATAGAAGTAGTATTATAGCTCTTAATATCGACCTACCTCATGAAGTAATAATTAAAACTTTATTATCAGGCTCTCATACACGTATACCTTTATGGCAAGATAATAGAGACAATATAATAGGTATTCTTAATTTAAAAGATTTGCTTAAAGCATTATACGAAAACAATAATGATGCAAAAAAAATTGATATTAATAAACTTTTAACTCCGCCTTGGTTTATCCCTGAGAATGCACTCGTAGTAGACCAGTTACATGCCTTTAGAGAGCGTAATAATCATTTTGCTTGTGTTGTAGATGAGTATGGTACTCTGCTAGGTATTATTACTCTTGAAGATGTTATAGAAGAAATCGTAGGACCTATTACCGACGAGCATGATAGGCTTAATAATGAAATTATCAAGAAGTCTAATACCGAGTTCATTATAAAAGGAACTACGACTATTAGGGATATTAATCGAGAACTTGATTGGAATTTATCAGATGAGGATGCAAACACTATCGCAGGATTAATAATCCATAAAATTGCTAGAATCCCAAATCAGGGAGAAGTAATAGAAATATTTAACTTAAAGGTAATTATTTTAAAGAAAATTGCCAATAAGATTGATAGTGTAAAAATTACTGTACTACCTACTACCCAGGAAGCACAAAACGGTGAGTAACATCGGTAATTTTTTACTGCTAGCTACGATGTGCTTAAGTGGGATGTCGGTTGTTTATGTAACTTTTGTCTCTTATGTCATTCTCGCGAAAGCGGGAATCCAGAAAAAATCTTTATTTTATAAAAGACTGGATTCCTGCTTTCGCAGGAATGACATTTACTTCATCACTCTTCCTTTCTACATAGCCGCCTTATGTGCTATACTTGCTTTTGTTACCCTAGTCTATGCTTTCATTGTTTCCGATTTTTCACTACAAAATGTTTTTCTAAATTCTAGTACTTTAAAACCGTTAATATATAAAATAGCCGGTAGCTGGTCGAGTCACGAAGGCTCAATGTTATTATGGTTTTGTTTATTACAAATTATCAGCTGCTATTATATATTTTTAGCTAAAGATAAACAGCTTAAACTTTTATCTATCATCATATTATCAGCTATACAATTACTTTTTAGCAGTTTTATTTATTTTACTTCTAATCCCTTTAACGTTTTTTCCTTTATCCCTAAAGAGGGACTCGGGCTAAACCCGATGCTACAAGACATTGCTTTGAGCATCCATCCTCCTTTACTTTATCTCGGCTATGTTAGCTACGCCGTACCTTTTACTATTGTTTGTGCCTCTATGTCATTCTCGTCCCTTTCTATGTCATTCCTGCGAAAGCAGGAATCCATTAATGACATAAGGCTTCTCAAAATATTTTCAAATATCGGCATCTTATTTACTACTATCGGAATTAGTCTTGGTTCTTGGTGGGCATATAGAGAACTCGGTTGGGGTGGATTTTGGTTTTTCGATCCAGTAGAAAATATTTCGCTATTTCCTTGGTTATCCGGAATTATGCTACATCATTCTATAATAGTTACTACCAAAACAAATCGTATAGACCCCTGGACTATAATTTTATCAATAGTTACTTTCTTGTTGGTAATATTTAGTACTTTTTTAGTCCGATCCGGTTTTATTACCTCTATTCACTCTTTTGCATTCTCACCTGAGAGAGGAATGTACTTACTTGGAATATTTTTGATTATGGGGATTGGTGGACTCTGTGTCATCCCGCGGCTTGACCGCGGGATCTCAAGAAGTTTACCATCACAGACTGTTTTACAAGATACCGTGGTCAAGCCACGGCATGACATACTCGGAATACTCCTCGGCAACATATTCTTCCTGCTTAGTCTTATCGTCCTAATATGTGCTACCCTTTACCCACCAATTTACTCTTTATTTGATGATAAACCTATTATTATTAGTGAGACGTTTTTCATCAACAATTTTATTATATTCGTTATTCCTATTCTTTGTACCATAGGATTATTTACTACCAAAAGCTCTATTAAAAAACATATTATTATTCTAATATTATCTCTAATAATTACTTATTTAATATCATCAAAAGTAACATTTAGTACCATATCGATTTTAACTATAATCGCATCTATATTTCTGATGCTTCATAATGTGCATTATCTTTTGATTAAAACCAATTATTTTAGAAATAAACTTAAAGCAAGTAACGCTAGTATGATCCTTGGGCATTTTGGTTTCGCCATGATTAGCTTTAGTATCACTATGAATGCATTATTACAAAGTGAAATGGATTTTACCGGAGAGGTGGGAACAAGTAAAACATTTAACGAATTTAAAGTAACATTGCAAAATATTAAGTTTGCTCAAGGTAAAAATTATTATAGACAAATCGCTGAATTTTGGCTTGAAGATAATAGCCGTAATATAACTATATTAAAGCCGGAAAATAGACTTTATATAGTTGAAAAAAGTTTATCGCAAGAAAGCAATATATACTCTTACTTATCATATGATCTTTACGCTGTTTTAAGTAATATAGACGGCAATATAATTCATGCTAAAATATATTACAAGCCAATGATGAGCTTTATTTGGCTCGGAATTATTCTTACCGCCTCCGGCTTTTTTATTGCACTAATCAGAAAAAATTCTAAGTTCTGTGAAGAAAAATTAAATTATTTGTATCCAAAAAGAGCCAAAATAGATTAATTTAATTTTCCTTCACAGATGAAATTTTTATCCATACCTCATTATAGTCATCATCATCCTCGTCGTCTGATTCTAAAATATACTCTTTGTCTAATAAAAATATATCCAATGACTCTTTAATATCATTTATCTGTTTAGAAAATTTTTCTAAACTTATATCCAGTTTTTTTTCACAGTTAAAACTTCCTGTTTCTGTCTTGTTCATAAAATATTTTTCCATTTTTATTGGTGCTTTAAGTAAGAACTTAATTACCTAAAGCATAATAACGCCGATCATTTAGGCTCTCTGTAAAAATTAAAATTTGTACACAAAATTCCTAAAACTCATTCAAGAAAGCACTTAAACTTATAGCAAAGCGTGATATCCTCTTGCTTTATTTAAAACATCTTGATATGTTTGTAATCGTACGATATTTTGGTCGTATTATATTCAACCAATAAGCACAATTACATATATGTAATTATGTTCTAGTACTTTTGGATAAAAAGTCAATGAATAATGTTTATTAATTGGTTTAATATTTATAAAAATACTTAAAATTTGTTATAAAAATACAATGGTAATTTAAAAACGTATGTCAGATACGGTATTACAAAAAAATTTGTATAAATTTATAAAAGAGCGTAATATTCAAATTACAGAGCTTGAAAGAAAGTCAGATTTAAAGAAAAACAGTGTATATAATATTATTAAAGGTATATCTAAAAAACCTTCTGCAGAAATCTTGCAAACAATAGCTGATACCTTGGGTGTTACAATAAAAGATTTGTATGATCCGGCTATTAAAGTTAACGATTATCTTAATAAACATGATTATAGTTTATTGGAAAAAACTTTTCCTAAAATAATAAATACAATAAATGAATTAAATCTAGTAGTTTCTGAACTAGAATTTACTCAAGTTTTAAGTGAAGTATTTCGTTATTATCGTTCATTACCTGACGAAAATATTGATAAACAAGTTATTGAGTGGATATTACACCAACGCGTGCAAGAAAAATATAAATTATGATCTATTTATATATTTAGTAATATCTAATATTCTGCCCATATTTTTATTAGACGCATTATTTGATTTATTTAACGGAGGGTAAATAATTTCTATTATGTTTGATCTATTATTTGAAAAGATACTATATTTAAATTTATGTTCTTTGAGAGATTTAAATATCTTATGACAGTTTAAAATAAATACATCTATATATTCTTCTATTATAATATCCGATAACTTAATCATTTTTCTTTCATCTAAAGGGAAGCAATCATTAACAATGGTAATTTTATCTTGCTTAAAATCTATTTTAAGTATTTGAGGTACATTGCTTTGCCTATCCATAAATTTTACTAAATTAAATACCAAACTAAATATTAATTGGTAAAAAACTTCGATAGAGCAGTTAAGCTCAATATCCTTTATGTTACTAGTAACTCTAAGACCGATTTTAGTAAAGTAAGGAGCAAAATAATCCTGCAACAGCTTAGTTAAGTTTTCTATGTTAATTTTAGCAGGAGATATATCGGTTAAATATATAGGAAATAGCTGATTTTTGAATGAAATATTATTTGGTTCATATGTTTCTCCTAATTCTTGCTTTAAATACATTTCCGTTAATTTTCTTATAAAGAGTTTCTTTAAGTGATGGTCAACTTTAATATTATTAAGCAATGCCGTATTAATTTTTTTCTCATCATATATGTCTTGATTTAATATTTTGAATTGTCTTGTTATATGATTACTTACTCTTAAATAAAAATATAAAAATACTGAAAAAATTAAAAACGAAATAACACCGAAAATTAAAATAATTTTTTGTAATCTATATTGTTTATCTACATGAAATATTGAATTTCTATTAATTTTTAATTGTAAAGTTAAAATATTATTTAATCCTAAGGACTTACTTTGAACTAAGTCATATTTTGTTTTTTGATTACCGTCACCCATTATATCATGATTATTAAGGCTTAATGTATAAGTTATGAATGTAGGAAATATTTTACTTATAGTTTCTTTTAACTTATATAAATCAAAGATATGTTCTTCTCTTTGATTTTGTACTTTTATAGCATAGGAATTTATGGTAATCAAATTTACAGCAGGCTTTGGCAAGATAATTACTTCTAAATCCTTAAGTAGGAAAAACTTCTTATTAGATAAAGCACTATTAAAAGCATTTTCTAAATCTTGTGTAAGTAAACTTTCTATACTGTTGAGATAACCTCTAAGTAACAGGTTATATTCTTTCTTTTGTAGGTGCATCAAGTAACTATAAAATACACTATTAAAAATAAAAAAAATAAAAAGTGTTATAATACAAGGAACTAATTTGTTATTCACTAAATACCTTTAACTATACATTAAAGAATAGATAATTTTATCTAGTATTATTTGATTAATTTGAGTCATGACATTTAAGATTTAAAATTTTTATACTATTTGGGTGATCAGCTCCAAATTTTTCTATTTGATTATTACGGAATTTTTCATACCAAAATTTCTTAGGTAAAGTGCAACTAGCTTTAGCGGCTGCAAGATACATATTGCTTATTTCATACACATTTTGCATATTTTCCTTATAGTTATTCCAATATATATTTTCGGCAATAGCATAAGCTTCTACGGCTTCCTCGTTCTTATTCAGTAGCACGAGTGCATCACCTTCAGCAACGAATGCTTTTGCTAGATCTATATCCGGTGATATAACGACCTCTTTGTTAGGTCGACTTGGATCATTAAGGAAAACTGTTTTAGCTTTTTTGGCATATTCTAGAGCTTCGGTAACATTACCTAAACCTAGCTTTGCTCTTGACTTTTGGACAAAAATTCGTCCAAATACTTGATTTTCCTCTTTTTTACTCGACTTATTCATATCATATACTTGCTCTAATAAAGAAAGAGCTTCTTGATATTTCTTCAGATTATTTAATATATCTACTTTAAGAGTGTATGAAAGCGTAAGAAATAAATCTTGAGGTTTCATCCCGTTTTCAATACAGGCATTTATACTATCATCAATCCTTTTTAACGCTTCATAATTTTTCCCTTGAATATTAAATAATCTAGCTTTTGTATAAAATATAGTTGCTGCATCAGTTTTATCTACTGGATTTTGATTAAACATATCCTCCATTGTTTGGATATTTTTCTCTGCTTCCTCTGTATTCCCTATTTGAATATTGGATATAGCCGAACCAAAAACTACATTACATTTCATCGAATCATATCCTTCAACTTCATCAAAAGCCTTTTTAGCTTTCGTATCATATTCGATTGCTTTTTTAGGATTTGACCAAGCTCTATAATACCATCCTATACGCCCTAAATATGCAGCATATACAAATTTTTCTTCATTATTCATTATCCATAACTTAAATTTACCTTTTTCATCATTTTTATCAAACCAATCTACTAATTTTTGTGCATTATATAAATCAGAAACATTAGTAGCTTGTATTAATAAATTTAATTTTAACTCTAAAGTTTTATATATAGATATATTATATTTTTCTGCATTTTGTGTAAGTATCTCAATATTATCCGGTATAGTTTTAGCATTTCTAAAAATACGCCCCTTTATTAAACTTTTAGGTATAGAGTTTAAAAGATTAGTAACAGCACGTTCTAGATATTCTTTATTCTCTTTATTTCCGTTTATTTGCAATATTTTCTCAGCTATAACATCATGCATTTCAAATATCGGATTAGCTTCATTAGGCTCAATATTGGTGATCAAAGCAAATTTAGAAAGCTGATAAATATCATCATCTAAGCTATTTTTATCTTCAGTAATAGAACTTAATAATTCTTTTGAAAAACTTTGATTATTAAGCAGTACTATTTTATCTAATAACCTTTTGGCACTAGGCGTTAATTCATTAGTAGCAAGTTTTATATTTAGCTCAATTTTATCATCAGAGCCTTCTATCTTTTTCTTATATTTCTCTAAGTCTAAACCTTGTACTTGATTTAATATTTGAGCCCCTTGAACTATAAGAATCGGATAACCTCCAAATTCTTGAGTCAAAAAATTTATTAACTCCGGACTCTTATTTTCCAATATATTTTTTGCGAGTAATGTAGTTTCCGGCATAGTGAAAGCATTTATTTTTACTATGTTAAACAATAATTCACCGTCTTGAGAGCAAAATATAATATTACCGTTATATTCCCAATTAATAAAATCTTCTATTTTCTTATTCTCGCCTATTTTTAAATTATCGAACACCAATAACCATTTATCTTTACTTGCTAGAGAAGACATCAAATCTTTCCTCATCACTGCTAGATCCTCTGAAATCACCGGTGATTTTGACTCAGTATTAATAGCTTTAGATAATTTTAGCAATTGCTGATCTATATTTAGATTACAATCAATAAACCAAATTATATTATAGTTATCTTTATTTTCATAAGCGTACATTCTAGCAAGTTGCGTTTTACCCATACCGCTTACCCCTACTACACTAGATTGCTTGTATTTATTAAGATTTTCTTTTAGCTTTTCCAATTGTGATACATGATTTATAAAATAGCTAACCGGTACAACTAAATTAGATATTTGACTTTGAGCAAATATACTTCCACTTATTAAAAGCATAATAATCACTAATATATATTTTTTCATAATATTTGATAATTTTAAATTTCTAGCTGTAAAAATTTATAACTTTTCTACTAAAAGTCAATAAAAATTTGAGGTTAGACTGAGCATTGCCTAAAAAGAGTTGATCTAAAGTTTCTATGTCATAACCGCGAAAGCGGGTATCCAGGCTAAAAAAATTTTAATTTTAAAGATTTTTTTATTATTAATTTTACTTTTTAAATAAAGCTTTTAAAAAGCTTTAAAGTACTGGATTCCCGCTTTCGCGGGAAGGCGTTGTTGCGTGGACCGGTAAAACCCATTGTGTCACCCCGTGGCTTGACCACGGGGTCCATAAAAACAATAAAAAATACTAATAATTTTAGTATTTTTAACTGGATACTGTGGTCAAGCCACGGGGTGACAGCGAGTGCGTTTTTCGATCCATACAACACGCCTTCCCACATAGACGGGGCGTTATTGCCTGGATACAAGTCGTCATTGCGCGCGAACGTTAGTGAGCGTGGCAATCTCAGGAATTTTCCCCAAGATTGCTTCGTCAATTACTTCGTAACTTTCCTCGCAATGACGTAAAGTACACACAACGGCAACACCTACGAAAATAAACGAAAATTGGGATATAGAATAAAAAAAGCCCTCTTTTTTCAAAGAGGGCTTTTTTCTTGAGGAATTTATAAACTTGCTAATCGGGAGCGATTAGAAGTTTACACGGACTTTTAGAGTACCTTGATGTGCAGTATATTTACTTGCAATCTGAGCATCGTAACCGATTCCGTATTCCATCTTAGCATCAGGTCTTATGCTTGCACTTAAACCTAAATTATAAGATGTTTTAGCAGTTCTATCAGGTTGGCTGATGAACGGAGTAACTTGTCCGTCTAACTGAGATTGAGTTTTAGATAATCTACCATTTACTTTGTGAACCACAAAAGCATGAGCTTCCGGATATACCGCAAGATCACTAAAGTTCATAGTACCACCCATTACTCTAGCACCTACTATTAAATCGGTTCTATCGCTAAACTTGCTGTTAACTTGCTTGTTTGCAACTGTTGTACCGGTTTCTTTGTAGTTTTCATCAGATGACTTTAAGTAACTAAGCCCTGCCATTGGAGTAACTAAAACACCTTCCATTGCATTGTAATCATAACCGACTGTTAAGTTACCGCCGAATGTCATGTTATCGTAATTACCAGCAGCGATTTGCTTGCTCATATTTCCGTTAGCATCGAAGAAATAACGCTGACTTTTGTTCTTCACTTGGTTTAAGCTAAATATTGCACTACCTTGAGCAAAGAAGTTTTCAACAAGCTGCTGTGCACCATATAGAGAGAATGAGAAACCGTTAACGTCAGTTTTATCACCTTTCTTATAATCTTGGTGTTTAATATCAGTTTTAGTGATACCGATAGCAGCACCGATCATTAAGTTATCATTAGCTAGCGTATCTAAACCGATTACGACACCGGTGGTTTTAGCTTTATAACCAGCTACACCGCCTTTTTTACTTTGATGTGCATCAGTGTAGAAAGGTTTTGCCCATATACCGTAAGCTACATTGTCAACAGCTTCATCACCAGCAGCAACCGGTGCAACTGCTCCAGCTTCAGGTCCAGCCATTTCAGCAGTTTCAGGAGTACCAAGATATCTAACAGCATTTACTCTGTTACCAAGGTGAGCTTGGATATCTTTAGCTACATCTAATTGTGCATTAGTTACAGCTGCACTTGTATCGGTAACGATAGATCCGACGAAGTTAGCAGAATCAGCACTATTTTTGGCTAAAAGAAGATTATTATATGCTGCTGTATTAGTTGCATTTACAAATGTTGTAACGTTTTGACCTACACCAGGTGCACCTCCAAACGGACTATTTGCGATATCATTAGTAACTACGTTTGCTGCATTGTTAGTACGTGTTATCACGTAATCTTGATTAGCAGCACGTATTAAACCGTAATTTACGAAACGATTACTTCCGATTACAACAAAGTTAGGAGCTCCTAAAGTACCGTTAAATCTAGCACCACCTTGGATTAAAGTATAAGGTTGTGTACCGCTGAAATTTGCATTGGCATTATCTTGTACGTTAATGGTTGTTGTTCCTGTAGTTGTTGCATTAACTTGAGCACCTTCCGCAATAACGATGTGACCTATTACACCTGAACTATCGGATGCTATGTTTAACGTTGTACTAAGAGAAGTATTGCCTCCCCATGTTGAAGTACCGCTTTCAAATGCTAAGGTATTTGTTACAAGGTTAATATTACCGTTAATAGCAGTTGTGCCGCCACCTAAAATTACCTTCGATCCTGCAACATTTAAGTTAACATTACCAAAATTGGTTGTTGTAGAATATATATTTCCTAGTAATTTTTCTAATGAACCGGCAGGACCTGTAAATTGTACGGAAGCTACAAGAGTATTAGCAGCCCCTATATTACCGACAGACGCACTACCTAAGTAAGTTACAGTACCGTTATTAGCTTTAACAGTAGCAACTGTACTTGTAGAAGTAGAATTTGTACCGTCAA
>DYDV01000089.1 GCA_020404465.1 Rickettsia endosymbiont of Omalisus fontisbellaquei
GGCAGATATCTCACCAGCAGTATTAAAATTTTATAGACGCAAAGTTATTAGCGATACACCAAACCAATTGAAAAATAGACCTAAACAGATTAGATATGCACTAATAATTGTTTTTTGTTATTTAAAGCAGCAGGAGTTATTATAGATATAGCTACCTCTAGTTAAGTTATAATTATTCCTTAAGGCACTCTGTCTTTTTCGCAAAAGTAAAAATGAGGGAGGGATGAATAGTTTATTGTTGGTTTTTGAGGTGAAAACTTAGAAATATTTGATGAACTGAAAGATTTATAATGGACTACTATATATTGAATTTTCATGAAAAATACTTTTTTAATAAATGCTTACTAGTTTTTAAAGTCATGGTTACTTAAATTTTCAATCTTAAATAAATTATTATCATTACTACTAATTATATAATATTTATCTTATATGACCGTACTTGTACTAGAGAGCTAAACTAAAAAGTATCTAATCTTTATTCCAAATGATTATTTATGAGTTGTAAACACACTAATATTAAAAATAAATATTTTCAACTACAATTTAATCAAAAGTTAATTTTTTTAGTTATTTTAATTTTTCTAAACAATTATAATAAAATTTTTTTCCTTTGTTTCCTCCTTAATATTATTAATTTACTGCTATGTTTAGCTATAGTTATTATCTTTTGCTATAATTTTATAAGTTCGTATCTTCATTTACAGATATACCCTCGCCGTTTTTATTATTTTAAACCTAATGTTCTAAGCTCATCATACCGCCTATCACAACCTCAATATCATTATTATTAATAGCTTCTTGGAGTAAGTTTTCACTTAGACCTTTACTTAGTTCAACTGCTTTACTAGCACCAAATATCTTTATTACTTCCATTAATAGTTCAGGATGATTTAATAACTTATTGTCATAAGTTACTTTATCTATCTTCATTACTTTAGTACTATTTTCTAACGTGTGCTCTATAACTTTAATCTTATGTCTTAAAGTTAAAAATGCTTTAGTGTCATTTTCTTTTCTTGTTAGTAAATCTTTCATATTTTCTGTTATTTCTTGCATAATTGGGTCTTGCACATCAACTCTTTTGATTATATTCTTTACTGATACATCTAGCGACATAATTGCCTCGTGTATTTCTTTACGTTGATTCTCTGCCATCGTACTACTATTGACCTGATCTTGCATACTCTTAGTAACCTCTTCAAGTAAATTTAAAGTACCTTTTATATCTATTATTATTTTCGTATGAGTTTTAATTTGAGTTGCATGTCTCTTCTGTTCTTCTGATATTCTAATAACTTCTTGATCTAGTTTAGCAAGTTTTGCACTATTTGCTCCTTCAAGTACAAGATTTTTCATGAGATTTGTCACTTTTTCTATATCTTCTTTATTCAAATCTCGTACCTTAATGGTGATATCTTTCACTAAGCTTTCTGATAGGTTTTTTTGTACTTGACTAGTAATATCAGATTTTATTTTAGATCTTATGTCTTCTACTGTACTTAAAAATGCATTAAATTTTTCTATATATGTATCTGTTTGTTTTTGACTATCTAATAAATCGTTAATAACCTGATCAAGTTCTATAAGATTATGTTTAGTGATATCTTGTTCTTTATATAGCTTCTGTATATTTGCATTTATTTCTTCCATATTTACTACAGATTTATCCAACATATTTAACCTATCAGCTATTTCATTAATTTGATCCTGCATTATAACTTTATCATCAATACTGTTTTTACTTTCTTTAATTTTTTCTCTTATTTCAGCTAAAGCCTTTTGAAAAAATATTTCTACTTTTTCTACACGCAACTCAGTTTGATCCTGACGCTTTACTATATTATCCACATTTTGCTGTACCTTAAAAATTTCCTGTTTAAGCTGATTATTATTAAGTTGATTGGCTTTAGTAAGGTCTTGCAATATTGTAGTGGTTTGTTTTATCTTATCTATTTCAGCTGTAGTTGTGAAATACTGCATTTTATCAAATATAGCATTTATACTATTTTGTATTTCTGCTTTGTCAGTGGGATTTATAAAATAATTATTTTGTATTTTATTCTCCAATGCCTTTAACGCTTTTTGTAATAATTCTACTTCTTTAAATAATTCCTCAATCTTCTTTTGTTCTCCTTGCTGTTTTTCAGCTTCCCTTTTTTGTGCTTCTGAATTTGTTATTATTTTAGGTGTTTCTATAACAGTTATTTGTTTCTCATTTAATATTTTTAGCACCTGTTCTCTATCCTGAGATAGAACTTTATTTATGTAATCTTTATAAAATTGAAAAGTTAAAGTAAGGTTATAAGGTGTTTTACTTAAACTAAGAGCCTTATCAAAGCACTCTAGAGCTTCCTTATTACGACCTAAAATTTTTAATGCTTTCCCTTTTTCACAATAAAAACGTACTTCTTTTGGTTTTAATTCGATCGCTTGATCGTAACAAATAATCGCTTCTTCCTTTGGGTCTCCTGAAGTAATTACTAAATTTTGATTTTGACCTAAAGTTATTAAAATATTTGCTTTAATATTATAAGCACCTGCAAGTGTATTTTTTAGTGTAATTGCTTGATCACACAATTTAAGTGCTTCCTTATATTTTCCTTGAATATATAATACTTCTGCCTTATTACTATAAGCTTCAGCATTATCTTTATCATATCGGATAGCCTTATCATATTCTTGTTGAGCTTTTTCATACTGACCCATGAAAAATAAAATTTCGCCTTTAGTATTGTATGCTTCTACATAATCAGATTTGCATCCAATTGCTTTATCACATTCATCTAATCCTGTTTGATATTGTCCTATAATAGTAAAAATTTGAGCTTTATTATAATATATTCCTGCAAAATCTTGTTTAGTCTTAGTAGTTTTGTCGCATAGATTGAGTGCATCTTGATATTTTCCTAATCCTGCTAATACCATACTTTGTACATAAGGAAGCCCCTTGTATGTAGGATCAAGCTTAATTATGCTTTCACAAGACCTTAATGCTTCTATAAATTCAGTTAAATCTACTAAAACGGCTGCTTTATAAAAGTGACCATCAACACAATCAGGTTTCAAGCTTAGCAATTGATTTATAGTATTAAGGGCATTCTTTAAATCTCCTAAATTGCTCCATGCTACAGACTTTTGTAAGTAAGCCGGTTCAAAATCATGCTTTTGTGCAATGGATTGTGTAAAAGCATTTATCGCTTCTACATTTCTTTTTAAACCAATTAATACCTCTCCTTTTGTAAAATAATCTTTATAAATTTCTGATGGATTATATCCTATAGCAATTTCTATGGCAGTTAAAGCATCTGAAAATTTTTTTAGCTGTATTAAAGCTTGACTTTTATTACAATAAGCTTCAGCACAATCCGGTTTATAACGGATTGCTTGATCGTATGCCTGAATCGCTAGTTCATTATTACCCATCCTAAATAGAGCTTGACCTTTATTCACATAAGCTATTGAAAATTGAGGGTTTAAATTAATAGCTGCTTGAGCCTCATTTAATGCATTAGAATAATCCTGTAATGCTATTAAGGATTTACTCTTATTATTATGAGCCAAAGCAAGAACAGAATTTTCTGCTTGTAAAGTAAAAACTTTATTGTAGTGGGCTATCGCTTGCCTATCATCCCCTAAATTAGATAAAGCAAGTCCTTTATTAAGATAGGCTACTGCACAGTTAGAATCAATCCTAATAGCTTGATCTAAAAGACTTATTGCTTGTCTATTTTCACCTATATCTATTGAGGCTTTTGCTTTATTAACATAATCATTCCGCTGCTGTTTTAATTGTTCTATACGTTGCAGTCTTTGCAGTTCCAATTCGTATACACTACCGAAAGGATTACTATTAGGATTATTCCGTGGATACATATTTACCTACTAATTATTTTGATTTGAATTTAATCATCGTATTCTAGGAGTTGACCTATTTGCTCTATTTCTTTATTATTAATTTCTACCTCTGATGCAAAAACATTTCCAGTATTATTATTACTTTGCTCTTTATCCTCAGTTATTTCATCAATTTCTTTTTTTAATTGCTGAATCATTGTGCTGTTAAGCTTGCTGCGGACTGATAAATCTCCTACATGCTCTGAAATTATTTTTGTTGTGTCTTCTAGTTCATTTACTTTTTCCTTCAAAAATTTTACTTCCAACCTTAGTTCTAAATTTTGTTGTTTTTCTATTATATCGTTCTTCTTCTTTTTTATTTAAAATATTTTGATAATTATATTCAGAATTTGAAGAGTAATTGCGGTTGTGTGTTGTGCTTTCATAAACAACCTATCAGTAATTATTTTTATACTTACAGGTTATAAAGGGAATGTTTATAATGAGCTTGAAAATTAGAAATATTTGCTTCTAAAAATTTAAAAACCTGTAATTGTTAAAAACCTAATATATTAAACTTAACTTTTCAACTAAAATTTAATTAAAAATTAATTTCTAGTTGTTTTATTTTGAGAACTGAAAGAAAAGTAATAGCCGGAACTATTATGGGATTAGGATATATAGAATTTTTTGAAAGCTTTTTTTTTATCTAAAAAATTAAAGAAGATGTCTTATTACTAGTTTTTAATTTTCTTTTCTAGATAAACATTTTACTAAGCTATTAACTGCTTGTTGTTCTTCTGTACTTTGAATTTTCATAAAATTTCTTGAAACTTCAATACACATACGCTGATGTTGCGTACATACCGGTTGAGGTTTATTAGCTTCCTCTAACTCTTCAAAAAAATAATCAATATTTTTATCTAAAGCTTCTGCAATTAGTACAAGTCTTCCTATGGAAATTCTATTAATTGCTTTTTCGTATTTCTGTAATTGCTGATGAGTAACATCAATTTCGTCTGCAAGCTGTTGACGAGATAACCCTTTTGCTAGTCTCAAAGAATAAATTTTCTTTCCAATAAAGCTATCGATTCTTTGTATAATATCGTTTTTTCTACCCATTATCTTCTCCTTAATTAATCTTTGCTCATACCGATAAAAGTTTAAACTTTTTTAGTTTATAAGAAAGTCTCAAATTTTTATGCAGATTATAGACTAAATCCATACTTATTTCTAGCTCTAAACTTTACTTTTTCACTTTATTATTCAGTAAAACATGCTAAAGTTAAAACAAACTAAGATTAGTTATATTTATTAAATGTCATATATGTTATTCCCCAAAATTTGAGTTTTTTCTTTTTCTCGATCTTTATACCACTCTAATGTTATATCTAAAGTATCTTGGTTATAGTTTGCATTTACCCAATTTAAAACAGGATCATAAATTAAAATATCGTTTAACATATAAATAGTTTCTGCTTTACTCAGTTCGCTTATTTTTATACGGTTAAGGTCTACTAAGTCTTTTAAAACTCTTATTTCTGCTATTGTAGCAAATCTTATATCAAAGTAACTTTTTTCATATATTTTGAGTGTAGTAGAGGTTAAAATAATATTTTCATATATTGAACTATTATCTTGAAATAAATATAAATTTAAACATTTTTCGTATACAGTATAAGGTTCGCATATAATGTAAGAAAAGATCTTTTTACCGATAATTGCAAATACAGTTTTATTACTTAATATACTTCCTTTACCTTGACCGTAATAATAGCTTTTAGGGACAAAAGCTACAATTGCTCCCATAAATTCATAAGCATCTTCAGCTTTTTCTACTTTTTTCATATTAATAAATTCTTTAATTGGAGCTTTTTATATCAAACCCTATAAAAGAATCTATAATTTTAAATATTTTCTTTGTTGCTAGGTCATAAGTAGAGAAAGCTATAATTTCATGGTGAAATAATATTAGAAAATTTAGCAGAGGTGAGAGTTGGTATGGATAAATAAAATTTTATTGTGAAGATTAAAATGTTTGATTACCTTATATAATTCTTTACAAGACACTAAAACGCATAAATAATATTTGTACGACTTATTATATATATTTATAGAACTTGGTAAATTCGATTAAAAATAACCTAAACTTGTAATTTCATTTTTAATTTTGTAATAGGATAGTTTTCAGCAAGTTTAACATAGCAAGTACGGGTAGAAAGGTTTAATATTTCAGTAGGTAATACTAGAGGTACAACACGTTCTGAAGTATTTAAGTTAACTCCGTCTCTTACATTATTTGAGCCATAGGATAAACTTTGTTTTGTTTCAGATATCTCCTGTTCTCCTAAAGTTTTAGAAGCATATTCAGCTGTTCTTTGGTCTCCTACTTTGAAGAAAAATTTAGTATTAAACATATCAAGTAATGACCAAGCACCTGCTTGCCCATATATTTCTTCCAACTGAAAAATATTTTGAATACCAGCTATAAAACAACCACCGTATTTTCTAATTTCAGCAAGCCCTCTTTTTAAAGAAGGAATTTTTTGATTAGCCGGTAATTCATCTGAAATAACAAATAATTTTTCATTTATTGCTTCAGGCGATCTATCCATCAAACCTTTTATAACAATATCAATCCATGCAGATATCAACGGTCTAAGCGTATCTTGTTGATTTGGAGGAGCTAGTATAAATAACCACCCTGCTCCTTCATTTACCCACTTCTTTATACTAAAATCTCCGTTTTCTTTTAAATATTTTAAACGGTCTACTTTATTTAATAACATTGAGCGTACAGAAGCAGTAGTTTTATCAGCTTCTTTTGCCACCAATCCTGTAACAAAAGTATTTTCAAAATATCTACAAAAATCACCTAAGCTAATTTTTGCTAAAATGCTAATTAAGGATTCTATACTTCTATTATTTTTTTCTTTTTGCAAGCAAGTAGAAAATACTTTTTGTGCGGCTTCTTCCCAGTACTTATCAGCAAGACTACTACCTTCAAAAAAAGCAGCAGATAAAGCATCAAACTCAAAATCTTTATCACAATCGTTCCAAGGTAACCAATTTACACTATTTTCACTAAAAGGATTTAATAATTTATCATGTTTTGGATCAAAAAACCTATTATAAAACGAGCCTGTCATATCAACAACTATAGCACGATGTCCTTGATTTCTTAGTTGTGGTAATAACTCATTTAACATATTAGTTTTACCGGAACCGGTAGTACCAATTAGTAGTATATGCTGACCTTCACTGTCTTTAACTAGAGGCAATCCTGCAATTTTAATTGAGGAGGCGGCTTTTGCTTTATATAACATTTTAGCAAGTACCTGTGGCTCTACTAATTTACCGCCTCGTATAAAATCGGTAGCTATTTGTTTTCTACCTTTTATTATAAAAAATATGATTGAAGCAATTGTACCTAAAATCAATATTATAGGTACTTCATAACGTATAACATCAATAATAAATTTACTGAACCCATCTATCTGTTTACTATATGAAGTATTGAGCCAAAACTTACTTATGAAGTTTTCTGCACTGCAATATACCCATTTCTGCTTTTTCAGATAATAAAACTTGATACTTACTTGAGAAGTATGATAAAAAAATTGTCCGATTAACAATTTTACTTGTACATATCTTTCAATGAGAAAATAATATAAGCCTATATATGTTATTTTATGACAGGAACGAATTATAATCCAAATTACGGTTAATACTAAGCCTACAATAAATGAATTAATACAGCCTTGCACAAACATTCGTACCTGATGTGCAAAAACTTGAGAACCTCTAGTAAAACTATCTTGTTTTTGAGATTTCATGAAATTTTACTTTTCGATTGGCAAATTATCAATACCAACACCTTTTTGTAGTTGTTCCTTAATTTGATTTTCTCTAGCTAAAGCA
>DYDV01000090.1 GCA_020404465.1 Rickettsia endosymbiont of Omalisus fontisbellaquei
CATGTACTACTAGAGGCTTTAAAGAAAAGGATTTTGTATTAGTAGGCCATCTGATAGCCGATATTTTAGACGGCTTAAAAAATAATGAAGATAGTAGCAAAGCTGAACAGAAAATATTAAGCGAAGTAACAAAACTAATTAAATTATTTCCGTTTTATGAATGATTTAAACAAAAGGCCGGATTGGATAAAAGTTAAAGCGCCTAATTCTGCAGAGTACTATAATACAAAAGATTTAATAAAGAATCTGAGATTAAATACTGTGTGTGAGGAAGCAGCTTGTCCTAATATCGGTGAATGCTGGTCAAAAAAACATGCAACCGTGATGATTTTAGGTTCAGTTTGTACTAGAGCTTGCAGATTTTGTAATGTCAAAACCGGTAGACCCGATTTACTTGATCCACACGAACCGCAAAGGCTTGCTGAAGCAGTGCAGAAATTAAATTTGAAGCATGTAGTAATTACTTCTGTTGATCGTGATGATCTTGAGGATGGCGGAGCTACGCACTTTGCACAGTGTATTAGTGAAATCCGAAAATCATCTCCAAATACTACTATTGAGATTCTAACTCCTGATTTTTTAAGAAAAGAAGGAGCAGCAGAAATAATAGCTAATTCAAAGCCTGATGTCTTTAACCATAATGTCGAAACAGTCCCGTCTTTATACAAAGCGATTAGACCGGGAGCTAGATATTATAACTCTTTAAGCTTACTTCATAATATCAAGAAATTATCCCCTGAAATTTTCACAAAATCCGGTATGATGGTAGGGCTTGGGGAAGAAATAAACGAAGTAGTGCAGGTTATGGATGATTTAAGGGAAGCAAAGGTTGATTTTCTAACTATCGGGCAGTATCTGCAACCTACCAAAAATCATGCCGAAGTTGCAAAATATGTTACTCCCGAAGAGTTTAAATATCTAGAGCGAGTGGCAAAAACAAAAGGATTCTTGATGGTTTCAGCAAGCCCACTAACCCGTTCTTCATACCATGCCGATGAGGATTTTCAAAAATTAAAAGAGAATTATCAGCAGCGTCATACCGTGGCTTGACCACGGTATCCAGAAAACAAATTATAGTAGTAAATAATTTATGAAACAACTTGTAAAGCCTTATGTAATTAATGAGGAGCTTGGAGCCGCTTACAAAGCCATGGCTAAAGATATAAAAGCTGAAGAAAAATCCAATGAATGGGTAGAAGGATTAATAGAAAACGATTTTTAAAGTATGGTGAGTAGATTAATCTTTCTTTGGCGTTGTTGCATGGATCAAGAAAAGCACTCGGTGTCATACCGTGGCTTGACCACGGTATCCAAAAACAACTAAAAAATACTAATATTATTAGTTGGATCCCGCGATCAAGTCGCGGGATGACAGGGGTGGAATCGATCCACGCAACAATGCTGAGCTAGGAATGACATTGATGTGATGGAATTAAGAAAATGATAAATGTAGAAATCATAAAAAATTACGACAAATGGCGTGAGCATAAGCAGATAAATAAGAGTTTAATCAAAAAAATAACTCAAAATGTTTTATTGCGATTTGACAATTTTAGTAAAATAAAACAATTTGAATTATCAATCTTACTAACAAATACTGCAGAAATATTGACCTTAAACAAACAATTTCGTAATATAGAAAAAGGTACTAACGTTCTTTCTTTTCCAAGTAACGAATTAAATTGGCAGGATTTACGTTTTAATAATGTTAGCCCTAAACTTGAATTGTTAATCGACTATGATTATATGCATTTAGGTGATATAGCATTTTGTTATGAGGTAATATATAATGAATCGTGCGAGCAACAAAAAACTTTTGAGAATCATTTTATTCATCTTTTAATACATAGTATTTTACACTTAATCGGGTTCGATCATCAAAATGACACAGAAGCAAATATTATGGAAAATCTAGAAATTGAAATATTATCATATTTCGGTATTTCTTCCCCTTATTAACTAAATAAAAAAATTTATGTTAAAATCTTCAAAAAAAGAAGATTCTAGTAAAAAAAATCACAATTTTACTATACAAAAATTATTCTCTCCGATAAAAAATTTTTTTAGAAAAACAAAAACGCCCGATAATTTTTTTGGTGTCATAAAACGTCTTAAAATTAATAGTCAAAAAATGACTTTAGACGAGCGTAATATTTTAGCTAATTTACTGAAGTTAGAAGATAAGACCATTGAGGATATAATGGTACCGCGTTCTGATATTGCGGCAATAAAATTAACTACGAATCTAGAAGAATTAAGTGAGTCTATTAAGTTAGAAGTCCCACATACACGAACTCTTATATATGACGGTACTTTGGACAATGTAGTAGGGTTCATTCATATCAAGGATTTATTTAAGGCATTGGCTACAAAGCAGAACGGTCGTTTAAAAAAGCTTATACGTAAACATATAATTGCAGCTCCTTCTATGAAATTATTAGATTTGCTAGCAAAAATGCGTCGTGAGAGAACGCATATTGCAATAGTTGTTGATGAGTATGGCGGTACTGATGGTTTAGTTACTATTGAAGATCTTATAGAAGAAATAGTAGGACGAATTGATGACGAACATGATCAGCAATTAGATAGCGATAATTTCAAGGTTATTAATAACTCAACAATTATTTCAAATGCACGTGTTGAAGTAGAAGTGCTTGAAGAAATAATAGGAGAAAAGCTAAAAAATGATGATGATGAGTTTGATACGATAGGAGGATTAGTACTGACTAGAGTCGGTAGTGTTCCGGTAGTCGGTACTAAGATAAATATTTCGGAAAATATCGAAATTGAAGTTACGGATGCAAATCCTCGTTCTTTAAAACAAGTAAAAATTAGGCTTAAAAACGATTTGAATAGTAATAAAATTTAATTTTAAATAAATATGAATTTAGGCTCTGTGTACTTTTCTCATTAATTTAATTTTCACTAAAAATAACTCAAGATATAATCTTAAGTAAAAAATACACAGAGCCTAGAAGATAAGTATCTCTAAATTCATTAAAAATATTTTATTATTATATTTCAGTATTATATTCTACTTCCCCGATTAGTCCTTCTTGGGTATTTGTTTCCATATAATAATTATAACAGGCTTCTCCTACTTTAATTGCAGCCAATGTTCCCATTATGCCGGCAGCACATGCCATAGCAAATTTCAAAGGTGGATCAAGTACTACTACATAAATTCCAACAGCACATGCTCCTACTACTGCAAGCTTACCATACCAAGGGTTTGTATTATCATTTACTATATCATTGATTATTTCTTTAAGCATAAATATAAATTTATTAGTTAATATTAAATTCGCTAAAATCTAAGCATCTTTAATAAAAAGGTTAAAAATTATTAAATTCTAGAAGCGTAATATATAACTAAATATTAATCAGTTGTCAATAATAATTACCATGAAACATGGTAAAAATAATAATTTAAAAGTGATTTTACAGCATTATTTTCATTTGACTTAGCAAAGAAATTTGAGTTAAATAGCGAAGCTCAACATATATAAAATTATCGTTATGAATGAATTACATATTAAATTACAAAATTACAGTAGTATATATCCTGAAGAAATTGTTACAAAAACAAAAATGCTTGAATTTTTAAATGAATATGAAAACCCTTTTAGCCGAGATTTACAAATAGGACATTTCACTGCTTCGGCTTTCTTACTTAATAATGATAAAACTAAATTTTTATTGATGCATCATAAAAAGCTTGATAAATGGCTTCAGCCGGGCGGTCATTGTGATGGAGATAGTAATATATTAAATGTAGCAGTTAAAGAAGCTATGGAAGAATCCGGAATTAATGAGATCAAAGAGATAAATAAGGAGATTTTTGATGTCGACGTTCATTATATTCCACAAACTCATAAAGAGCCTGCTCATTATCACTATGATGTACGATTTTTACTAAAAACAGTAAATAATGATAATTATATAAAAAATAACGAATCGAATGAACTTAAATGGTTTAACTTTTCCGATTATTCAAAATTAAATATAGAGCTAGAACGTTCTGTTACTAGAATGATAGAAAAGTTTATAAAAATTAACCATCTTGCTTGTTAAATATAAATTATTTTCCTATAATGGCATTTTTTAAATAAAATGTAAATCAAATGCCATTATCTAGAATTTTTTCATTCCGTACTAAGAATAAGGAAGATAATACTTCAAAAAAAACAGAAATTACGCATCCAAACCCAATTAATGAGTTTGGATATACGAACTCTCTAGTAGGTGAAGTTGTTACTATTAAACTTAAGGATCAGCCTCAGCTTCATAATTTTATAAAGAGTGAAAAAGTTGTTCTAACTTCATTTAAACCACCTTCTTCTCAAAGTAAAGACGAATTTGATCCTATCTTAAAAGATGTTCAAAATATCTTAAAGGACTTTGAGGTTTTCTTAGATAATATAGATACTAAAGCTTTAGGAGAGATTGATTCATAGTAGCATCAATAGGTTTATGCTGCTAGGTTTCTAGCTAAAAAAGGCTTTGCCCGCGTGGGTTTGAAAAACGCGTTCAGTGTCATACCGTGGCTTGACCACGGTATCTTGTGTCACAGGCTGTATCCTTAGATCCCGCGATCAAGTTAGCTAGGATGACAATAATTTATTTTACGCTATTTTTTGATATTCAAAATATATTTTCCTTACGGCATAAATCCATGCTAAGCATACAAAAGTAAATACTACCATTAGAATCGGTGAGATTGAGGTAAAAGTAGCGGTTGGAACTAAAGTAAAAATAATAGATTGCACAAGACCGCTAGAGGATTTGCCGACTTTCGCGCTTATCACGTCGACAGCAGCTTTACCTTTGGTTTTAAGTTCATCATCAAGCGGTATATATAACATTTCTCTTGAAGTATCCCATATAGAATATTTAGTACCTTTAGCTAAAATATTTTGAATACCGCCGATCGAAACGGCAAGAGCAAGAGGCGACATTAAAATTGCTCCGTCAAATAATGATAAAATTTGTTGATCAAATACTATAAGTACAAAAAACAAGATGCCGGTAACCATAATTATTACCGGCGAAATTACTGCTGCTACAAACCAATTATGCATACGCATAACGTTATTACCGATGATGGTCATAACCATTATCGCAACGCCGGTCCAAAGTATATATAAACTGTTAAATTCAGCATAAGTATTAACGGTAGGATACAGTTCCTTAATTTTTGCTTTCCATACGGCTTCGACTAAGTTAATAGCGAACCCAAAAGCTGCGGAACAAATTAAAAGTAGCCATAGATATCTTGACTTTATAATATATTTAAAGCTTTTAATTAGTCCCATACGCTCAGAGGTTGATCTACCGCTTTTTGCTTTAGCGTAAAATAACGGATTTGTAAAAACATTCCTGCTAATAAACCGAATTAATAAACAACAAACAACGGCAACGATTGCTACAATTGTCGTGGATACTTGAACTAAAGTGATTTTACTATCCGAAATATTCATAAACTTTTTAATAATAGTATCTTCTGAGGATAAATTCATCATTAAAAAGCCGACTAATATTAGGGAAGAATTGCCAAATAGCGAAAAGAGAGTATAGAATCTTTTTGCTTCTTCGGTAGTAGTAAGTTCATTAGCAAACTGCCAAAATAATAGTACGTAAAAAATATTAGGCCAAAGCTCAGCAAGGCTGTAATATACTATATAGCCCCAATTTCCTACTAGTGAGATATACCATTTAAAATTAGGATAACGCTCCATTAGTTCTGCTAAATTATCGGGATGTATATGAAAAATATGGATGTTAGGATAAATAACAAAAGCAAATAAAACAAAAAAGCTGATGAAAAATGCACTTAAATAATAAAAGATTTTTTCAAATGTAAGGTGGTTAATCATCTTAGCATAAATAATTACGAATAAAGCGGCGGCAGGCGTAACGCAATAAACTTTGGCAAAACCTGCTATTTCTGCACTAATTTCAGAAATTAGGATGCTGTCTTTTAATATTCGTAAGATATTTTGATTAAATAGAATGCAGAACATTAAGGCACTCATCGGAATAAATTTTCCGAGTTCGTAATTATGCACAGGCCAAAATGCAGCTCTAAATTTATTTTTAAACGATCGTGA
>DYDV01000091.1 GCA_020404465.1 Rickettsia endosymbiont of Omalisus fontisbellaquei
CCTGCTTATTGTATATGCAGCTTTCATACCAGACTCATCGTTATCAGGAAATATTATCACTTCTTTACCAGCAAGCTGCTCCCACTGTGCTCTACCGGCTGTCATACTACCACCTAGCCATGAAATCACCGTATATTCAGGTAATAATTTTTGTGCGGCTCTACAACTCTTCTCACCTTCTACTATTAATATAGGCTTATCATCATTTACGGTTTTTTCAATACCAAAAATAGGTTTGTGACCTTTATCGGTAAATCCTTTCAATTTCCAATCTTCTTTTTTTTCAGCTTCATTATAACAATAAGTAAGAGGTCTTACTGTCTTTGCCCTGTTTTGTTTATTAATTAAACGCAGTGTATATCCAAGCAGCTGATTTTTATTATTCTTATAAGTATATATTCCATCTATAATATTATATTTTAGCAAAAAAGCTAAATGTATATCTCTATCTATTTTTGGAGCAGACTCAGGAATCGGTTCTATTGCTTTCCATTCGTCTGCCGGATTCTTTTCTTTTTCTGCCTGTGGCTGCACTTTAGGCTGTACTTTAGGCTCAGAAGCGTAATTTACATTATTACGATGATTTGGAAGTTCAATGCGAGCAGCATCTGCTAATATTTTAAGTGATTCTTCTTTACTACAATTAAGGGCAGTTTGTACAAAACTAAATATATTACCTACCTCTCCACTCTTAAATAGCTGCCATACTCCTCCTTTGTTAGAACTCCTATTCATGGAAAGGCTACCTTTAAATATTTCCTCATTGCTTATTTTGATTTTTTCATTATTCTTGGCTATATTCCCTGCATATTTTCGAAATATATTTTCATAATCACTGCTGGTAAGACTAGAAAGTACTAATTCAAATGGATTTTTTTGTTGTACTTTGTCTCTGTTTTCTTGATATTTATTATTTTTATTTGTCTGTGTTTTGGCAGTACTTTTTCCATTAATATTAGGAGTTTTCTTATCATCGTTTGAAATTTGTGAAAGTTGCTTAACTTTATCGATTTGATGCGTTTCTTGTTTTACGCTTGCGATAGGATTGGTATCTTCTATTTTAGATGGAACGTCTTGAAGTTTAACGTTTGAAACGTCTTTTTGATTTTCTAAATTGCTTGATTTACCTGATATACTTACTTCAGATGACTTATTTTTTTCTGAGGTTGTTTTTACTTGCGGTATCTTTTCTATTTCCGGCTTTTCTTTAAGCTCGGTATGTTTTGACTCTGTAGAATTTTGAACAGTATTTCGTATAGTTTTTTTCTTACTTTTTACCTCTACTTTATTTTTTTCTTCTTTTACTTTTTTTAATGTTTCAGTTGCTTTTTTATGGTTTTTGTTACTTGTCATAGTATGCCCTGTTTAAATATTCTTTGAAATATTTATAAGGAGAATACCCTACGTGCTTTTGGCACGGTCTTATAATTCAGGCTAAGCCATATTGCTCTATATTTGGCAATAAATTTACTTAACTTAATTTATAATAATTACGCCTATTCTTAGCGTTTCTCTTGCTTTTGATAATAGTAAATAAACTTAAATCACCTTTATCTTTTGCTTTTATGTTCCCTTACATAATTAAATTTGTTTTGTGTTTGATTTATTACTTTATTGTATATTTTTAGCACCTCCATTTTTTAGTTATAATTTAACGTTCGTAATCTTTATCCTTTATCTAATTATACAATTATTAGACAAAATATTCACGCCTAATATTTTATTATCTATCCAATTCATTGTTAGTTTGACGCTGCATTACTCTTTGTACTTCGTTTTGAATTTTCTTCTGAAGCTCAGTATCTTTAGAAATATAACGCATTACGCTTTCATCTAGCCCAACAGCAGCTAGATAATCATAATCATTCGTATAATTTACTTCTTTAAAATCTTTAACCGTGATTAGCTCTTTTTCTTTAGTCAAAGCTCCGCTCCATTTATCATTTAATATTTGTAAATCGTTTGTAATCTTTCCCTCAATACTACTTTGACAAGTTTTATAAACAAATTCATTCATCACCTCTACGCCGTAAGCTTTATATTTGTTAAAAGCGTTATCCATATCTTGCCTTGTCCCAAATCTCATTAAATCCTCCATATTTTGCTTTGTAACTGTTACCGTATCAGGGTTATTCGCATTTAAATAGTCTTGAATTTCAATAATGGATCGATCCTTTTCAGATATGAAATTTGCTAAGCTATTGATATTCGTAGAAATTTCAATATTATCGTTACTACTTATATCATCTAATCTTTTATATTCTTCATTTTTAGTATGAGAATTTTCATAGATTAAATCCTGTACATCTTTTGTAATAACATATTCCATAAAGCTTTCTCTATTAAGACCTTCTGTTGCTTGTATTAACTTTAACTTATCTAAAAATCTCTCTTCATATTTATTAAGTTGTTTATTTTGTAGTAATTTTACCTCTTGCTCTAAAATTTTAATTGATTTTTCATATTTCGTGCTTCCGCCTAGAGCTTCAATTTCTTGCAATCGCCCTTTATTGATATCGTATTTTATAAGTTGCTTAGTTAATATATCTAGCCGCTTTACTGCTGCTACTCTGTTTTTGCTTATAGGAATTAATGTTCCGATACCTACGCCCTTTAATTCACCTAAAATATTAGGATGCCACTTCACTTTAGCTATTAGTTTTGATATTCCTTGATCGTCATTTTGTTTTTTAAGTTCTTCCCATTTATTTAATACATCTTCTGAAGGTGTTTTATATATTCGCTTCAAATAACTAGGCAATAACTTATCATTATATTCATTTAACCGCATAATTTCTTGTTTAATACTTGTCAATTCTAACCTATTATGTGTTAATATTCCCTGTTTGACGGTAACTTTTTGCTTATTATCGAATATAAACTTTTCTACTTTTCCGATATGTTTAGGTAGTATTCTTATATCTTTTAGCTCTTTATCGTTACTTACGTCTTTTGCTGCTTTCATTAATTTTTGCCAACTAGTAGAACTACTTATTGTTTTACCTTCTTCTATATTCTTTAAATAATATCTATACTTAGCAAACCCTGCGTGTTTTAAAATCGTTTCATAATTCAATTTCAATTGAATTATCCGCTCACCCATAGTAATTTGTTTTTTAGATAATTCGCTTTCTTCACCTTGTGATGCTTTTTGAATTGCTATCTCTACTACCTCTACTGCACTTTTCTGTACTTGCGTGGCACTTTCTTTTTCTTCTAGTATTCTTTGTAAATTTTCATACTCTTTCTCTAATTTGGTGATTTGTTCTTTTGATAGATTAATTTCTCCTACTTTTTCTGCTTCTTGTATTGCTATTTTTACTATTTCTATCGCTCTTTTTTGTACTAAACCAGCATTCTCTTCTTTCTCTAATATTCGCTGTAAACTTTCATATCTTCTCAATAATTCCGTAAGTTCTCTACTAGAGAACTTACTTTCTTCATTTTTTATAGCTTTCTGAATCACTTTCTCTATTACAATTATAGCTCTTTCTTCTACCTCCTTAACACTTTGTTTCTCTTCTAATATTTGCTGCAAGCTTGTATATTTTTCTTCCAATTCAATAATTTGCTTCTCAGATAAATCAATTTTTCCATTTTTCATTGCTTTTTGAATTGCTATATTTATGACATCTACAATTTTTTCTTCTATTTGTATGGTATTTTTTTCTTTCTTTAATATTTGTTGTAAACTTTTATACTCTTCTCCCAGTTTAATAATTCCTTCCTTAGAGAATTTACTTTCTTTACTCCGCAAAGCTTTCTCAACTACTTCTTTTACCACTGTTACAGCTATTCTTTGCTTTTTCTCTGCATCTTTTTTATCTTGTAATATCTTCTCTAAATCTACATATTCTGCTTCTAATTTTTTATCTACCCATCCGTTATAATTATTACATATTACTTGTGCATGCCGAGACATTATATCTTTTGCTTTTTCTAATTCGTCATATATAGCTAGCAACTCCTCCTTAGCTGCACTACTTAAATGATGTAGCAAAATTATATTTTGATCTGTTTTACTTAAACTCTCAAAATTCTTTACTTTCATATCTTTCATCTTTGAAAAAATATAGGCTCGCTTTTCGGCTGCTTTTTCTTCCGGAGTTTTTTCTTTTGAAACTTTCTTGCTAGTAACTGTACTATGGCTTGATTCCCTTTGCTCTGCTCTTTCTTGCTTTCTAAGCTCAAAATTTATTTTTCGCTCTGCAAATATCAACGCATATCCATCTATTATTATTGAACGTGGATTGTCTATTTTAATACCGCTGCCTTTAATTCTATTACATAAATCGCTAAGTAACACCGGCTGCTCCTGCTGCTCTTTCCACTGGTGCATCTTTTTATGCCATCTAAATACTTCATTGAGACTCTCTAAATAGTCCTTAATTACTAGCAAATTATCATCTAAAATTTCCTGCCCTTGGTAATCTAAAGCAAAATTATTATCTACTCTTCTACTTACTCCTATAACAAGCCCTACAAGCCAACTCGGCACTTTTTTCTGTTCTCTAACTATTACTACATTTCCATTATCGTCATACTCTTCTCTTTCTATCATCTCATATGATTCAATCTCATAAGACTTTTTTATGCTTTCTACATCTGAATCTATTCTTTTATAAACAAATGATTCAAGCTCTTCTTGCGAGGCGTACATCTGAACTTCAATCTTATGTCTACTCATTAATACGTTAAATGCTTCATAACCGACGCTTGACTCATAAGACACATACATATAATCGATAGTCTCCCCTTGTAACTTATAACCGGTCACGGCATATCCATGCTTAAATTTCACAGGAAACATATCTTCTTCCGTATCAATATTTACAATTCTCTTACTACCGTCTGCTTTATGTACTAACACTTTAATAATACCTCCGCCGGCTTTATTAGGCTCATTAAAATCAAGTACCGTTCCTACTTCTCCGTTTAGTACTCCTCCAAATCCTCTATACTCTTTTTTATTTGATTCAAATACTATTTGCTCGCCCTTAGTTATTGTAATTCTTTTACTGCCGGATCGGAATTCATATTCTTTTCCTTGTAATATCCCTGCTAGTTTAAGTTTTTCTCTTATTTCTCTATTAAAATAATCAACTGATTCATTTGTATATGTACCTACTACTACCGATCTAATAGAGGCTAAATCATCCTTACCTAAATATACGGATTGCCTTATATATTGCTCCATATAATCCGCAATTAAATTGTCCTTAGCTTCTGCCTCGTTATCTAATATATTAAATACTCCAAGCCGCTTATATATAGATATTGCCGCATTTATATTGTATCTGCCCATTAATTCAGTAGCTCTTCTATAAGAATCTTGAACTTCTAAATCTTCATTCCTATGACGCTGCACGTTGCTTAAACTATTTACCGAACATATTCTTTTTATCTTATTAAACGCTCCGGTTATTCCTACTGCCGCAAATTGATTATTATCCCCTACTACTAGAAGTTTACTGCCGCTTTTTAATACCTCGTTTACTAAATAATCCATGCTAGCAAGCTCTAGCATGCTAGCTTCATCTATGATTAATAATGTTTTTGAATTCAAAACATCTTTGTTGAATTTTCTAAATGTTAAAACCTTATCGCATCCTATACTCTCTTTTAAATATTGCTCTTCCGTGTAATAATCACTACTTAAATTAACTTCAAAACTTTTCCCTTGAGATTCTAAAATACTTCTACGTAGTAAACTAGTATTGCGGGCTTCTATACCGGTAGCTTTGCCAAGTACCTGTGCAGATACGCTACTTGGTCCAGTACCGATTACTTGATAGCCTGCTTTCTTATATTGCCGAACTACCTCACGCAGTACAAATGTCTTACCGCTTCCCGGATATCCTTCAAGTATACTTATATCTCGCCCCTTACAAATACCAACTATCGCTTTCTTTTGTTCTTCACTAAACTCCCCTGCTCTTTTGTTAAATAAATTAATGCCTATACCTAGTTTGTTTCCTATTTTTTCATTAAACTTTTCCTGCAACTTAAATCCTGTTTCATTAATCGCTATCTCAATTTCTTCTCGGATATTTAACTTACTAATATCTGCTTCAGTAATTCTTAAATGATGATTTTCTTGTACATTTAATGCGTCTACCGCTCCTATAAATCTACGCTCTAAATCTACTCTTTTCTTTAATGCGTATAACGTTCTTCCTTGTAAATCTTGCGGGTTAATTAGCTCGATCTTATCAGAATGCAACAACATCTCATAAAGCTTCATGAACTCTAGAGCATACTGTTCATTTAACCCTTGTATGTTCCATATATCACCAATACTTTTTATCTTGTTTTTATCTTTTTTATTCTTAATCTTTTCTACTTCCTGCTTTATCACTAAGCTCTTACTAAACTCTCTAACTGCTTCTATATCTTTTAACTTCACCTCTTGCTCTGCTCCTATATTAATCATTAACGCATCTGATAATACGATAGCTATATCCTCTTTAGTAAAAACCGGCTTACTTATGGAAAGTCTCTGAAATACTAATTCAGGATCATTACGAATCATATTTGCATTCTCTAATACGATTTGATCATATTGCTTTTGCAGCTCTGACCCTTCTATATAATTACCTACTCCTCTATGAGTTGTAGGAACTAAATCTATTCCTAAATCTTTAAATGATTTATGTGTTACCTCATATAAAATTCCCTGCAATTTTAAGTGATGGTTAACTACATTCGCCCAATATAGACGTTGCTCTTTTAAATGTTCTTTTCTCCACCATACTCTATTTTTTTTATCGCTAAATACTACTTCCCCGTCTAGCGTCTTCTCTAAATCTCTTGTAGTAGTTTGAAAATGTACGTGCGGATTATTTCGGTTATCATAGTGAAGATTATAATCGACAACCATACCGGTAGGCACTAAATATTCGTCTATATAATGCTCTACTAATTCTATATTTTGCTCTTCCGTTAGTTCTCTTGGTAAAGCTGATGTTACTTTATCTGCACTTCTTGAATTCTTTCTTTTTTCTTTTTCTTCTGCCTTATTCCATAACCTTTCCCTATCAATTAACCACTCTACTCCATCTGCAATCTTAGGAGCTTTAATGCCGCTATATATTACTCCTTTCTTCCTGCTATAATCATAAGTTATACTAATTTCTTCGCCGGTTTCTTTATCAATAGTGCGATATACCAATTTGCTTGCAGAAATATAAGCAGCAGTTGCAACAGCATTTTGACCTTTGCTTCTACGAACTGATGATACATTAAAATGATATATCGCCATTACTGCTAATGTTTTTGGGAGATTTTATTTTTAGCGTAGATAGTTTATTTCAAAACTAATCTTCTGCTCTCTGAACGCACGGCAAACTTTTTAAAAAAAAGTTTGCCTAAGTGCGGTATTCACAAATTTTATCATATTTGCTTATCCATTTCCGGCTATTTTATTTTTTTCTTTGATTCCTTAAAGGGGTAAGGTAGGGGGCTAGTCGCCCCCTCAAAGAGCACCCCCATTTTTTTCTGAAAGGTAAAGGTATAAATCTAAAAGCTGAAGATTAATTAAAGAAAGCATAGCTTGCGGCTTTATTATATTTTGTTAACTTAAGGCGTTTTACGAAGAAAGAAATTTCTATTTTTCAGAAATATAAACTTAAATAAATTGAAAATTTTATATTCTTATTTATGTTAAGGTTTTGAAATGTGTTATAATATAGTTAGGATTAATAAAATAAGGTAAAGTGTTTATGGCAACAAGTTACATCCCTACTTTTCAGAAAATTCAAAACTTAGAAGTAAATACAAAGAAAAAAATTGAGGAAATATTAAAGCAAGCAGAAGAGGATAAAAAAACCTTGATTACAAAACGTACAGAAGAAATAATTAAAACTTTTACTGATAATTATTCTTTTACTATCGATAATAAAGTACTTGCAGGTTTTCTAATATCTTATAAAAAAATAAAGACCACCCTATTTTTAAAGAATTTAAACAACTTGCTATGCAAGTAATCCCCAAGAGTAAACCTAGCAAACAAAACGCAAACTCAGCTTAAACGTATTATTAGAAAAATTTTTTATTATCGCTCTCAAATGCAAAGACTATCTCATATAGAACGCAAAACAGATGCAAGAAAAAAGATTATGCTTGGCGGATTAATTGTTAAAGCAGGTCTTGATTATTTACATCCAGAAAATGCTTTTATTCTTTATGGTATGCTACTTGACTGCAAAGAACAATTAATACTCAATCCTAAAATTATTGATAAGTGGAAAAGGAAAGGAAAAGATTTATTGCTTTCAAAAAATAAGAGCAGACTGTAAAATCTGCTCTTATCTTGTAGTGTTATTTTAACCGGCGATATTTTTTAGAAAAAATATTTTATCTTCTATAATTTCATAGTCCTCGCTTTCATAATGTTCTCTCTTAGTCATCCCTAAATGATAATTATAATCTGAATCTAACATTAAACGCCACATTTTAGAAAGATCGTTTTCATCTATATCGTCATGACTATAATTATCTAAATCATAAATTTTGATTATTTTATCTTCTTCTTTTAAAATTGTTTTTTTCATTTTGAACTCCTACAATAATTTATTATTTTGTTCTTATTAATTTTTAATGTTAAAATTTTTTCATTTGTAATATTTTCTGTGTTATTTCTTTTCCTACAATATTTTCAAAATACTCTCTTAAAAAAGCACAAGTAAAAACCCTACTTTTTCGATCAATCGTACCATTAGTTAATAATTGATAAGCATCGAGCTTATAATTTAAATCCATTCCGCAAGCTGACAAAGCTAATAGTTTTATACCTTTATACTCAAAAGGAGTTAATCCGCACTGTAAGGCTATGTCTTCATCAAAAATTAAAGGTTCAAAATATAATGCCAAATAGCTTAAATTGTCCCAAAATATTTGTTCTATTTCCTCTACTCTTTCGTCCTCATCTTCTATATATTCTAATTCTTCTTTATAATGCTCTAACAATAATTCACGGTTATATTCTACCTCATCGAATAAATATATATCCTTTCTAAAAAAATCTATATGATGGTGTTTTGTGTAAAAAGTCTCTGTATAAAGACCACTATTATAATAAGAAAAATCCATAATTTTACCTCTGTTTAATGTTGAATTAATGAGCTGCTTTAACTTGCAAACTCATTTCTTCAGCTAAACAGCGGAGCAATCTTTAAAATGTCATAGGCGTTTACAGCGAAGCGTGCCTTGACATTTTAAAGTTGCG